>CACZVC010000108.1 GCA_902784545.1 uncultured Ruminococcus sp. | reverse complement strand
GTTTATGCCGACGCCGCTCGTCGTGTTGCCCTGCGGATCGCTGTCAACTATAAGCACGCGCTTTCCGTCGACGGCGAGACCGGCGGCTATGTTTATCGCTGACGTGGATTTGCCCACGCCGCCTTTCTGATTTGCAAAGGAGACTATTTTACCCATTATCAGGTTCCTCTTTTATCATAAGATCGTTTTCGGGCTCGTTTTCCCCGTCAGGCTCGTCCGGCAAGATCTCCGGCACGGCGTCGACGTGTTTTTCCTCGGCTTTTTCGTCCGCGTCTTCTTCCGGCGGCGTTTCGCTTGCTTCTTCCTCACGCACGGCTTCAAATACCGCCGTTTCCGCCGTATCTGCGTCGCGGTCGGTTTCCTCCGGCGTTTCGCCCGTTTTTGTATCGGCGTCGCGCACGGCTTCAAACACCGCGGTATCGTCAGCCGCGTTATCCGCTCCCGGCGCGTGTGTTTCCGTCACGCCGTCAGCCGGCACGGCGACAGGCGCTTTTTTCGGCTTCGCCGCTGTCTTTTTGGGTCCGAACAGACGGTAGAAAAGCAGGTCGAGCGGTCTTGAAAGCTCGTTCATTATAAGCACAGCGGGATACGCGCCGTCGTAAAACAGCCCCGAATAGCGGAAAAGCACCGTCAGAGCGCCGCAGCCTATGCCGTACGCGAACTGCGCCAGCGGCATACACGGCGAGGTCGAATGGTCCGTCGCCATGAAGAACGCCGCGAAAAGCACGCCGCCCGACAAAATCGAGTAGACCGCGTAGCTCGAATCGACGTCTATCCTCGGGAAAAGATACGTCAGCGCCATGACAGTCAGCGAAAACGCGACGGGTATGCGGTAGGATATTATACCGCGCAAAAGCAGGAAAATTCCGCCCAGAAGTATCAGGATCGACGATATTTCGCCTATATTCCCGGCGCATTTGCCGGATAAAAGCTCATAAACGGATTCCGTCGGGAAACGCCCGTCGTTGAGCATCCCCATAGCAGTCCCGGCTGAAAGTCCGTCCGATACGTTGGCGAAAAGAGGCAGCTTAACGAAAGGCGCGGTATAGATCATCATCCTGCCGAATATCAGCATTATGACCGTGCGCGCAAACAGCGCGGGATTCAGAAAATTCCTGCCCGTGCCGCCCGACAGCTGCTTGACGGCTATCGCGATCACACCGCCGACCGCGGGTATCCACAGCGGTGTCGCCGCCGGCAGCGTCATTGCGAGCATAAGCCCGGTGACGACGGCGGTAAGGTCGCTTATCTTCGCCTTTTTATACAACAGCAGCGTCAGAAGCGCCTCAGAGACGACGCAGGCGGCAACTGATACGGCGGCGACCGTGAGCACGCGGAAGCCGAAAAGGTAAACGCCCCAGATGATTATCGGCAAAAGCGCCGCCATAACGTGAAGCATAACGCCCGGAACGGAGCATGAGCCGCACAGAAACGCGCTGTTCAGTCCTCTTTTTACCGGCGGCAGATTCCTTTTAAACAATTCAACAACCTTCATCGTCAGTCTCCCGCGTCCCCGGGCAGTCTTTGTTTAGCCGTCCGGATCAGCTTTTTTATCGGAACGTACGCGGGACAAACGTAGTCGCAGCAGCCGCATTCGGTGCAGGCGGCGGCTCCGTATTCCGCGCATTTTGCGTATTTTCTCTTTCTCGAAAGCTCAGCCGTGTAAAACGGCATTATGCGCGACGGGCATACGGAAACGCATTTTCCGCAGCTCGTACACTCCGTCATTTCGGGGATATGTCTGCCGTCGCCGTGATAAATGACGGTCACGGCGTCAGTCGCGGCGTCGACGGGCTCGTCCGCGCTCCGGCAGGCAACGCCGCGCATGGGACCGCCCGCGATTATACAGCGGCAGTCCTCCATGGAAACGCCGCAGCTGAAAAGCAGCTCCGATATCGGCGTACCTATCGGACAAAGCACGTTTTCGGTGTCGACGGTGACGATCCTGCGGCAGTAAGGTATTCCGTACGCCACGGCGCGGAAGGCCGCCTCAGCCGTTTCCGCGTCGAAAACCGCGACCTTTGAACGGTCGGGGCGGCGCAGATCGGCGGGTATCACGCCGCAGACGGAGGCGGTAACGTACGCTTCCTCATCCTGCGGGTACTTGTCCTTGACCTTGACGATGCTGAAAAGCCGGTCGCGCTTTATCTTATCAGTTATAACCTTTAACAGTTCTTTATCGTTTTTCTCTATAACTATTTCGCATTTTCTTATGTCGACCGCACGCATCAGTATCTTCGCTCCGTTGAGCACCGCGTCGGGATCGGTGAGGCAAAGCGCCTTGCGGCTCGCAACGCCGGGCTCGCTTTCGCACATATTGAGCAAAAATCTCTCGGATTTTTTCTGTAAAACCCCGATTTTATTGAAAGCGAAACGCAGAGGACCTCTGCACGGCACGGCTTTTTCCTTCAATATCCCGATTATCCTCTCCGGCGTAAGCTCCGACAGAGCGCCGTCGTAGCCGGTCACGGGCGCAGTGCGCTCCTCGCCGTCGGTATCTATCACCGCACCGTAAAAAAGGCCTTTGTCGTTTTTCAGGATCTCGCGCAGTCTGCCGGAAACGCCGCTGTATACGGGTATTTCGCCCTCGGGACATATTTCCGTGCCGACGCGCTGATAAACGGCGACGGGATCGCCCTCGTTCACGCACGGCTCAAACGACGAGCCCCTGTTTTTTGAAAGATGTATGACCGTGTAATCCGGGTTGAGCAGGGTCTTTATCCTGCCGACGGGACGTCTGCCGCCCTTCAGCAGGTCAAGCCCGCCCGTAAAAGTAAAAGCCATATTATATGACCGTCCGTTTCATAGATATTCCAATATTATCACATTATATATTATATCATCAATAGTTAGTAATTACAACGGCGGCTGACCGTGATTTTATAAATATTTTATAAATATTTTTCTTTATTCCCTGAGAATTTCTCAATAACTCTTGCATTTTCGCATAAAATCTGCTATAATGGTCTCACTCTTAACAAGGGGGTGTTTGTTATGTACGGTATAGGTATAGATCTGGGCGGAACGAAAACAGCCGCCGCTCTGATAGACGAGGAAAACAGGATAGTTTCAAAGCTTTCCGTGCCGACGGAGCCGGAAAAAGGCAACGATCACGTTGCGGACAATATAGCGGGACTTGCGGAAAAGCTCTGCGTCGACGCGGGGCTGACGTACAGGGACGTAAAGCAGATGGGCATAGCCGCGCCGGGAGCGATAAACGGCGAGACCGGCACGATAATGCGCGCGCATAATCTCATGATGGAGGACTTCCATATTGTCGACCGCATCAGGCTCGGCACGAAAATAAAGGTGATAAAGATAGATAACGACGCGAACGTCGCGGCGCTCGGCGAGGCGGTCGCGGGCGCGGCGAGGGGAACCGCGTGCTCCGTGATGATAACGCTCGGCACCGGCGTCGGCGGCGGCTTCGTCATCGACGGCAAGGTCTTCTCCGGCTTCAACCACATCGGCGGCGAGTTCGGTCACATGGTGCTTCACCACAACGGCAGACCCTGCAACTGCGGCAGAAAAGGCTGCTGGGAGGCGTACAGCTCCGCAACGGCGCTGATAGCGAGGACAAAAGAGGCTATGGAACGCGATCCGTCGTCGGAGCTTCACAACGTTTACAAGGAGCTCGGCAAGGTCAGCGGCAAATCCGCGTTCATCGCCGCGAGGCGGGGAGACAAAACCGCGGCGGAGGTCGTCGACGAATACGTATCGTATCTCGCTTGCGGCATAGTAAACGTCATAAATATGCTTCAGCCTGAGGTCCTGTGTCTCGGCGGCGGCATATCGAACGAGGGCGCAGGACTTATGATACCTCTGCAAAAGAAAATAGACGAGGAGATCTTCGTCCGCGGCATCGGAAGATCGACCGAAATAAGGATCGCTCAGCTCGGCAACGACGCCGGACTGATAGGAGCGGCAAATTTATAAGGAGACTTCAAAATGATCAGACTCAAACGGTTTTTGATACCCGTTATAATCATATACGTCCTGACGGCAGCCGTGCTCGTCGTTACCGCGATAAATCCCGGTATCGACTATTCTGTCTCGCAGGCGATGACCGGCGGCGCTTCGTCGGATTTCGCGTTTGCAAACACGCTCGAGATATGGATAGAGCCCGTTCCGCTTTTTCCCATGTGCTTCATACTGTCTATGGGCGCGGTCTACGCGCTGAAGGTCAAAGGCTCGTCCGTTCCCGTAAAGATATTGAGCGCCGCGTCGATGATCGCCGGCTCCGTGCTTGCGTATCAGATATTTGAAAGGATAGTCAAGTATTACGTAAAGGTAAAGGATATAAGCCTTCCGTGGATAGTGTCGAACAATCACGACGCGTCCGTTCCGGTCTGGGCGAAGCTTATATGCGCCGCCGCGGGCGTCGGACTTATGCTTTTATTCGCGTTTTTCGCAAAAAAGACAGACGCGGAGGTGCTGAAAAAAACGGGCAGGGTTATCCTGTTCTGCGCGATAAGCCTTCTCGTCGAGCTCGCCGCGATAGAGCTTTTGAAAAACGTGTTCTGCCGCATAAGATACAGAGAGTGGATATTTACATACGGCGGTTATCAGCCGTGGTACCGTATCAACGCGTTTGAGCTGAAAAAAGCCGGTATCCCGGTAACGGACGGCTTGAAATCGTTCCCGTCGGGACATACCGCGAACAACTTTCTTCTTATCACGCCGACGTTCATGTTCGACGCGGTCGGCAAAAGAAAGACCGGAGATATCTTAAGGATTTGCGTCCTAATCTGGGAGTGCTTCGTCATGGCGGCACGCATTATGGCGGGAGCGCACTACCTGTCCGACGTGGCGGCGGGACTGTTGATATCGTTAACTATTGTACTCGTTACCGGTCTGATACTGTTCAAAGAGAAAAGAGCAAAAGAAAACTGAAGCAACGCAGCCGGCGGCGGAAAACGCCCGCCGCCGGCACAAAAAAATTTTTTTGACTTTTTTTCAAAAAGGTGTTGACAATTAGGAAAATCTGTGATATAATACCAACCGTCGCACGATGAGGCCCGGTAATGGGAGCATAGCTCAGCTGGGAGAGCACTTGCCTTACAAGCAAGGGGTCACAGGTTCGAGCCCTGTTGTTCCCACCAAGCCCTTTATATACGGCCCAGTAGTTCAGTTGGTTAGAACGCTAGCCTGTCACGCTAGAGGTCAGGGGTTCGAGCCCCCTCTGGGTCGCCAATACGCCTCTGTAGCTCAGTTGGTAGAGCAGGGGACTGAAAATCCCCGTGTCGTTGGTTCAATTCCGACCGGAGGCACCACACTCTGCCGACAGCAGAGTGTACCACGCGGATTTAGCTCATTTGGTAGAGCGCGACCTTGCCAAGGTCGAGGTGGCGGGTTCGAGCCCCGTAATCCGCTCCAACAAATGAGCCTTGAATAATTCAAGGCTCATTTTCATACGGCGCCATAGCCAAGCGGTAAGGCAGAGGTCTGCAAAACCTTTATTCCCCGGTCCGATTCCGGGTGGCGCCTCCAGAAAAAACCTCGCGTAAGCGAGGTTTTTTCAACTAAATCCGTCCTTCGGACGGGATAAATCCACTTCGTGGATGAAATCGCAGCGCGATGAAATCCGCACTGACGTGCGGGATACAGAGGACGGATTTGATTTCATCGTGAGCGAAGCGAACGATTTCCACCGGGCTTGCCCGGATTTCATCGCGGCTCTGCCGCGATTTCATTAATACAAGGAGATAGCAGTATGGCTGAAAATATTATAGTCCATACGTTGTTTGTGAAAAGAGAGAAAACATATGAAGAGCAGGCAGTTTAGGCAATATCTAAAACGCGGCCACGGGCGCTGTTTTGCTGTGCTGAAATCGACTGCTGATGTTGAAAAATACAGAAAAGACGTCCTGTGGGGATGCCTTAACGGGTTCGCTTTTGACGCGCAGTGCGAGGGTTCCCGGGGGGCATATCTTTATCGTCTCGTATGTCTGTTTCCCGACAGAGAATCATTCGTGCCTGCAATAACTGAAAAGTATCTGTCTTTGAATACCCGTAAGTCCTGGGAGCATCTCCACTTCAGCGAATTGCTTTCTTACTTTGCGGAAGACGGAAGCGAACTGGCCGAGAAGGCGCTTCGGAAAAAGTACAACGATCTATATAAAAAAATGATTGCCAAGAAGAGATTCGGACTTGTCGACTTCGACAGAGAGTGCCTGGAATATCTTGCAATCATATTCGGACTCAGAAATATAACCAGTTGGATTGACGTTGCCTCCGATCTCGGCAAACTTGCCATAGCAAGTAATCATTACAAAAAGCAATTCGACTTTGACTGGTTCCTATATCATTCCAATGAACAATATACGGAAAAGAGATTGCTCAAGCTTCTTGAAAAAAAGAAAGCAACATCAGAATCATTATCGGTCTTCTGCGATCTGTATGTATCCGAGATTAACGCTGAAAAAGAGAGGAACGAAACAAGAAAATCTGAGACAGCCATTGTTCCGTCCGTAGAAAAACTGGTTGAAGAATCACAAAACGGTCAAATAAAACGAATAGATGCAATACGGTTCAGAAGGCAGTCGGATGTCGATGAAAAGATACGACTGGCAAAAGAACTTGAAAAAGAAAACGATCCCGAAAAGAAGGCTGACCTGTTAACCGTTTTCTTTTCAACCGATTACCCGGGATCAAAAAGCAAACTGATTGAATACACAGAATCGAAAAATGCCAATCTTCGGGAAAATGCAACCAGAGTTTTTGTTTCCAGCAAAGGTAGCGAGATCGTTTCACATGCTCTGGCATTGCTTAAACAGAAGACAAATCGATACGCGGCTTTATGTGCGCTCATTGTGAACTACAAAAACAAATACAAATCATTGATCCTGGACGAACTCAAAACCGGGAAACTATCCGATGACGAACTGCATGGAATTGTTATGACGATCAACAGAGCGAAGGACAACGCAGTCCGCCTTCCCCGAGATTTCTTCGAGTTTGCTTATGATTATTCGCCGTGTGCTTGTTGCCGCGAGCATGCCGTGTATTATATGTCGAAGTACGGCTGGCTGAACGATGAGATCATTAACGAATGCGTTTATGACTGCAACAGCGAAATTTCGCAGTTCGTTAGAAGGTATTACAAATCGAGGATTTGTAATCTTGGCACAGGAGACTTCTATGCTCCATAACTGAAAAACGATCCGGATAAAGCGTAAATACGATCCATTCCGTACAACAAAAAGCGGGTTTTTGCCCCTCAAAAACGACCCCCGGTCCAATTTTGGGTAGCGCCTAAAAATCCTGCGCAAGCAGGATTTTTCCTTATTCACTATTCACTATTCACTATTCACTTTTCACTTTCGCTTTCGCTCCTTTCTCGCAGGATTTTTGAGAGGTAAGAGGTAATAGTGAATAGTGAAGAAGTAACAAAGGAGAAAAGTAAAATGAATGAAAGTCCGCTGATGATCAAATCAAAAGAACTTGCGCTTGAAGTTATCAGGGTTTGCAAGGAATTAAGGATCTCAAAGTGCGAAAGTGCGCTTATCAATCAGTTTCTTCGTTCCGGCACATCCGTAGGCGCAAACGTACGTGAAGCGCAGTATGCGCACGGTACGGCGGATTTTATCGCAAAACTGCAAATAGCGCTCAAAGAATGCTCTGAAACCGAATACTGGATCGAACTTCTGCTCGAGAGCGGGTATTATTCCGATAACGGCGTTTTAGATAAATGTGTTGAAGTGAAAAAGATCCTGATTTCTTCTGTCAATACCGCAAAGGCAAAAAGCGAATAACTACACCGCCCCGCCGCAAATCTCGCTTTCGCCCGGGTTGACTTATTCACAATTCTACGATATAATGAATCAGAAGGCGAGGAACATTGTATGCAAAAACCTTTGAGCAAGCTGGAAAACCGCTTAATTACGATATGGCTCGTGATCGGGATATCGGTTATCCTCGGATTTTTTTGTTTTTCTGCAATCATCGGCGGTTCCGCACTTAACGGCTATATTGAAAACGGCTCGTTCTTCGATCTCATTCAAGTGTCGTTGAAGTGTCAAAAACGGTTTTTACAATAAGTAAAGTCTGGAATATACTGTTTTATATATTTTTACCGCTGACGCCTATAGGCGCATTTATGATCTCGTTTGTCTTTAGAAAAACTGAACATAAAGCAAATCGGACGGAATAGCATTTGTTTATATCAATTCCGACCCTATACCACAAAAATCCTGCGCGAGCAGCATTTTTCCTTATTCACTATTCACTCTTCACTATTCACTTTTCACTTTCGCTCCTTTCGCGCAGGATTTTCGGGAGGTAAGAGGTAATAGTGAATAGTGAAGAAGGAGAAGTAACAAAGGAGAAAAGGAAAATGACGGAAAGGCGTAATCATGCAATACTTAGATTTTTCAAAGTATATAACTGAATACGGAGAATTGTTTTCGTCCGGCTTGAAAAAGCAGGCAAACGTCTTGCTTGACAAAGCAGTAAAAGAGTTGAACGCGCTCTCAGAAGATGCTCGTAATCAAATACTCAGCAAATTCACCTCGGATTTGGTCGATAACCATTCTTTTGATTTTCTGCTCAATTGTGGTAACGGGTGTATTCCATTCGCATTACAAGAACCTTTGCACAATTATTTATTTCCCCGTTGTGAACAACTAATAATTCCGGATTTGCGTTATTATTTTATTATTTTCAAAAATGATAAGTATCGGGCAGAGAAAGCGTACTCATTTCTTGACGATGCTTTTGAAAGCAAGAATGCCGATACAAAAACCTATCAACTTGTTTTTGAAAAGAATATCCGTTCGCTCCAGTTCGGCGTTCATGAACTTCCAACAGGGCTTCTTGTCTCTAAAGAAGAATTTACTGAAATCGTGCGTCAATGTGAAAGGATTATCAAAAACGGCTGTATCACCGACGACCGGATTCAGATTTACGAAGAATTGAAGACATTAGTCGAAGAGAATTTATAAACAATTCTGACTGATTTTTAATTTTATGCGATCCAAATCGTACAATCACAAGCCGCAAAATAGAGTTTTTTGGCACCCCCGGTCCGATTTGAAGTGATACCACAAAAATCCTGCGCAAGCAGGATTTTTCCTTATTCACTATTCACTCTTCACTATTCACTCTTCACTATTCACTCTTTACTATTCACTCTTCACTATTCACTTTTCACTTTCACTTTCGCTCCTTTCAGCGCAGGATTTTCGGGAGGTAAGAGGTAATAGTGAATAGTGAAGAAGTATAAGTTACAAAGGAGAAAAAATGACGGTAAGGCGTGAAAACTTGAATTGTTCATAAACGCGCAACGGGAGGCGTTATCAAAATGTCAGTTTTTGAAAATATTCTTACAGCGATCAAAGAAAACGAATGGAAAGATAAAATACAGTTGACCGAATATCTGCTGAACGTTCTCGGAAAGATCAAAAAGCCGGACGAAGGGGACCGGAAGGAGCTTTCAGGTTTTGCGGCGGAGCAGGTTCAGATGCTGCTGGAAGAGATCCCAACCATTACAGATTATAAAGAAAAAGATTTGCGCTGCGCTTACGGCGACCGGATCCTTGCGATCTATCCGAGGATCTACCCGTCAAACCGATCTGTTCCCGCGGAAGAACTGTACCGTGCCGATGAGCTTCACCGTTTGATGGAGGAAGCGCGCCCGATAGACGCCAACATTCAGCAAATCTTTGCGCAGAAAACCATCGGGGAAGGATGTATGGACCGCCTGCTTTCTTTCGCCCGGAACGCGTCATGTGAATATGAAAAGGGAAGACTGTACAGCGGTCTTCTGGAATATAAAGACCGTCTGAGCGATCTGCCCGACACTGTCAAAAAACAGCTGACAGAACACCTGGAAAAAGAACTGGAAAGATATCTGAATCTCTCCGCCCCCGATGAAGACGCTCTGAATGCATGGGAAATTGCCGCAGATACCGCGAGGTACTTCAGAAGCGACAGGATGATCGAACTTCTGACACAGACTTCAAAAGTCCACCGCGGGAGCATCAGTTTCTATGCTTTGCAATCGCTTATCGATCTCGGCGCGCCGATACTGAGGGAAAGCGTATCGATGCTTGCGGCGGATCCGGTCTGCGCGAATCTTACATATCAGGCATTGAAAAACAAAGGGATGGTTTCCCTTTTTCCCGCTGAATATTTATCGCCCGAGTATCTGGCAAAGAGCGATCTTATCCACTGGCTGACATATCCGACCGAGCTCGGAACCGTCCCGGATCAGATCGAATACATAGGCGAAGTCAAATACCTTTTCCGGAAAGATATTTACTACGTTTTCAAATACATCTCCGACAGCGGGACGCTTGACGACGAACACCGTGGAAAATGGTTGATCGGCTGGTCTTCCGAAGACGGCGGTACGTTCAGTAATTTCGACCTTCTGAGTGATTACGAAAAACCGACGGTCTCCAAAACGCTGGAAAACATCAAAAAGCGGCTGATCGGACGTTGACAGCAAAGGAGATGCGCCATGCTGATAATAGGAGAAAAACTTAACGGAGCGGTCGGCTCGTCGCCGGACAGCTTTTTGAATTTCATCGAAACCTCGAAAAAGATACGTGAAGAATATCCCGGCGCGCACATCGCCGGCGGACTTTCCAACGTCTCATACGGACAGCCGTACAGAAAAGCCCTCAACCACGCGTTCCTTATCGGCGCGATGACGACCGGTATGGACAGCGCGATAATGGATCCGCTCGACCGCGATCTGCCGGGCGGCGTTTACGCCGCGGAAGCGCTGCTCGGGAAAGACAGGTACTGCGCCGGTTGCTTGTCCGCGTACCGCGACGGCATCTTCGGCGCGCAAAAATAAAACTCATCCCGCGTACCGTCTTTTTTCGAAAAAACGTATTGACAACGTTTCGGTATGTCGTCATAATAAACACGGACGGCGCGTATTTTCGGGCTGTTTTGCAGCTGTACGCCGTCCGAAATACTCTTTTGAGGAAAAAAGCCATGATCTGCACAAATCCTTTTTACACGCTTGAGATCGGCGGCGCATCATTGTTTTCCTGCCGTCCGTCAGGCAAAAACACGGCGGTCCCTTTTGACTGGCCCATATTTGAGATAGACGGTGAGAAAACCGAGATCGCGCCGGAAACGTTCGGCCTGACCGACAGACGCTTTTTGAACGACAAAATCGAACAGCTCACGTTTTCCGGAGAAGCGCGCGGCTGCACGCTCAAGCTCGAGCTTCTTATCTGCGCGTTTACTCCGTTTTTCCGTTTCCGTTATTTTCTTTCTTCAAACTCGGATCTGCGCCTCACAAAAAGCGGCGGAGATTCTGTATCGTATTTTTCTTATCCCGACGAAGGCGCCGTCCGGCGCACGGAGGTCCGTCTTTCCGAATACGATCAGCTCGTCCACTCATACCGTCTGCGCGAGGTCCCCGCTTTTGAGCACGAGGACGCGCTGATGGGTCCGATCCTCGCCGAGGAAAGACGCGATTTTTCGCTTCTGGTCGCATATGAGCACGGCTCGACGTACCCAGACAAATATCTCTGCTATGAAAAAAAGGACGGCAAAATCGCTCTTTGCGCCGTAAAGGGAAATTATCTTCACGGGCAGTCCCTGCGGGACGATCCCTTTGAAAGCATATGGTTCCAGGCGGGAGCGGTGGACGGAGACACGGACGCGCTCGCCCGCGCATACCGCGAATTTCAGCTTGAATACTGCAGTCTGAACGCGGCGAGCCGCAAGCCGTATATTTTTTACAACACCTGGGCGTATCAGGAGCGGAACAGGTTCTATAACAAACAGGCTTACCTGTCGTCGATGAACGAGGAGCGGATCACAAAGGAAATCGGGATCGCGCACAAAATGGGCGTAGACGTTTTCGTTATCGACACCGGCTGGTTCAGTAAAACCGGCGACTGGGAAACGAACGGATCGCGCTTTCCCTCCGGTATGAAGCATATCGCGGACCTTCTCAAAGAGCGCGGAATGATCCTCGGGCTGTGGTTTGCGCCTCCCGCCGCCGCCTGCACGAGCGAGATACTGAAAAAGCACAAGGGAAATATCCGCAGCGCAAACGGCAAAACGTCGACTCCGGGTCCCGTCTGGGAGACGGAGGACAGTTACGATATGTGCCTTGTTTCCGACTATTGGGATGACTTCGCCGACCGACTTATCGAGCTCGCCGGAAAGACGGGCGTGCGCTATTTCAAATGGGACGCCGTCAGTATGTTCGGCTGCGACGCGCCGGGACACCGCCACGGCGGAGAAGACTCCTCACAGTGGGAGCGCGCCGATAATTACAGCTTCAATCTCGTGCGGTATCTGTCAAAGATCGCGGACAAGGTTTGCGCCGCCGTCCCCGACGCGATAGTGGATTTCGACGTCACCGAGCACGGGCGCTGCGTGGGGCTTGCGTTTTTGTCCTCCGGCAAATATTTCGCTGTAAACAACGGTCCGTATTATCCGAACTACGATATAACCGTTCCTCCGGATCAGTGGATAAACGTATTCGTGAATCCCGGTCCCGCGCGCGGTTGGGTCTGCCGCAAAACGCTTTGCTACGACAAATGGATACCGTCCGTTCTGTTTATGACGCATTATCTGCCGGACGATCCCGAAGCTTCTCAGCTTATAAATCTCGCCTCGCTCGTTCTCGGACAGAACGGTATCTGGGGTGATCTGCCGAACGTGTCCGACAACGGCGTCGCGCTTTTCCGTGCGGTTTTGAACGAATACAAGCGCGTGCGCGGCGACGTGACAGCCGCTGATCCCGTTGTTTACGGCTGTCCCGGCGACAGCTTTGAGGTCTATGAAAAAATAAACCGCAAAACGCGCCGCGGGCTTATCTCCGTTTTCACAAACGCCGGCGGAAAATACGTTTACAGGGTGAAAAGCGCGGTCGACGGCAAACCCGTCGTTTTCGGCGGCGCGTCGATATCGGAAAAAGACGGCTTTACGTATCTGACCGTACAGGCGAAAGGACCCTCCGCCGCCATCCTGTTTTTCGGCGGAAAAGCCTGACCCGTCCGCGCAAACGTATAACATAACGGATCTACGAAACGCTCTTTTGATCGTTTTTTGCCTTGACTTTTTTTCTGTTTTATTGTAAAATCAAAGAAGAACTTATTCTACGCGGCGGGGCGGCAAACGAGCCGCCGCCGAACGGTTATT
>CACZVC010000107.1 GCA_902784545.1 uncultured Ruminococcus sp. | reverse complement strand
AATAACAAAAAATGAAATCGCGGCGACGCCGCGGTGAAATCCGGGCAAAGCCCGGATGAAATCTTTCGCTATGGCGACAGATGAAATTAAATCCGTCCTATTTATCCCGCACGTCAGTGCGGATTTCATCACGAAGTGATTTCACCCGTCCGTAAGGACGGATTTAGTTGAAAAAAGCACGCGAAAGCGTGCTTTTTTCTGACGTACCCTGACGGATTCGAACCGGCGACCTACTGCTTAGAAGGCAGTTGCTCTATCCTGCTGAGCTAAGGGTACAAATTTTCAGAACGCGACTATTATACACGATACCCGGGATTTAATCAAGAGGTTATTATTAACATATTGTGTATAAATAATGAAACCGTTCGACGGTATCGGTACAGTCGGCTCAATTTTCCTGTTCAGTTCCTTCCGACTTTCTCGTAATGTATCCTTTTGTTTTCGTACATTCTCATATCAGCTTCCTTGAGCAGGGTCTCGAAGTCCGTGAATTCCGTCGTAGCGGCGTATCCGAAGGCTATCGAGATCTCGTTCACGTAATTTCCCTTGTGTTCTGCCGCGTTCTTTTTTGTGAACGCTATACATTCGTCAGCATTGACAGCGGGATCCGTGAGCATAATACAAAATTCATCACCGCCGATTCGGTATATCAGATCTGACTTGCCGAAGCCGTCGCGCAGACAGTCGGCAGCTGCGATAATAAGCTCGTCGCCCGCTTCGTGACCGAGCGTGTCGTTCGTCTTTTTCAGACCGTTTATATCAGCCATTATTACGCAGCAGTAATCCGGCGCGTTTTTTTCAAAAGCTTCAGATTTTTCGGAGAAGGAACGTCTGTTTTTCAGCCCCGTCATCTGATCGTAATACGCATATTCTGTCTGAAGCTTCAGAAGCCGGTCCGCGGATTCGGCAAATACGTAACGTTCGTATCTCGCTTTATTTATAAAGTGAGCAAGCGCGACGCCGATGGAAGAGAATATGACAAGATTCGATATCGCCCATTTATAAACCTCCGGGTCAAGTCCCTGACTCAGAAGTATAGCCGAAGAAATGACTTCGATAACGATCATGATCAGATTCGACAGCGTGTTTTTTATGAAAAAGATAGGGGCTATAATAACGGAAACAAAAAGCATAAGCGTTTTAATATCGTCACGCAAAAGTATCCAGGCGATCAGCAGACCTCCGACGAATAAAGCGGCGTTTGTAAAAAACTCCGTGAATATCATCAGCTTCGGATGCTTTTTTGAAAAAACAGCAGCAAAAAACCACGCGATGATAGTAAGTATCATTGCGGCAACGTATGCGTAACGGCACTTTGCATAATAAGGCTCAAAAAACGAAGCGACTATGCTGTAGCCCCAGTAAATGACCTGAGCCAATGTCCAGATCACGGCAAATTTACGGTTGTCTTCCGTTATACGGTCGTTGATTAGTTTACTGTTTCTGTCCGAGGAAACGTCGAACAGAAGAATACTCTTGATCTTTTTCAGCACTGCCAAGTCTCCTGTTTACATCTGAACATCATCTTTAACTATTGTATAACATAATTATGAAATTTTCAAGTCCTATTTATATAAAACAAAAAATATCAAAAATGCTCGCACGGAGCGTTTTTTTCACTGCTTCGAATCCCTGTTATGAAGTTTGAGTAAAACAAAATTTGACGTCTTTCGGACGTCAATTTCCGTTTCACGGAAAGACAGGGATTCTTCTTGGATTTTGCGAAGCAATTTGTGCAGATTTGTTAGTTTATGCTTCGCAAAATCCTTCGGTCACCGTTCAAAAACGCTCGCGCGGAGCGTTTTTTTCACTGCTTCGAATCCCTGTTATGAAGACAGCGTAAAACAAAAGGACGCTTGTGCGTCCTTTTGTTTTACGGAAAGACAGGGATTCTTCTTGGATTTTGCGAAGCAATTTGTGCAGATTTGATTGTGCGTGCTTCGCAAAATCCTTCGGTCACCGTTCAAAAACGCTCGCACGGAGCGTTTTTTTCACTGCTTCGAATCCCTGTCATGAAGACAGCGTAAAACAAAAGGACGCTTGTGCGTCCTTTTGTTTTACGGAAAGACAGGGATTCGAACCCTGGAAGCGGTATTAGCGCTTACACGATTTCCAGTCGTGCGCCTTAGACCAACTCAGCCATCTTTCCATAGCCGTTTGCCCATGCTTTTATTCATTTGCCCGTGTAGTATAACACATTTTTTCGGAAAAATCAAGTCTTTTTTTAAAAAAATCCAAAATTTCAAGAAAATTTATTTTTGGTATTGCATTTTCCGGATTTTATGGTAAAATGAAATCAAAAGAAATAACGGAGGTTTATATGAAAGTAACGGTTTGGAACGAGAATTTTCACGAGAAAGTCGAACCGGAAGTAACAAAGATATATCCGGGCGGTCTCCACGGGTTCATAGCCGGATTTCTTCGCGACGACGATATCGAGGTGCGTACCGCGACTCTCGATATGGAAGAATGCGGTCTTACCGACGAAGTGTTGAAAGATACCGACGTTCTTATCTGGTGGGGACACATGAAACACGGCGACGTGCCGGATGAGATAGTCGACAGAGTGCAGCGATACGTTTTATCCGGCATGGGACTTGTCGTGCTTCATTCCGGTCATCATTCAAAGATATTCAGACGTATGAACGGTACGACCTGCAACCTCAAATGGCGCGACGGTGCGAAGGAGAGGATATGGACGGTAAAGCCCAATCATCCGATAGCAAAAGACATACCCGAAACGTTCGTGCTCGAATCCGAGGAGATGTACGGAGAGCCGTTCGATATCGCGGACCCTCAGGAGGTTGTTTTCATGGGCTGGTTCAACGGCGGCGAAGTCTTCCGTTCCGGCTGTACGTTCGTCCGCGGCAACGGAAAAATATTCTATTTTCAGCCCGGTCACGAAACGAACAGATCGTATCATAACGAGTACGTTCAGCGTATAATCAAAAACGCTGTAAGATGGGCTTGCCCCGTGAATAAAAACCTGCCTCTCGAATGCCCGCATTTTGAGGCGCTTGAGAAATAAACGGAACTGATACGGCGCTTTGCCGTTAAAAGTATAATTCAAAACAGAGCGATGCGATAAAACGTCGTTCTGTTTTGCTTTTATGCAGCGTTTGCCTGAAATTTTCATACGGTATAAACGGTATTGTGTTTTTGCTTGAAAAATTCATAATTAACTGATATGATATATTAGAAATAATATGCGGCGGAGGTACCGCGATGATATTGAAATACAAAGGCGCAGATATGTTGACGGAGCCCGGCGAGACTTTTTTGTCCGTCGCTCTGAAACGTCAGAATGAATATGACGCCCCGATAATCCTTGCAAAGATAGGACAGAGGATATTTGAGCTGAACAAAGAGATACCGGACGATGCGGCGCTTGCGCGCAGCGGTTACAAAAGCGCCGAGCTTTCTTTTATAACGACGCGCGACCGCGACGGTCACAAAACTTACGAGCGCGGCGCGACGATGATGTTTTTACGCGCAATGACGCACGTATTCGGCAAATGGATAAGCCAGCTGAAGCTCGAATATGCCGTGGGCGAGGCGCTGTTTTTTACCGTACGTTTCAAGGACGGAACGAACGGCGACGATATTACAGACGACAAGCTTGCGGAAATAATATCGACAATGCACAGGTACGTAAAAGAAGATGAAAAATTCGTAAAGACGAAAATACCGACTCTTGAGGCCGTGGAGCTTTTCCGCCGGCACGGTATGGCGGATAAGGAAAGGTTATTCCATTACCGCCGCGCCACGACGACAAACGTTTACCGTCTCGGAAACTATTGCGACTATTACTACGGCTATATGCCGCCGTCGGCGGGTTATATAGATATATTCGATATCGAAAGAGCGCACGGCGGTCTTCTGCTGTTTCTTCCGTATCACAACAGACCGACGGAGCCGGGCAGAAAAGAGATACCGGAAAAGCTGTTCGCCACGATGCATACTTCCACCGTATGGGGCGACAACATCGGCGTGCCTACTGTCGGAGCGCTGAACGACGCGATATCGCGCGGTGATGGCAGAAACATAATCCTCTCGTGCGAAGCATATCAGGAGCACAAAATAGGGCAGATAGCCAAACAGATAAAGGAAGAGAACAGGCGTATCATTATGATCGCCGGTCCGTCCTCGTCGGGCAAGACCTCTTTTTCCCACCGTCTGTCGATACAGCTCAAAAACGTGGGGCTTACCGCTCATCCGATAGCGTGCGACAACTACTACGTTGAAAGATCGAAAACGCCTAAGGATGAAAACGGAGAATATGATTTTGAATGTCTTGAAGCGCTCGACGTTCCGCTTTTCAACGACCATATGACAAAGCTTCTGAAAGGTGAAACGGTCGATCTGCCTACTTTCGATTTTAAAAAAGGCATCGCCGAATATAACGGCAATCTGCTGAAAATTAACAAAAACGACGTGCTCGTCATCGAGGGCATACACGGGCTGAACGACAAGCTTTCGTACGCAATATCGCCGGACGACAAATTCAAGATATACATCAGCGCCGTAACGTCGCTGAATATCGACGAGCATAACCGTATACCGACGACTGACAACCGTGAGATCCGCCGTATGGTGCGCGACGCGAGAACGCGCGGATTTTCCGCAAAGGAAACCATATCGCGCTGGCAGGCGGTCAGACACGGGGAGAAAAACCACATTTTCCCGTTTCAGGAGGACGCGAACGTGATGTTCAACTCCGCTTCGTTATACGAGCTCGCCGTTCTTAAAACATTCGCCGAGCCGCTTCTGTTCGCCATTACGCCCGATGAGCCCGAATACACCGAGGCAAAGCGTTTATTGCGTTTTCTCGACTATTTTCTCGGACTTTCGTGCGAGGACGTGCCGAGAAACAGCCTGATACGCGAATTCATAGGCGGCAGCGTGTTCCCGGTGGGATAAAATTATAAAAAGGACTAAAAATTATGCTTCAACTTGAAAACGTTTCCTTTACCGTCGAGGTCGAGGGAAAAGAAAAACAGATAATCAAAAACGTATCGTTATCGATACCCGACGACAGGCTCTTCGTCGTCACCGGACCGAACGGCGGCGGCAAATCGTCGCTTGCAAAGCTTATAGCCGGTATATACGTTCCCACAAGCGGTAAAATTATATTCAACGGTGTGGATATAACGGATATGAGCATTACCGACCGAGCGCGGCTCGGCATCGGCTTCGCCTTTCAGCAGCCGGTGAAATTCAAGGGAATGACCGTTCTTGATCTGCTCCGTATCGCCGCGGGCAAACGCATATCCATAACCGACGCGTGCGAATATTTATCGTCCGTCGGCCTTTGCGCACGAGATTATATAAGCCGCGAGGTGAATTCAAGTCTTTCGGGCGGCGAGCTCAAACGCATCGAGATCGCCACGGTAATAGCTCGCAATACGCCGCTTTCGCTTTTTGACGAGCCGGAGGCCGGGATCGACCTCTGGAGCTTCAAAAACCTTATAGACGTATTCGAGCGGATGAGAGAAAACATAAAAGGCGGCTCGATAATGATAATCTCGCATCAGGAGAGGATACTCAGCATCGCCGACGAGATAATCGTTCTGAAAAACGGCGAGCTTGACAGGCAGGGAGCAAGGGACGAGATACTGCCCTCGCTTATAGGCACTTCATCCGCGATAAGCGACTGTAAAATGGGTGCCGTGAAGAAAGGAGCCGAAGAATGAAACCGCTTGACGAAATACAAAAAAGACTGCTTTACGAGGTGGCGGATCTTCATTCCGTGCCGGAGGGCGCGTACAATATCCGCTCGAACAGCGAATCCGCGGGCAGAAGATCGACCGAAAATATTGAGATTATCTCAAAAACAGACGTAAGCGGACTTGAGATACACATAAAGCCGGGTACAAAAAACGAAAGCGTTCACATTCCCGTCGTTATGACCGAAAGCGGACTTAAAGAGACCGTATATAACGATTTTTATATCGGAGAAGGTGCGGACGTCGTCATAATCGCCGGCTGCGGTATTGACAACTGCGGAAACCAGGATTCACAGCACGACGGCATACACCGCTTTTTCGTTGAGAAAAACGCGAAAATAAAGTACGTCGAAAAGCATTACGGCTCGGGCGAGGGCAAGGGAAAACGAATCCTCAATCCCGTTACCGAGGTATATCAAAAGGAAAACAGCGCCGTAACGATGGAAATGGTGCAGATCAAGGGCGTCGACGATACCGAGCGCACGACAAAAGCCGTGCTTGAAGAAGGCGCGAAGCTCGTGGTAAGAGAGCGCCTTATGACGCACGGCGAGCAAAGAGCGATAAGCGTTTACAACGTTGAGCTGAACGGAAAAGGATCGTCAGCTGACGTCGTATCGCGCTCCGTCGCAAGGGACGATTCTTATCAGAAATTCGACGCGAAGATAACAGGAAACGCCGAATGCAGCGGTCACACGGAATGCGATTCAATAATAATGGACAACGGCAGGATCCTGGCGGTTCCCGGACTTGAGGCGAACTGCGTTGACGCTTCGCTCGTACACGAGGCGGCTATCGGAAAAATAGCCGGAGAACAGCTTATAAAGCTCATGACCCTCGGACTTACCGAACAGGAGGCGGAAGAGCAGATCATAAACGGATTCTTGAGATAGGAGAATTATATGATACCCGTACCCGAAAAAAGAGTTGCCGCGTTTGAAAAGCTCGGCTTCGGAATGTTCATACATTTCGGACTGTATTCACAGCTCGGCAAGGGCGAGTGGATAAAGCATTTTGAAAACATACCGGACGAAAAATATAACGAACTGTTTTATACTTTCAGCGCAAAAAACTTTGACGCACGCGAGATCGCAAAAACCGCTAAGGCGGCGGGGATGAAGTATATAACGCTGACGACGAGGCATCACGAGGGATTTTCGTTATACGACACGCGCGGTCTGTCGGATTACGACGCGCCTCACGCGCCCGCCTGCCGACGCGATCTTATAAAAGAATTCGTCGAGGGGTGTAATGAAGAGGGCGTAGTCCCGATGTTTTATCACACGACGCTTGACTGGCACGAAAAATCCTTCAACGACGATTTTCCCGCGTATTTGCAGTATCTGCGCGACAGCGTTGAGGTGCTTTGCACGAATTACGGCAAGATCGGCGGTCTCTGGTTTGACGGCAACTGGTCCAAACCCGGAGCGGACTGGGAGGAGGACAAGCTTTACGCCGTTATCCGCAAGCATCAGCCCGACGCGATAATCGTAAACAACACCGGTCTCGGAGCGCGGGGCAAGGTCGGTAATAAAGAGATCGACAGCGTGACATACGAGCAGGGGCGCCCCGAACCGCTCGACCGCGACGGTATGGAAAAATACGTTGCCGCCGAGATGTGCTATACGTTGAACGACCACTGGGGATGCGGACACGGCGACTTAAATTATAAAAGTCCCGCCGGGCTTATTGAAACGCTGTGCGCCTGCCGCAAGATCGGCGCGAATCTGCTTCTGAACGTCGGTCCGGACGGCGACGGCTCGATCCTTCCGATACAAAAGCAGCTGCTTATGTGCATGGGAAGCTGGATCGGCGCTTGCGGTGAAAGCATCTACGAGTCAAAGCCGTGCGGAATAAAAGGCGACGGAAAGAATTTCGCGTTGACGGACGGCAAAAAAGCGTATCTTTACATACACGATCTCGGCGTGAACGGACTTGCGAAAGTATCCGTCTGCGGCGACGGCGAGGGAATAAAACGCTTTTACAACGTCGAAGGAAAGGTAAAGAGCGTACGGTATACGGATAACGGAGAAACGCTCGACTTTTTACAGAAACAGGACGATCTTTACGTATACGCGCCGCCGTTCCCGTACGGAACGAACTACGTTGTGCGCGTCGCCGAAGTTGAATTTGAATAGAAAAAAGCGGGTCTGCCGTTCGGCGCGGCGTGATAAGGAAGTATTCTGTATAAACTTTGCCGCGCCGAAAATGAAGACGCCCGCAAGCGGGCTAATGAAGAAATGAAGACGCTTCGCTAATGAAGAAATTCGAATTCAGCGGTTTTCTTCAAGCGGGCGGCTTCGCTTCGTTAGGCAACGCAGTTGCCGTCTTCATTAGGGCATAGCCCGTCTTCATTAGTGAGCGAAGCGAACGTCT
>CACZVC010000106.1 GCA_902784545.1 uncultured Ruminococcus sp. | reverse complement strand
TGCAACAGCGCCGGTAAGAACGATGACCGGAGCGTCAAGAGTGCTGTCGTTGGTGTTGCAGTTTCCGCCGACTTCGACAGCTACGTCACCGGCGTGAGCGGAACCGACGACGAAGTGTGCGCCGGTGTCAGTGCTCTTTATCTGGAGCGTGTAGGTGCCGGCAGCGAAAGTCTTGCTGAATTTGATTGTGGGCGAGCCGTCGCCTGCCTGGGTGAATTCCTGGCTGTCAAGTACTGCGCCTGCCTCGTCGAGAAGGTTGATCTGAACCTTCGCGCCTTCGGGGTTGGCGAAGAACAGAGCGATGAAGCCGTCAAAAGCGTTGGGAGTGGTGAACTTCGCGGTGAATTCCCATTCTTTATCGGTAAACGGATGCATCCACCAGCCGGTGGTAGCAGCCGGATCGCCGGCCTGGCAAAGCCATGTGTCGGGATCCTTTTCAGCAACGGGCTGAGGATCGGAGCTGCCGGCGGGACCTGTGTATGCCTTAGCGTCGGCTTCATTTTCGAACAGAGCGACCCAGGCTATATCTATGACCTCACCTGCGGGAAGACCTGCGGCGTTCATCGGGTCAAGACGGCTGAAGTTGCCTTTCCACTGCGCTGCGGCGGTGCTCAGATCAATAACGATCGTATGCCACTGACCGTCGTTCTGGAAAGCTTCGCTCGTGGTTGCGTGCGGCTCAGCGATCTCGGTATAGATCTCGACGCCGGTCGATTTTTCGGATGTGGATCTGTACTTGATAGTGGCGTACTTGTTCTTAACGTCTGTTGTGGGGGTGGGTAAGATCTGGATCCAGGGGTCATCGCCCGCGGACGTGATATGTGCGTACGTACCGTCGTCTGTTTTGAGTTCAACGGATGCAACGCCTGCTGATTTTTGGTTGCCTTCTGCGGCGATCTGCTCGGCTGTGATGAGGAGAGCGGGTTCTGCGGCTGCGTTAGCGGCTACTGCGAGAATTGCTACCGTCATAACGGCTGCGAGCGCGATAGCAAGAATTTTTTTCATGATATTCCTCCTTATTATTAATTCATGCTTGGCTAATTATATCACAAAAAAATATCTTTGTCAATATAAACACAAAAAGTTATATATAAATTTCAAAAAATGAATTACGTTTCAGCATCACTCGCTGCCGCAAACGGAAAAGAGACGTGAAAAAGGCTGTTGATCGCTCAACAGCCTTGATCGTGTTTACGGTCGTTTATCTGACTTTCTTTGCGATAACGACGCCCGCGAGAGCAACGCACGCGACAGCCGCGATGGCTATAACGGAAGCGTCGGCGGTACCGGGGTTGACAGGTGTGTCGGAGCCGGGGTTTTCACCGGGATTGTCGTCGCCGCCCTGCTGCTCGACAACAGCGCCGTGGAGCGTGATGGCGGGAGCTTCCTGCGTGTTGGAGTTGGTCTTGGTGTCGGTATCCATCGTAACGGCGATATCGCCCACGGCAGCGGAGCCGAGAACGAAGTGAGCGCCGGAATCAGTCGATTTGAACTGGATCGTGTAAGTGCCGGGAGCGTAAGCCTTGGAGAAGGTGATATTGCCTTCGCCGTTGCTTATCGCCGTGAACTCAGTCGCTTCGACCGTTGCGCCGTCCTTGTCAAGAAGGTTTACCTTGACCTTGGCGCCGGCGTCGCCGTTAGCATAGAATCTGAATGCGAAGCCGTCGAACGCGTTAGGCGTGTCGAACGTGGCGTTTATCGTCCATTCCTTCTCGGTGAACGGATTCATCCACCAGCCGGTGGAAACGCTGCCGCTGAAAAGGGGCGTGTCGGGAGCGGCGGGCTGTTCGGAGCCGGAGCCGGCGTACTGACCGTTTATCGAGAATTCGATAAAGTCGTATTCTTTGCCGTCGTCACCCTTGGCGACAGCGGTGATGAGCGTCGGGTCGGTAAGACCCTTGACGGGGATATCGATCTGGAATCTGGAGTCGCCGCCTGCCGCTTTGACCGCGTCCTCGGCGTTGATAGAGAAGGCTTCGTTATAAACGGCGGTGCCTTCGTTGATCCTGTAACCGAAAACAGTAACGGTGGGATCGCCTTTGATGCCCGCCCAGCCGCGGACGGTTATCTTTTCTTCGCTGGTGATCGTTAACGGGTGTTCGCTTAATTTGGCGTGCGCTTCACCGTCGGCACCCCAGCCGAGGTCCATGTGAGATACGCCGTCAACATAGAACGTATCGAACGATAACGCAAGCTCGGCGGTGTTTCTCCAGACCTGCGTCGTGTCGTCCGGATTGTGGATCGCAGCCGCGGAAACGCAAAGAGCAAATGTCAATATCACAGCTGTTGTTAAAGCAAGAATTTTTTTCATATTATTCCTCCATGTTAATTATTCATGCCTGTCTGATTATATCACATAAAGGTATGATTGTCAATATCGATCATAAAAAAAACCGCCTTACGACGGTTTTTTTATTTGGTATCGGCTTATCTTACTTTCTTCGCAACTACGACGCCGGCGAGAGCTATGCAGGCTACCGCGGCTATCGCAATAACGGAAGCGTCGGCTGTGCCGGGGTTGGACGGCTGTCCGCCGTTAGCCGCTGCCTGAGCGTCAGCTTCGGAGGTGAAGAAATCTATGGAAGCTATGTCGATGGAAGCGTTGTCAAGATCGCCGGTCATCGGGTCGAGACGGGCAAGAGTACCATCCCAAAGCGATTCGCCCATGCTGTCCGGGAACGGCTTGGAAAGGTCGACAACGATGAAGTGCCATTCGCCGTCGTTAACGAGCTTGTCGCTCTGTGCGTGCGGTTCGGCTATCTGCAGATAGAAGTCGATAGTGTTGACGTTGCTGCTCGTTCTGTATTTTACAACAGCGTATTTGGCGTCAGCGCCGATTTGCAGCGGTTCCGCAAAAGCGAAGAAGGGGTCGCCTCCGGAAGCGGTGAAGGTCACAAAGCCGTCGCCTTTAACAGCGTCAACCTGGTTTGCGCCCTTGTTGTTGTCCCACAGATCGCCGAGTTTGGCGGCGTCTACGGAGAAAGCGGCTTTGGGAGCGGACTGCTCGCCGGGATCATCGGACTTTACGCCGGTGCCGACCACAAGAGTGAATTCCTCTTTGAGGTTTTCGGTCGTGCCGTCTTCATACTTGCAGACGATGACTACCTTGTAGGTGCCGTCGCCGAGCTTGTCGATACCGGTAAGCTCGAACGTTGCATCGTCCTTGCCTATGCCGGCGTGTGTGTCAAGTTCGGAGTTGGCTACGCCGATAGCGCCGGTAAGACCGGGTCTGTCTCTGTAGTTGTCGGCGCATTTTACTTCTTTGCCGTCAAGCGTGTAAACAACTTCTTTAAGGTTGGAGTTTGTTTCCGCGTTGAGAGCCCAGCCGAGGATGTAAAGCTTGTCGCCCTTGTTGATCTTGACCTCATCCGCATTTCTCAGGTTGGTCTCGTCGTCGGGCGTAAGAGTCGTCGCGTTGATAACGAGTCTGTCAAGGCTTACCTGAGCGGAAGCGCTCAGGCAGAGAGCCAGCGCGAATACTGCGACGATAGCAATAGCAAGAATTTTTTTCATAATTTCCTCCTTACGGTTTAATTCTGCTTGCATTATTATATCACGTAAAGCTATATTTGTCAATATTTATACAGAAAAAAATTTAAATGAAACCGCTTTTTTCAATAATATCCTCATGTTTTATCCGAAAAAAGCGACCGTGCGCCGCTGATGCAAAAAAACCGCCTTTCGGCGGTTCTTTTGTTTAGCAATTGTAATCAGCTTATCTTACTTTCTTAGCTACTACAACGCCGGCGAGAGCTACGCAGGCTACAGCCGCGATGGCTATAACGGAAGCGTCAGCGGTACCGGGGTTGGTGTACTGACCGTTGACGGAGAATTCGATGAAGTCGCAGACTGCGCCGTCCTCACCCTTCGCAACAGCGGTGATGAGCGTCGGAGCGGTAAGACCCTTGACGGGAACTACGATCTCAAATCTGGAGTCGCCGCCGGCGTTGATAACAGCGTCTTCGGTGGTCTTTGCAAAGTCAGCGTTGAAAACGGGCTCGCCTTCGTTCAGTCTGTAACCGAATTCGACAGCCTTGCCTTCTTTGATGCCTGCCCAGCCGCGGATCGTGATAGTTTCAGCGGAACCGACGGTTATCGGGTTAGCCTCGACTTTTTCATGAGCGGAGCCGTCGCCGCCCCAGCCGAGATCCATCTGAGACTGACCGTCAATGTAAACGGTGTCCCACGAAATGTTGAGGTTCTCTCTGTCAAACCAGACCTTCGTTGTGTCGTCCGGGTTGTGGATAGCAGCCGCGGATACGCAAAGAGCGACAGTCAGAACAGCGGCTATCGCAATAGCAAGAATCTTTTTCATAATATTCCTCCTTATTATTAATTCATGCTTGCCATATTATAATATAAAATAGCCTGTTTGTCAATATATTTTTGAAAAAAAGTCAAAAAAAACGTTTTTTTTTCGCGGAACGAAGCCGGTTTTCTCCCGCTGAGTCCGCCGTAAATACAAAAAACCGCCTTTCGACGGTTTTTTTGTATTGTAATTGTAATCAGCTTATCTTACTTTCTTGGCGACTACAACGCCCGCAAGAGCTACGCAGGCTACAGCCGCGATGGCTATAACGGAAGCGTCGGCGGTGCCGGGGTTGGTGGGCTCGGAAGGCTGAGTGGGCTCGGAAGGCTCGGAAGGCGTTTCGGCTTTGGGGGCTTCTTTGCTGAATACGAGGGATTCAACGGTGAATACGCCGTCAGTTTCGCCGCAGCAGGTGAAACGAACGCCGGTAAGCGTCGTGCCGACCATAGCCGGGAAATCCACAGCTATTTCATAGGTCTTTTCATGGACCGCTCCGTCAGCGGTGCCGCCCATGCCGTGACCGTGCCATGTGCCCTCAGTGCCGGAGTAATTCGGGTTCTTTTCAGTGTCCATCAGGTAGGTGTTGTTGCTGCCTACTTCTTTGGTGGCGCTGTACCTGACTGTGAAGAAGCCGTACTCGTTGGTGTCTATGTTGTCAACGGGTATGGATACCCACGGGTCGGCGCCGTTCGTGGTGCAGACTACCTTGCCGTCAACTATCTGAACGTCGATGTTGCCGGTAGCGTCTGAAAGGTCTACCGTTATCGTGTCGTCAGCAGAGGCGTATACGCAAAGAGCGACAGTAAGAACAGCCACTATTGCAATAGCAAGAATCTTTTTCATAATTTTCCTCCTTATATTTTAATTCATGCTTACCATATTATAATACAAAATGCCCGATTTGTCAATATATTCCGGTAAATTTATGTCGATTTTATTTAAGTCCGTACGATTTAAGGTCGGCGTCGGATAAACCGAAATATGATTTGATGTACTTTATAACGTCAGCGTCGCGGTTTCTGAGCCAGTTTTCGGCGGTCGATATATGCGTTTCCCAGCGCGTCATCGACGACGGGGCGGACATGAGTATGCCGGAAACGTATCTCGGGTCGTCCGTGTTCCTGAAATTCCAGCGTTCGATATGATAAGGCATTTCCTCCGCTATCTCGTTCGTCAGCTCGCGCAGAAGCGGCATAAGCCTGTCGGGATTCAGCGTTTCGTTCAGAAGCTCGCAGAAGCGCGACAAAAACTTCTTTTTGAACGTTGAATTTTTCATAAGCCCCTGAATTATACCGTATATCTTCTTATCCTGCTTTAAAACGTAGTTGAACCTGTTTTCCGTGCTCGACATACTCCAGTCGAAGTCGTAAGGGATCCAGCGCCATTTAGCGTCGTCCGTTCGTTCGCGGTAGAATTTGATGTTGCCGGGGTCTGTGTTTGCGAAATATATCTGCGATATCCAGTAGTCGATATAGTTGTCTATATCTATCTGCGAGCAGGCGTAGGCGTAATTGTCCGCGTTTGCCATATTGTTCTGCGTTACGAATTTGTATATCGCGTTGTAGTTTGCCGAGGTGCCGGACTGCACGATAGACGAGCCCTTCATCCTGTCGAGGTTGTCGGGGTCGGCGCCCGTGTGGTTGGCGACGAATTCATCGGAAATGCGCTCGCGCAGGTCGTATATCCCGTGATATGTGCCGTTCACGTAGCAAACGACCGGGCGGTAGTTCATGACCTCGCAGTTTATCTTGCCCACGAGAGCGCGCGCTATGAAAGCGTCGCGTATGTGGGAGCGGTTGGCGTCCTGACCGGCGCCGCGGAGCACGAGGTTGGAGAACACGTTGATGTAATTGTCGCCGAAGAACGGATAAACGACCTCTTTTATGCCGTATTTATCCTTTAAGTTTATCGAAACGCTTTTCTGGTCGTGTACGCGGCTGTACTGACCGAACGTCTTTATGCCCGCGTTGAAGCTCAGCACCTGTACGCCGTTTTCGTCAACGTAGTTGAAATTTACGGGGCGCTCCCAGTCCTTCCAGTAATGCGCGTATTTAGCCGCGTCCTCGAAGAACATCGTTTCGCGCTTGCTGCCGTCTATCGACTGATCGTCGTATTTCATCGAATCGGTGTCGAAATCGGGACCGTCCGCCCATATTCCCGTTTTGTCGGAATAAAGGTTTTCGGGATTGGTGTTGATGAAAACAACCGGCATATTGTGTTTTCTTCCGACGATGAAGGAAACGCTTACGTCCTCGGAGGGAAGAGAGCCGCTTTTATACGCTCTCGCCCTTACCGTCATCGTCCTGTCAATCGTTATCGGTGCGCGGTATAATTCGGAATTCTGCGTCGGCGTCGAGCCGTCCGTTGTGTAGTAGACAAGACAGCCCGCGGGCGCGGCGACAGTCAGCTTCTGTCCCGCCTCGATATAGCCGCCCTCGAGACTGAAGGACGGCGAGCCGACCGCCTGAGATACCGTTACGGCGCTGTTCTGCTCGCCCGGAGTTACCCTTGTGAAATAATAAACCCGGTCGTCCTCGTCGGATATGCGCCCTGCCGAGGTCTGATCGACAAGAAGAGAAGTTTCCAGACTGTCTATTATATTGCCTTTTTTGTCGAACAGATAAATATCGTTTCTGTATCTGTTCAGACCCATATCGACGTAAACTCTGTCCGTTTTCGTGTCGTAAGTCGTCTCGTCGCCGAAGTAGATTATGCGGTAGCCGCCGGCTTTGATTTTAGCCGTGGGAAGCCATACCGCTTTATCGAACGTGCTTTTTCCGAGGTAAAGCTCGGAGAGGTCGAGATCCTTGTCGGTCGGGTTTTTAAGCTCTATGAAATCGTAAAGCTTGTAATAATCGTACAATTCCCCCGACGAATATGATTTTCCGTCAGGGGAGCTGTCAAGCGTCGCGTTGACCGCGACGACTTCGTTGATATAAGCCGTTTTGTAGCCGGGGTGTCTCGCGCTGTTTATATCCTCAAAGCCGGGGACCGTGTTTTCCGCGTTTCTCGTTGCGCGCGGGAAGATCAGCCATTTTTCAGCGTCCTCAACGCTTCTGCCGCAGGTGAGGTTGGCCTCGAGCGGATATACCGGCGCGGAGTCGATCTCAAGCCCTTTTCCGTTGTAGATACCGAGCTTCGTCTCCTTGCCGGAGAGGGTGAAGGTCGCGTGGATCTCGCCGCCCGCGTATTCCTTTTCCTTGCCGAGCATAAAGACCGTTATATAACCGCCCGGCGCGAGCGTGATATCGGGGAAGCACCATTTTGCAAAGTCGGTCTCGTCGTCTGACAGGAACAGACCTTTGAGCTTTACTTCCTTTTCGCCGTAGTTGAATATCTCCGCCCACGCGCCGTAATCGCCGTCCTCGTCGGTGAACGTCACGGTCTTTTTCGTCGTATACTCGTTTATCCTTACCGTGCTGACCGTCTTGTCCGTCATATTGAGCGGCTCGTCGTTCTGCTGCGGCTTGACGTAGCGCGCCGTAACGTTTTCCTCTCCGGGCGTCGGCTCGGCGAGCAGCACCGTCGTGCCGTTTTCATCGGGCGCGGCGGAAATGTCAGACGGCATATCTATAAGCGTTATCCTGCCTATCTCGCTTCCGCTCTGCGAAAACAGCGAAAGCACCTCGCCGGATCTGCTCAGCTTGAACGGCAGATGAAGCGATCTTGTTTCCTCGTTATATACGTTTCTGCCGGAAGCCCAGATAACGAAATACTCGCCCGGGGCAAGCTTTATATCCGGCAGAACGCCCTTCGTTTTGTTGTTGGGAGAATCGGATATGAAATAGTTTTTAAGCGATATTTCGGTATTTCCGTCGTTATGCAGCTCTATCCAGTCGCTGTATTCGCCGTAATCGTCCGACACCGTGGATTTGTTTGACGCCATCGCCTCGTTCAGTATAAGCCCGCCCTTGTTGGGTTTTACCGGATTTTCGATCGACGGTATCGTTTCCGCCGCGGTCGTGCCGGACTGTTTGCTCGTGTCCGCGCTCTGCGTGCCGGGAGAAACGTATGTATCCGTATCTCCGCCGATCACGTCGCATGAGACCGCCGCGAAAAGCATTACAAGGACAAGCAGAACAGAAAGTAATTTTCTCATTTTTATCCTCTTTTATCAAACGTATTCGCCGGTGCTCTTGACAAGCGTTACCGTGGAAACTCCGGGATAAGCGTTTAACTTGTTCAGGAATTTCGTCGATCCGGCGATAAGCGTTACCTCCATTGAAAGCTCGACCGTGTTTTCAACGAGAGCCTTCGATTTGAGCTTGCTTTTTTTAGTCGATTTTTCTATGTATTTAACTACCGGCTCCTCGTCCTCGGGGTTGACCGTGACCATAAGTATGTACGCGTCGGACGCCGCGGGCAGACGGGAGGCGATTATGAGTATAACGCCGACTATAACCGCGCCGATAGCGGCGAGCCCGAGCAGTCCCGCGCCGCACATGATGCCGGCGCAGATGGAGTAGTATAAAAATACTATGTCAAGCGGATCCTTTATTGCCGTTCTGAAACGGATTATCGACAGAGCGCCGACCATACCGAGCGAAAGAACGACGTTTGACGTGATCGTCAGCAGTATGAGCGTCGTTATAACGTCCATCGCGAGAAGCGAAACGCAGAACGCGCGGGAGAATAAAACTCCGCGGTATGAAATCCTGTAAACGACGCAGATCATCAATCCTATAAGCAGGGAAACGACCATTGTCAGTATGAATTTGCCCATTGAAAGCTCGGAATTGAAATTCTCTATAAAGCTGTTTTTGAAAACGTCGGAAAATGATGTCAGTGCGTGCATCGTTATTGATCCTTTCTATATAAATGTTCTTCCGTATACGTATTTTGAGCAGGAGCTCTGCATGACGGACGCGTCCGGCAGAAGCGCCTTTATGTGGTCGGGCAGAAAATGGTCGTATTTGACCTCCATGACTACCCAGCACGGCGGCACGGTGTAGACGAGAGAGCCGGAATCGAGGAACATATCGAGCCCCGAACCGCTGCCCTTTATGTTCATATCGAGCGTTATCCTGACGTTCGATATATCCGATACGAACGCGCGCCGCACGTATTCTACGACCGTCCTCGGTCTGTACCCCTCCACGTTCATAACGTGGTAGAATTCATGCGCGAGCGGAGAATCGAGCCCGAGCAGGCTTTCGCCGCGCTTATACATTATATCGTCGTATATCCGTCTGTCTATCCTCACGGATTCCTTTTTGCCGAGAGGTCCGCGCTTCGTCTTTTTTTCGAGCGATATGAACGAATCGTCGTGATTGTACGCCCTTATGCGGTACTTTTTGCGTTTCAGCAGTCCCGCCTCGGTCCCCTCGAGCGATCTGTCGTCGAGCGTGTCGAAGTAAACGCTTGATATCAGATATCTGCCGCCGTCAAGACTGTACCTGTCGAACGGAAGCACGCGCGACAGCCGCGACGTCAGCTCGGTCGCCTGCGTGAGAGTTATGAAATATTTCTGCTCGTGACGGTAATCCGTCGAGCGGTCCTCCATTATTCGATCCAAACGCCGCCACCTCCTTTTGAATAACTATACCATACGTTTTTTTTCATATCAAGCGGTATTTGTAAAAAAATGAAAACCTAAAATGTAATAATGCCGCCGCGCGCCGGCGCCTTTCTTCATCTTATCCTTTTTCTCTTTTTCTTCTGCCCGTCTATGACCGCTTTGACTATGACGAAAACGAACAAAAGGACGAAAAACGATATGAACGAAGCTATCACGACGGGGCGCTTGACGAATTTTTCAAGCTGATCGAGCGTGTAAAGCATACGCGACTGCGATACGGAGGTCGTCGTAACGAGCGGAACGCGGCAAACCTCGTTGTCAAGATACAGAACTATGACCTCGCCCGCCTGCATACCCTGCGCGACAGGCGCGTCTATCGTTTCTTCCGGCACAACGGTGCGGAAGGTTATATCCGTTTTTATATCCGTGCCGACAGGCAGATACATCGAAACTGTTTTCGACGGTACGAGCGTAACGACGTCGGTCGCGTTGTTGAAACGGACGCCGACCTGCGTGGTGATAACGCCCTTTTTGAGCACCTCGAAATATTTGAATCCGTTTCTGGCGTAGTCAAACAGCTTTCTCGCGTCGTTGAATACGACCTGCGTCCCGTCGGGATCGGTATAGCCGCCCATAATTATCGCAAAATACTTTTTTCCGTCGTATTCGGCGCTCGCGAGCAGACATTCGCCCATTTCCTCGGTGCCGCCGAAGTTCATCCCCGTGACGCCCGCCGTTTTATACGCCGGCGTCTGATACGAGCTTACAAGATGGTTGCGGCTCAGTATGATATGCCGCCGTGTGCTGCCGTTCTCTTCGATTATAAGCCTCGGCGTCGACGTCATTTCAAGAAAGCCAGGTATCGACGAGGCGTGAACGGCTATTTTTATGATATCGGAAAGTAACGTCTTCGCTCCGTTCGCGTGCAGGCCGGACACGTTTTTGAACACGGTGTTTTCACACCCTATCTCCTTCGCCCGCTTTGTCATAAGCTCAGCGAATTCAAGCAGATCGTCGCCCTTGCTTATATCCTGCATATAATAATGCGCCAAAATCGTCGAAACGTCGTTTGCGCCGTGCATCAGAAGCACGGTGAGAAGCTGTCTTATCGTAAGCGTTTCGCCGGGCTCTAAGTAAATCGAAAGACCCTCCTTGTCGGCGAGCAGCTTTTCGGTCACGGTTATCTGTGTATCGAGCTGATTTCCGTATTTTTCAAATATCATAATACCGACCATTATTTTCGTGGTCGACGCCGGCTCGACGAGCTCGTCCGCACGCTTTGAAAACAAAACGCGTTTGTCGTATTCGCTGTAAAGCATCGCATAGCGCGAGCGCAGCGTCATCTCCTCGTCCTGCGGGATAACGTAATCCGTCGGTATCAGCTTGTCGTTTTCCTCAGTCGTCTCCGCCGTATCCGCCGCGGTTTCAGCCGACGCGGCGACGGAAAAAACGAAGAGTATTATCAGTAAAACACATATATATCGTTTGAATTTCATAACAGCTCCTTTGCCGTCTCCGTATCTGCGGCTATCTGCGCTCTTAACTGCTCAAGCGAATCGAATTTTTTCTCGTCGCGGATAAAACGGCAGAACGACACGGTCACGTTTTTGCCGTAAAGATCGCCGTCGTAGTCTATGATGTGCGTTTCGCAGATGACTCCGTCCGAGCCGACGGTCGGTTTCGTCCCGACGTTCGACACGGCTTTGTATGATCTGCCGCCCAGCTTCGCTCGGCACGCGTAAACGCCGCGGCGAAGCGGAGTAAGCCCGTCCGGGTATATCTGATTCACCGTAGGAAAGCCGAGCCCGGTGCCGATGTGGCCGCCGTGCACGACCGGCAGAGTTATCGAAAACCGCCTGCCAAGCATACCGTTCGACAACTGTATATCGCCGTTTTTGAGCGCTTTTCTTATCTCCGTCGAGCTTACCGGCGTGTTTTTATAGGTCACGACACCGCAGATATACGCGTCGCCGCCGTTTTGCTTCATAAGACGGTAAAGCGTATCGGCTCTGCCTTCGGCGCCCCTGCCGAAGCGGAAGTTGTAGCCGCACGGCGTAATCCGCGCGGCAGTCGTTTATCAGCACGTCTTTTACAAAGCGGTCCGCGCTCATATCGCGCACGTCGTCGAATCTTACCGTGAAAACGAGCTTTACGCCGAGCTTTGCGAATATCGCGTATCTTTCGTACGGCGGTATTATATACTTTGCGCCGCCCTTCGGCGCGTAATCCTCAAACGTCCATACGGCGGGCGTCAGTCCGCGCTCCTTCGCCTTTTCAACGGTTTTTTTTATAAGCGCGGTATGACCCTTGTGCACGCCGTCGAAGCTGCCGACCGCGACGGCGGTCTTATCGAATTTTACGACTTTATCCAAAAATAATATCTTCATTTATAACGGTTTCGCTTTTATCTGGGAGTATCTTCTCGGATATTTCATATCCGTATCTTTTATCTTTTTATAGACTATTATGCATCTGTCAGCCTCGCCGCCGCCGTATTTCAGCTTATAGCTTACGTTTTCCGTGTTTTTCGCGCCTAATATCCGCGCGGCGTTTGCCGACGCGTCAAGCTCGGACAGATCCGTTTTCATCGCGGCGAAAATACCGCCGCGCTTAACGTACGGCAGACAAAGCTCGCATAAAACGGGCAGGGAAGCGACGGCTCGCGCCGTGACCGCGTCAAAGCTCTGCCGCAGTCCGTCTTTACACAGCTCCTCGGCGCGTCCGGGCAGTACGTTTATATTGTTCAGGTTTAGTTTTTCCTTTATTTCAACGATAAAACCGAGCTTTTTTTCGGTCGAATCCATTGAAGTCACGTTTATTTTTTCGTTTAATATCGCCACGGGCAGGGACGGAAAGCCGCCGCCGCAGCCCACGTCGAGCAGGGCGCCGGCGCCGCTTAAAAGCGGCAGGAGCGCCGCGCTGTCCGCTATATGCTTTGCATATATATCCGACGGCTCCGTAAGCGCCGTGATATTTATTCTCTTATTGTATTCTATCAGATACCGCGAAAGAAATTCGAGCTTTTCGGCTTTTTTCTCCGTCAGATATCCCGATAAGCCGTTTATTTCAAAGCATTCGGCAAGCGTCATATTTTAATGACCTTTCCGCCCAGCTTTCCGGCGTATGCTCCCTCGCGTCCGCGGCAGGTGAATATGACCGTCTGCCTGTCCGTATCGGAGAGAGCCGCCGCGATGCGCGCGGCGCGTTTATCGTCGACCCTTGCGAACGTGTCGTCGAAAAACGCGGGAACGCCCTTCGGGAAAAGCATTTTCACAAGCGCGAGGCGCAGACAGACGTACGCCGTATCGAGCGTACCCGTGCTGAGAGTCTCCGCCGGATGCGTCATACCCGCGAGATTGTACGTTATTTCCAGCTTGTTCGATATTCCGAGCGACGGATATTTTCCGTCGGATATTTTATCCATAAGCTCGCCCGCGTCGTGCGCCAGAGTCGGGGAAATACTGCTGCGAAGCGCCGCTGAGGCCTCGTTCAGCTTTTCGTAAGCGAGCGTGCAGGCGTCGTAATCCTCGCGCGCCTCCTCAAGCTCCGCCCTCGCGGTCGTCAGCTTCGCGTGTATCGACGCCGGCAGAGTGAACGTGGCGTTCGCCGCGGCGAAGCTCTGTTCCTCCGACGAGATCTTGTCGGCTATCGCCTCGTTCTGCCGCAGAAGCAGATTCAGCTCCGTGCGCCTCTCGTCGCATTTGAATGCCGAGAGATCTTCCTTTTTCAGGCAGCCGTTGAGCTTTGCTTTAAGCGCCTCCATTTCGTCGCCGGACGTGCGCTCGGACGATACGCGCACCTTGTACTGCGCCATTTCGACCTGTCTGTGAGCGTTCGACAGCTCGGACAAAACGCCTTCCGTCTCGGCTATCAGAGAAGGCAGACCGGCGATGCCCGTTTCTTTATATACGGCGGTATAAGCGCGTATTTTTTTATCGAGCGCCGACACTCTTTCGTCCGCTGACTGCTTGGCGTCGAGCGCCGTGCCGTAAGCCGCCGCCTTTTCCGCGGAGACCGCCTCGTCGTCCGCGACGCTGTCGAGCAGTCCCGGTATATCGTCGGGGTCGTCCGCGCCGAGCTTGCCCGCGAGCTTGAAAAGTCCTTTTTTCAGCCCGGACGCTTTCGAGGCGTTGAAGATGCCCAGTATAATGAATATCAGAAACAGCGCGCCGCAGATAACGGCGTAAGGTATGATCATATTGAGATACGCGAGAAGTCCCGCCGCGACAAGCGCCGGAACGGAGAGGATAAAGAACACGGCGGCGTATTTTTTATAGCTGAAAGCCTTGTTGTCAAGCCCCTCGTACATCTCGCGCAGAGCGTCGACGCCGCCGATGCCCGACGCGATTCGCAGTATCGTGTTCGACGACGAGCTTTTCATCTCCGCCTCGGCTTTTACCGCGTTCTGCGAAGCCTTTGACGAAAGCTCTTTCAGCTCCGCGGCGCTCGCTTCAAAGGTGTGGAGCGCGTCGGAAAACGCGCGGTCAGGCAGAAAATCGCCCTTTTTGTATTTTTTCTCAAGCTCAGACAGCTCTTTTTCGCACGCTTCAAGCGTTTTTTTGTTCTTTTCGGCTTCTTCAAGCTCGTATATGCGCTTGTATGTGTCGTAGTCCTCGAGCTGTTTCGTTATAAGCTCTATTTTTTCTTTGTTTGAATCGAGCCGCGCTTTTCTCGTCCTTATCGAATCGTCGAGCGTGAAAATATGCTCCGAGGCGGATTTCGCCGCGGAAAGCCGTACTTCAAGCTCGGAAACCTGATTTTCAAGCTCGTGTATCCTGCCGCCCTTTTTGTTTTTGTAGTAAAGCGACGTTCTCGTTTCGTCTATGCGTTTAAGCGCTTTTTTCGTGCTGACGGCTTCGTCGGCGGAGAAAACGAGGTTTTCTATCGCCTCGGGCAAGCCCTGACCGCCGACCGTCGAGCCTATGTCTGCCGTGAAAGCGGTGTTTGAAAACACGTTTTCCGGCACGCCGATAAAAAGCTCCCACGGGGCTTTTTCAGTATTTACTATCTCGCCGTTAGCGTTTACTATCGTGACCCTGTCCTTCGTCCTGCCGGTCAGAAGCTCGCGTTCTATACGGTATTCCGCGCCGTCCTCAACGACGGTGACGGAGCCGGACGCGCCGTTTTTGCCCCAGCTCACGTATCTTTCACGCGCCGCCTTGTCAAGCCCGTAGAAAATGAATCTTATAAACGCGCCGACGGTGCTTTTTCCGGTCTCGTTCTCGCCCTCTATGACGTTCAGCCGGTCGCCCAGCTCTATTACCTTATCGGTAAGGGCGCCGAATGAAACGATATGGATCTTTTTTATTATCATTACTGTCCCCTCCCGTTGAGCGCCTGCAAGCCTTCCTTCAGCGCTTTGGCGGCTACCGCCCTGTCGCGCTCCGAGCCTTCATTGAGAAGCGGCTGCATGGCGCGGTAAAACGCGCCTCTTATACCGGGCTCAGCCGCGTATTTTTCCATATCGAGCGTCGGCTCTGTGCGGTTTTCGACCTCCGCGTATCTAACGCCGACGATATTCTGCGCCGCGAACTGCTCCGATATGACAAGCTCCGCGGGAACCGCGCCGCGTAATATAACGCGCACGGACGATTCGCTTCCGGGATGCGCGGCTCTCACCGCTGCGTTCACGACGTTAAGAAGCGACGCCGCGTCCTCGCAGCCGGTCACGTCCGCGTCTATGATCTCAAACCTTCTCTGCGTGAAGGATCTCGTTTTGAATTCGGCTGAAAGCACGCCGTTTTTCTTTTCAAGCTCGGCTATTATCGCGTATTTCTGCCCGCATTCGTCAAACGACCTGCCTTCAAGACAGCCCGAATAGGCGTAATAAGTCGCGCCTATCCTGTTCGCTCCGTTCGTACCCTTGTGTATGTGACCGAGCGCCGCGTAATCGAAGCCCGCCGATTCAAGCTCGGCTTTGCTTATACTGCAGTATTTACCGCCCACGGGTCCGTCAAGCTCGCAGTGCGCGCAGAGTATGTTTATGCGCGATTTGTCGGGATGCGGCTTTACCGCCAGCGGGTCCGCGGACATATTCTCCTCGGTGAAAGCCCAGCCGTAAACGTCGCAGTTGAGGTCGTCAAAGCAGATGCGCCCGAGCGACGAAGACCTGAAAATATATACGTTATCGGGAAAATCCGTCTTTGCCCACGGCGAATCCGACTTGTACGGATCGTGGTTGCCGGGCGCTATGACAAAGCGTATGCCGGGGCTTTTTTCAAATTCGCTTTTCAGAAGCGACAGGGTGTCGCGCGCGGCGTAGCCCGTGTCGAAAACGTCGCCGGGGATAAGGACTATATCCGTCTCCGCCGATCTTGCGTAAAGCATCGCGGAGGTAAACGTACCGCGCAGCATCTGTCTCGACGCCTGCGCGGCGTCCGCGTTTTTGAGTGAAAACGGACTGTCAAGATGCAAGTCCGCCATGTGTAATATTTTAAGCATAAATCTGCCCTCATATAATTTATCCATTCTATTATATCAAATCAATATGAAAAAATCAATATGTGAAGCGCAAATAGTTGAAAAAAATCAAAATATGTCATATAAGATTATATTTAAATCTTTACGCTTGAATTATTTTAATTTGAGTGATATAATAATAAAAAAATCGCAAGGACGGTACAAAATGAGAGAATATTATGAGATAGAGATCAACGGACTTAAAAGAAAACTGCCTTTATGCCCCCTGACCGATAAGCTTTATATCGGCGCGTTCGTCATTTTCGGCGACGTGGAGCTGACCGAAAAATCGGCTGAGGGGCTTTTAAAGCTCGCGCCCGCGGATTACGACTATATGCTCACCGCGGAGAGCAAGGGCATACCGCTGATACACGAAATGGCGCGTCAGAGCGGCGTCAACAAGTATATTCTGGCAAGAAAAGCGCCTAAGCTTTATATGAGGAACATTCTTAAATGCGAGGTAAGGTCCATCACCACGGCAAGACAGCAGACGCTTTATCTTGACGGCGACGACGCGGAGCTTATGCGCGGCAAGCGTATACTCATAGTTGACGACGTTATAAGCACCGGCGAGTCGCTTCGCGCGCTCGAATCGCTCGTTTTGCAGGCGGGCGGCATCGTCGCCGGTAAAATGGCGATACTCGCGGAGGGCGAGGCGTACGGAAGGGAAGACATAAAGGTTTTGCAGTATCTTCCGCTGTTCGACGAAAACGGCGAGCCCATACCGAATAAATGATACCTGATTTTTCATGTGATTACAAAAACGGCGCTCATCCCGCCGTGCTCAAAAAGCTCGTCGAAACGAACGGAGAGATATTGAATACGTACGGCTTCGACAAATACAGCGCCGAGGCGAAGGAGAAGATAAGGGAAGCGTGCGGTCTGCCCGACGCTGAGGTCTTCTTCATAAGCGGCGGCACGCAGACGAATATGACGGTCATATCGTCCGTGCTCAGATCTTATCAGGGCGTTATCTGCGCCTCGACGGGTCATATAAACTGCCACGAATCCGGCGCCGTGGAGGCGACGGGGCATAAAATAATTCCCCTGCCTCACCATGAGGGAAAGCTCGACGCGGACGAGCTTTCGGCGTATTTATCCGATTTTTACAAAAACGAAAGCCGTGACCACATGGTTTTCCCGGGTATGGTCTACATATCGTATCCAACGGAATACGGCACGATATATACAAAAGACGAACTTACAAAGCTTCGCCGCGTCTGCGATGAATACGGGCTTTATCTGTTCCTCGACGGCGCGCGTCTTGGCTACGGTCTTACGTGCGGCGCCTGCGATATTACGCTCAAAGAGCTTGCGGCTTTGTGCGACGCGTTTTACATAGGCGGCACGAAGGTCGGCGCGCTCTGCGGCGAGGCGGTCGTTTTTCACAAGGATAAAACGCCGGAGCATTTCATAACGCTTATAAAGCGCGGCGGCGCGATGCTTGCGAAAAGCCGCGTCGTCGGCGTGCAGTTTTCGGCGCTTTTCACGGATGATCTGTATTTCAGAATAGCGAAAAACGGAGCCGATAAGGCTGAGGAGCTGAAAGCTCTGTTCATAAAAAAAGGCTATGAGCTTTTTATTGATTCGCCCACGAATCAGCAGTTTGTTATCCTCGACGACGAAACGCTTCAAAGGCTTGAGGGCAAGGTAGGCTTCGAGGTCTGGGAGCGCGCCGGGAAAAACAGGACCGTCGTGAGATTCGCGTCGAGCTGGTCGACGACGGAGGAAGAGATAGAGTATTTGTCATGTCTTTTATAAAATCAAAAACGTCAAGGGCGGTATTCGTATTTATAGATCTCTCCGTTATCGCGCTCGTTTTCACCTGCACGTTCACGGACGCTTTCACCGCCGACCGCGCGCTTTGGAACACCGGTCTGCGCAGATTGGTCTTCTATACCGTCGAGTCGAACCTGCTGGCGGCCGCCGCGCTGCTTGCGGCGCTTCCTTTCAAGCTTAAACGCTGGCGCGACGGCTCTGAGCTGCCGTTTTTCTGCACGCTTCTGACGTTTGCGGGCGTGACCTCCACCACGATCACGTTTATGACCGTTATATGCTTTCTCGGCCCGACTATGGGCTACGGCACCATGTACGTCGGCAACAGCTTCTTTTTACATCTTGTCTGCCCGGTCCTGGCGGCGCTGTCGTTTGTTTTCGACGCGCAGAGCGAAAAAAAGCTGAAAATGCCGCATATCGCCGTATCTCTCATACCGACCGCGGTCTACGGTGTGGTCTACTTCATAATGGTCGTAGTCATAGGGAAGCAGAACGGCGGCTGGGACGATTTTTACGGCTTCAACCGCGGCGGATTGTGGTACGTCAGTTACATCGTGATGCTCGGCGCGGCGTTCCTTATCGGAGCTCTGCTTCGCCTCGCTCATAACGCTGTCGAAAAGAGGATCGGATGAGAGTTATAGACATAACGGAATATAATATAAAAGCCGGCGTACCCGACCGGCTTGTTTTCGCGTTTTTATCCGATCTGCACGAAAGCGACCTTTCGCCCGTCACAGAGCTGCTCGATAAAACAAAGCCCGACGCCGTGCTTATACCGGGAGATTATATACACAGTACGGAGCGGTATGAAAAGGGCGTTGAGTTTCTTGCCGGATGCTCGAAAAAATACAAGACCTTCTGTTCGCTCGGAAATCACGAGAGGAAATTCGACGGCGATATAATAAAGCTGACACGGGATACGGGCGCGCGGCTGCTCGACAATGAATACGCGGAATTCCGCGGAGTTCTTATAGGCGGTCTGTCGTCCGGCTTTTGCACGGCGCAGAGCAATCTGAAAAAAACGCCCGCGCCGGATCTTGATTTTCTTGACCGCTTCACCGGGCTTGACGGATATAAGATACTTTTGTGCCATCATCCCGAGTATTATCCCGAATATATAAAGCAAACGGGCGTACAGCTTACTCTGTCGGGGCACGCCCACGGCGGACAGTGGCGCTTTTTCGGGCGCGGAGTTTTCGCGCCGGGGCAGGGGATCTTCCCGAAATACACGTCCGGGATGTACGAAAACCGCCTTATCGTCAGCCGCGGACTCGGCGACTCGCACAATATGTTCCGGATAAACAACCACCATGAATTTATAATATTGAATATAGAATAATATAATTAAAGGTCGGAATAAGGACAAAGCCTTGTTCCGGCCTTTTTGCCGCAGGGAGGATAAACGTACAAAACGCCTTGTATTCAGCCGCAGACCGGGCTTTATACAAGACGTTTTTTATTTTTTCTAATTCTTTTTCTGTTCCGCTCTTACAGTTTCAACGTTCTTCCTATGCTCCGCAAGCGTCCTGCCGTAAAGCATTTCGCCGCCTGCGCGGGAAACGAAGTAATAGTAATCCGACTGCGCGGGGTTCAGAGCGGTGAAGATCGAGCTCCAGCCCGGATTGCATATCGGCCCCGGAGTCAGTCCGTCGTAAACGTACGTGTTATACGGATCGTCGAGCTCGTCAGTCCGTCGTAAACGTACGTGTTATACGGATCGTCGAGCTCGAGATCCTGCGCGGTTATATCGACCTTGTGTCTGCCCAAAGCGTAAAGCACCGTCGAGTCGCATTCGAGCTTCGGGTACGTTTTCGGGTCGTTTAATCTGTTGTGGATTACCGACGAAACGTATTCCATATCCGAGGTCAGATAAGCCTCGCGCTGTATTATCGAAGCTATCGTTATATACTGGTCGAGCGTGTATTTCGACCGCTTGACGAAATCGTAAAAGTCCTGAGTCAGCTTTGCGTCAAATCCGTCGAGCAGCTTGTTTATTATCTGCGTTTCCTCCCAGTCGGAGTAGAAATAATACGTGTCGGGGAATAAATATCCCTCAAGTCTGTACCTTCTGTTCGGATTTTTCGGCTGTGCGTCGAGCATTTTTATGAATTCGTAATCGTATTCGCCGTTTTCGATAGCGTCGACGAAGCCTTCCTTCGTACCCATGCCCTCGCTCAGGAACAGATCTATTATCTCGTCCACCGTGTAGCCCTCGGGTATGACTATCGTTACAATACGGCGCTCTCCCGTCTGCGCAAGGAGCATATTTATAAGGCTGTCGTAGTTCTGCTGCGACGAGGCGACGTACGTTCCGGGAATGAAATTCTCCCCGTCGTGAAGCTTGAGCCTCGCGTACAGACGGAATACCGACGGGTATCTGATTATGCCCTTGTTCGCCAGCTCGTTTGACACGTCGATTATCGTCGGATAAGCGCCGAGCTCTATTTCCGCCGTTCTCTCGGTCTTTTTCAGCGCGAAAACGTCGTTGCCTATGGATATTATGAAAAACGAAAGCACGGCGGAGGTTATCAGGATAAGCGTTATATATATAACAGCTATCGTGACGCTGTATATCGTGCTCCGCGTTTTGTATTTAAGCTCGCGCCCGGTCTCGTCGATCGTCTTCTTTTTGCCGCCCTTTTTGACCTCTATGCGGTCGGGCGCTTTCGTAAGATGATCGGCGCGCGTTATCGCCGCTTTGCTTGCTGTTTTGCTTGTGTAATCCGTATCTTTCATTTTTATTCCTTTTATTGTTTAAGCCTTATTATTCCCGCGAAAAACGCGAATCCGAGACAGACGACGAATCCGGGGGAAACTATCGAAAAGAGCAGAGAACGGAGCCGCGTCTGTATGTTCGGCCTCTCCTCGTTTTCCTCCTCGGGTATCCTTGCCGCGTCGAATTCGAGCAGCTTCTGCGCCCTTGACAGAGCAAAGAACAGAAACAGAAGCATAACGGAAACGAATACGAAAACGAAGGGGATCAGGTTGTCCGCCTTGTTCGCCGCCTCGCCCAGAACCTTCTGCGAGAACACGGACATAAGGTTGTATATGAAATGCACCGTCATCGAGGCGAAAACGGAGTGCGTCACCTCGTAAACGAGCGCGAGCACCGCGCCGCATATAAAATACGTGAGAAACGACGATAAGGAGAAGTGCATGAGTGAAAACAGAGTCGATGATAAAAGCACCGCGCCGAAAACGCCGAATTTGCGGTATTCCGCGTATATCACGCTTCGGAAAGCTATCTCCTCCGTGACCGCGGGCAAAAGGCAGTAAACGACGATTATATATATCACCGCCGGAAACGTTATATCGGAAAGATCAGCGTAATACATATCGCCGCCTCCGCGCGAGCCGAGTCCCGCGAGCACCGCCGCGCAGAACATGAATATCGAGGCGCAGATAACGAAAATTATCGAGTTTACGCCGAACGGACGTATGCCGAGCTCGCCGTACTTTATCTGTCCCTTTATCCTCTTGTATATCACCGACGGGAGGATGAATACGGTTATCTGCATCACGAAAACGGCGAGAAGCGACGTTACCGAAAAATCGTTTTTCAGCTTTATGAACGACGCCGCGAAAACGAGACCGTATATCACAAGGCAGAAAACGGGCGTTATATGGTATTCCTTAATTTTTGACAACAGCGGTTATACCTCCCTCCGTTATGATAACGTCGGCCCTAAGATCGAATATGCCGTGCGGTACCGAATTTATGACGAACTGCGAAAACGCGACGGCGGCAAGCGAGCCGTGAAAGCCGGATAAAAATCTGTCGTAATATCCACCGCCGTAGCCTATGCGGTAGCCCGATCTGTCAACGAGCACCGCGGGGATGAAACAGACGGAGCAGCACGGAGACGCCGGGTCGAAGACCGGGAGCGTATCCGAAGGCTCGTATATCCCGAACGAGCCGGGCGTAAGATGATCCGTCGAGCCGATGAAATGAAAATTCATTGCTCTTTCGCCCGGGACACAGCGCGGATAAGCCACGCGCTTGCCGTCGGAAAGCGCCTTTTCCGCAAGAGCCGAAAGATCCGGCTCGTCCTCCCGCGCCGCATATAAAAGTATCGTATCGTAGTATTTGTACGAAGCAGAGTTTATTATGCTGCGGCAGAGGAGACTGTCGTATTCAGCCTTCGTCTCTTTCGGTATCGCCCGCCTGATTTTCAGATATTGTTGTCTTAATTCCGCTTTTTCAGCCTTTATGTCGCGCATTTTATATAAACATAATGCTTTTTGCTATGCGTTCCGCTTCCGCCTCGCCTTTGAGCGCGGAAACGACAGCGAGACCGAAGTCAACGGCGCAGCCCATACCCTTCGCGGTTATTGCGTTTCCGTCCGTGACGGTTTTTTCGCCGGTCGCCTTCGCGCCGTAAAGATACTTTTCAAATCCCGGATAGCACGTCGCCCTTTTGCCTTCGAGCAGTCCGAGCCTGCCTAATACGGACGGCGCGGCGCATATCGCGCAGATATATCCGCCCTCCGAGGCGGTCTTTTTTACGAAATCGCAGACCGTTTTGCAGTTGTACAGCGCTTCCGTCCCGGCTCCGCCGCCCGGCAGTATCACCGCGTCGGCTTTACGCTCCGCCGCTTCAAACTCTTTTAACGTCATATCGGTGAAAAAACCGATGCCGTGAGGTCCCGAGGCTGTATTTCCGTTAAGTCCGACGGTCGTTATTTCAAGGCCGGCGCGGCGTATGACGTCGAGCGTCGCAAGCGCCTCGACCTCTTCAACGCCGTCCGCGCAGAACATATATATCATATTTATTCCTCTCCGTTTCCGTATTTTGCCATAAACTGCTCGCGTGACATTATAAGCTCGCGCGGCTTGCTTCCGTTCGCGCCGGAGCAGATGCCCATTTCTTCCATTCTGTCGATTATCTTCGCCGCGCGTCCGTAGCCTATCGAAAGCTTGCGGTTGAGCAGGGAAGTGGCGACCTTGCCCGCGTCGAACGATATTTCGATAGCCGAAAGAAGCAGCTCGTCGTCGCCGCCCTCGGCGCCCGCCATGGACAGCTTCTTTTTGCCGTCGCTGATGTTTTCGGCTTCCTTGTCTATGTTCTTTATCGCCTCGTCGCTGTAATTCGTTTCGATACCCTGATTCTTTATGAATTCAACGACCGCCTCGACCTCGCTGTCGGAGACGAACGCGCCCTGAAGTCTCGTCAGCTTGAGCGCGCCGACCGGCTTGTAAAGCATATCGCCGCGGCCTATAAGACGCTCCGCGCCGCTTTCGTCAAGTATCGTGCGCGAGTCTATCTGCGAGCCGACGCGGCACGCGATACGCGACGGTATGTTGTTCTTTATCGTACCCGAAATGACCGTGACGTCGGGTCTCTGCGTACCGATTATAAGGTGCATGCCCGCGGCTCTCGCCTTGGCGGCGATACGCGCTATCGAGCTTTCGACGTTGTCCTTCGAGGTCGCCATAAGATCGGCGAGCTCGTCGATTATTATGATAAGCAAGGGCAGCTTTTCCATATCCGGATTGTCCTTTGCAAGATCGTTATATCCGAATATGTTGCGCACGCCGGACGCTTCTATCAGATCGTATCTGCGCTCCATCTCCTGAACGAGCCAGTTTAGCGCGCCCGCCGCCTTTTTCATATCTGTGATAACGGGGACGAGCAGATGGGGAATGCCGATATACGGCGCGAATTCGACCTTTTTCGGGTCTATCATTATGAGCTTGACCTCGTCGGGCTTCGCTCTGTATAAAATACTTACTATAAGGCTGTTTATGCAGACGGATTTACCCATACCGGTAGCGCCCGCGATTATCATATGCGGCATTTTCTGTATGTCGAGGAACGTCGGCGAGTTCGCCACGTCGACGCCGAGAGCACAGAAAACCTTGCTTTTCGCGGATCTGAACGTTTCGGTATCTATAAGCGTCCTTATGTTTACGGTAAACGGAGATTTGTTCGGCACCTCGATGCCGACCGTGTCCTTGCC
>CACZVC010000105.1 GCA_902784545.1 uncultured Ruminococcus sp. | reverse complement strand
TCGCCCGTGGACGTCGAAAAAAAGCTTTCGGAGCATACAAAGGCGATAATGCCGGTATACATACAGGGCTTTCCCGCGGATCTTGACGCGCTCAAAGCGATAGCGGATAAGCGCGGGATCAGGATAATAGAGGACGCGTGCCAGGCGGACGGCGGTATGTATAAAGGCAAATATTTAGGCACGATAGGCGACGCGGGCGCGTATTCTTTCAATTATTTCAAGGTCATAACCTCGGGCGAGGGCGGCGCTCTCGTCACAAACGACAGAAAGATATACGAGCGCGCGCTTATATACCACGACGCGAGCGCGGTCGCGTTCTTCGGCGACCAGTTATCGGGCATCGACCATCCGCTTTTCGGCGGCACGGAATTCCGCGTGTCCGACCTCACAGGCGCGGTCCTGCGCGAACAGCTGAAGCGTATGCCGGGAATTTTATCCGATCTGCGCGGAAATAAAAAACGCCTGTCAAATGCTCTGTTCGGCGGCGCTGACAGCTTCGTATCGGACGGTATAAAGGTGAAAAAAACGCCGTCAAACGACATAGAGGGCGACTGCGGCACGACCCTGCCCCTGCGGTTCGATAACGCCGCGGACTGCCGGGCGTTCTGCGCGAAAGCCGCGGAAAAGGGCATAGGTCTTACTGTGCCGATAGATACAGGCAAGCACGTTTACACGAACTGGACGCAGATCATGGAAAAGCGCGGAGCGCTCCACCCCGCGATGGACCCGTTCCTTATGGAGGCGAACAGGGGCTTGCAGCACGATTACAAGCCCGATATGTGTCCCGTAACGCTCGATCTGCTTTCAAGAACAGCGTATATCATGATAAATCCGGAATGGACGGAAAAAGATACCGCCGCGATAGCAAAAGCGCTTGCTTGAAACGGCAAAAACGCGCCGCCGCCGCGGTCTGCGCGGGGCGGACGCAATTTGAAAAATCATATTGACAAAACCGATACTATGTTGTATAATAGAAAAAAAGGAGGGTACAGCCATGCCGGTATGTCCTGATTGCGGTACGTTTTCCGAGGAGGGAAAAAAGTTTTGTACCGAATGCGGTTATAAGTTTCCGCAGGAGCGGGAGGAAGAAAAAGAAATAAATCGGGAAGAGACGACCGTTTTGAACGATAACCCCGTTACGTCGTCGCCGGACGGAAACGACTGGCAGGCGCGTTATCAGCAGTACAGGGAGAGGCAAGCGCCTCAGCCGGCGCAGTTCACGCCGGGCGAACGGTATGAATACACGGCTCCCGCGGCGGACGCTGCGCCCGCTTCGGGCGGCAAGGCGGCGGGGATATTGAGCCTTGTTTTCGGTATTCTCGGTCTTGTCTGCTGTCTGTTCCCGGTCTTTTCGATAGTCGGCTTCATAACCGGCGTCGTCGGCGTTTCAAAAAGCAGAAGCGGCGTCGCGCGCGTGGGTCTGATACTGTCGATAATCGCGCTCGTGCTTTTCGTTATCTGCCTTGTCATCTTTGTTATAAACGGTTTTTCGTTCGGCTTCGGCAGTCTTGAAACCGCCTGGAGCAATCTTAAACTCTGAAAAAACGCTTGTTTTATAATATAAAGAAAGGAATCAAACGATATGTCATTTTGTCCTAAATGCGGCGCGCAGAATGAAGACGGGATGAAATTCTGCACCAACTGCGGCAACAGCTTAGCGGCTCCGCAGCCACAGCCTCAACCCCAACCCCAACCGCAGCCCGTCGTTCAGCAGCCGGTACAGCCGGCGCAGCCTGTTCAGCAGCCGGTATATTACACGCAGCCTCAGCCTCAACCCCAACCGCAGCCCGTTTACTATGCGCCTCAGCCTCAGCCGGCGCCCGTTGCGCCCGTTAAAAAAGAGGTCAGCAAGGGCAAAAGCATAGCCGGTCTTATCCTCGGGATACACAGCCTTCTGTTCGCGCTCGGCGCGCTGTTCACCTGCTGGATCCCCGGCGCCGGTCTTGTATGGGGACTCGTCTTCGGCTTCCTCGGCCTTATTATGGGCATCATCTCCACCGCGCTTAAAAAGAGAGGCATAGCGATCGCCGGTATCATCATATCCGCGATAGCCATAGTCGGCGCGATCGTCTTTGCGATCATATACCTTGTAGCTGCCGGAATTTCCGGTCTGCAGGGCTCCGGCGGCACCGTGGATCTCAGCAACTGGCTCGAGGACCTTTGGGATTCGGTGTGATCCGGCTATAAAACCGCGTGTGAAAACCGCGCCTGAAACGGCGCGGTTTTCCGCTTTTTCAGCGCTCCTCTTCAGTAAAACGCACCGCCATGACGGTCATATCGTCGCGGCGGCCGTTTCTTTTTTCCGCCTCTTCGATCACCGCCTCGCATATACCGTCAGCCGTGCAGTCGAGCTCGCTCAGAAGGACCGTCAGCCACGAATCGTCGCCGTCCTGCCCGGTTATGCCGTCGCTTATGATCACCGCGGTATCTCCCGCTTTTAACTGAAATTCTATCTTTTCCGCGCAAAGCTCCTTCATTATCCCCACCGGCGGCGTGTGCGACGCCAGTTTATACACCTTGCCGCCGCGTAAAATGAACGACGGACACGCGCCGCATTTGTAAAACACGGCTTTTCCGTCGAGGAGATCCGCCTCGAGCATATCCACGGTCGAAAAGCACTCCGCGCGCCTTTCGCGTATTATACGGTTCAGCGCGTCGAGCGCCGCGGCTCTGTCACAGCCGGCGTAAAGCAGTCTGCCCAGAACTATGCTCGTCAGCCGTGACGACACGGCGGCGTCGCGCCCGCTTCCCATGCCGTCGCAGACGGCGCAGAAAAATCTGTCGTCGCATTCGGTGTAAAACGAGGCGTCGCCGTTTACTATCTCGTCCGTGCGCGGCTTGTCCCTCACCGCCGTTTCCGCGCGGAGCAGGGGCGCGGTCTCCGTCCGGAACACCGCCGTATCGCCGTTTACCGTTATTTCCGGCGTGCAGAGCCTTGCGGAAAGCGCTTTTTCCGCCGCTTTTTTAAGCTCTTCCGCGCTGTGCCTTATTCTTACCGTATCGTCGCCCGAGGCTGTCAGATACGTTTTTCTGCCCGTCGAAACGACAACGCCGCCGCGGAAAAGCTCCCTGAAATACGGGAGGGAGGCGACGGAGACGGACGATCTTTCGTTTTCTTCGCCGCGCGCGTGGTTTTTCAGTACGCCGTATAAAAGCCGCGACGCGTCCCTGCAGTCCGCCGAGACCGAGCCGGCTTTATCGGAGAGCGAAAGGTGTTTCAGATATTCGGAATAAACTATATTCAGCCTGACGGCAAGCCCGTCCGCGAATTTGCAGTTGTTCGCCGTCTCCTCCGGCAGATCGGTCCTGTTTATGTTCTTTTTGTCTGTCAGGGCGTCCGCAACGGCGTTCAGCTGAGAGCGGCTTATCATTCCGCGCCCGGGGTAGCAGACGAAGTTTTTACGGCAGTCCGCGCAGGAATCAGCGAACACTTCGGAAATAATGCCGCGCAGTTCGTTTTTGTCCGGCTTTCGCTCCGAAGCGGAGATGTCAGCAGTCAGCTCGGATATGCTTTTATAGGCGTCGGCGAGCTTTTTTATATCCGATCTGAGCCGGTCGTTCCCGTCGGACAGCGCCGCGGCGTACGCTCCCTGCGCGGCGGAGCTCCGCTGCCCCGGGGAAACCGCGCCAAGCCGCCTGACAAGCCCGAAATATTCCGCCGCGAGTATCGCGCACGAGGCTGACGCCGCCTCGGGCAGATTTGCCGTAAGCGTCTGAAAGCCGCCTGTCTGGAGTCCGATGAAAAGCCCCGCGACGACGGAAAAAAGCACGCCTATGTAAGCCTGAAGCGGCGAAAGCAGACCGCACAGAAAGCCGACGGCGCCGAAAACGGGGCAGAGAGTAAGATCGGTCGCCGCGCCGCATATAAAGCCCGCGACTATACCGCGCAGAGCGCCTCCGCGCCGCGCCGAGTAAAGCGTAAGCAAAAACGCGGCGAAGGACGATAAAGAAACGCTGAAAACGGTAAGACCGCGAAGCGATATCACGGCGGAGAATATCATAACGCCGATACCCGCCTCGTATCTCTGCGTATCCCGGTATTCTCTGTCGGTGAACGAGGCGTAGGCGTATACCGCGCCGCACGCGCAGAGTATGAAAAACGCGCCGGCTATAAGGTCGTAGTAGCGGAATCCGCCGTATATTATACGTATAAGAGAAGCCGTAAGAGCGCCCGCGGCGGAGGAGGCGACGCGCGGCGCCGTACCGTCGTTCAGCGTATATATCGAGGACTTGTCCCGGTGGAGGACGAACGATAAAGCGTAGCGGAAGCCGAGCGCGACGATAAGCGCCGACAGATATATCACCGTTTCGCCGCCGCCTCTGACTATCGCCGATATCATAAGCCCGAGCGCGGCGAGCGGCACGCCCTCCCTCACCGTGCAGACGAAAGCCAGCCCGAGAGGAGACGTTTCAAAAAGCAGCTCCGCGCCGCCGAAGGCGTACGCGGCGGCAAGATAAGCCGCGCCCGTTATAATGCGTATTTTATTCTCCTTTATAAGCGCGCCGAAACGCGGCGGCGAGATCTTTTTTACAGACGTTTTTTCTTTCATTTTCCTGTTTCCTTTTCGCTTATTCGATATGTGATATTATCATACACACATAAAAGCGATAAAGGTGTCGCACCGTCGTGTCGGCAAAAATTTTGTTATGCCGATAAATACATAAGAATAAACGCCGGTGTATATAATTATCCGTTTAGGTCGGCGCGGGTCGGTATTTGAAAAAAATTTTTATCCGCTCTTGATTTTTCGGGGACTATATGGTATTATTATAACAGCAACTGAAAGGAGATGTAAAGTGAAGAAGATTTTGTGCGTTGTTTTTACGGCTCTTATGTGCCTTTCATCCGTTTTCGCCGCGGGCTGCGCTGAGCAGACGCCGGCGGCGACGTCCGCCGAAAGCACCGCCGCAGATACCGCCGCGGCGACGGAACCGGAGGAAACACAGATAAAGGACGATCTTCCGGATATGAGATTTGAAGGAAAGACGTTTCGCGTTATTGTTCAGGAAGGCGGCAAGCTTGACTTTTACACCGAGGATCACGAAACGTCCGAATCGGTGCACGACGCCGTTTTTACGAGGAACAACAACGTAAAGGATCGCTTCGGCATCGACTTCGATATAATAGTCGACGGCTACGATTCCGTGAACAACAGGATAAAAAACAGCGTTAAAGCCGGCTCCGACGACTACGATCTGTGCTTTGTGCATATGGTGTCCGGCGCCTCTCTCGCGCAGGAAAACAAGGTGCTCCCGTTTGAAAAGCTGCCCTACGTCGACCTTTCAAAGCCGTGGTGGGACAAAGCCATAAAAAACGGCTTTTCGATAAGGAACAACCTGATGATGGTAAACGGCGACATAAGCCCGTTCAGCTTCAGTATAACGTCGTGCCTGTATTTCAACAAAACGATGTTCGACAGGCTCGACCTTCAATATCCGTACGAGCTTGTAAAAGAGGGCAAATGGACGTTTGACCGCCTGTTCGAGCTGACGAAAAACGTTACCTCGGACAAGGACGGCGACGGCAACATATCGCCGGACGGCAGCGCGGACGTTTACGGACTTTCGTCGTGGTATCTCGACGTGCCGTACAGCTTTTACTACGCCGCGGGCGGTATGCTCGTATCGAAGGACGGAGACGACGTCCCGTTCTATGATCCTCAGCTTGAGCGCGACACCGGGATATATTCGAAAATATACGACGTTATACTCACGAACAAAGCGTTTTTCGCGACAGATATGGGAAACTACGAAAACGTGACGAGGCTGTTTACCGAGGGGCGCGCGCTTTTCCTCGATTCAACGCTTAACGCCGCGGGCAGTATGCGCGAGATGGACGACGAGTTTGGCATCGTGCCGGTCCCGAAGTATAACGAGGCGCAGACGGATTACAAATCGTTCGTAAACGGCGCGTCGAGCATGGTATGCGTACCCGCGACGGTAAAACGCGAAAACCGCGAATTCATTTCCGTGATAATAGAGGGATTGGCGAGCGAATCGTACAGGACGGTAACGCCCGTGCTTAAAGAGACTTATCTCAAACGCAAGATCACGCGCGACGCGGAATCCGCGGATATGATTGATTACGTAGTAAGAAACCGCATTTTCGATATGGGCTACGTCAATATGCACGACGGCGTCGGCTCCTACGTCAGAGACCTTTTGAAAAACGGCTCGAAGGACATATCGAAGGAGCTTAAAACGTATCAGAAATCCGCAAAGAAGAAAATCGAGAACATAGTAAAGTCGTTCGACAAGAGCCTGACGGACGTCTGATAAAGCGTCGGTTTAAAAAAATGCTTTATTCATATTGATTTTTTTAAAGAAATATGATATTATATAAAAAAATACAGCAAAGGAACAGGTTAAAATGAAAAAAGCATTGTGTATCGTTTTCGCGTCGCTTCTTCTGCTGTCGGCTGCGTTCTCGGCGGGGTGCGCGGAGCAGAATCCCGCGACGACGTCCGCGGAGACCGGCGACGCGACCACGGCGGCCGCGACCGAGCCGGAGGAGACTGAGATAGCGGACGATCTTCCCGAGCAGAATTACGGCAACAAGGTCTTCCGCGTCATACTTCCCGACGCCGGCGCGGAAAAGGATTTCTACACCGAGGATCACGAGACCGCAGATCCGCTTCACGACGCCGTTTTTACGAGAAACAACAACGTTGCCGCCCGCTTCGGCGTACAGTTTGAGGTTTCCGTCGACGAATACGTAAACGTCAACAACAAGATAAGAAACAGCGTAAAAGCCGGATCGGACGATTACGACCTTTGTTTCGTACATATGGTCGCCGGCGCCTCGCTCGCGCAGGAAAACAACGTTCTGCCGTTTGAAAGACTGCCCTACGTCGATCTTTCAAAGCCGTGGTGGGACAATCAGATAAGAAACGGCTTCTCGATAAAAAACAACCTGATGATGGTAAACGGCGACATAAGCCCGATCAGCTTCAACATAACGTCGTGTCTGTATTTCAACAAGACGCTGTTCGACAAGTACGATATGACGTATCCCTACGAGCTTGTGAGAGAGGGCAAATGGACGCTCGACAGGCTGTTTGAGCTGACGAAGGATATGACGCAGGACAAGGACGGCGACGGCAAGGTCTCAAAGGACAGCACCGCCGACATTTACGGCCTGTCCTCGTGGTATCTCGACGTTCCGTACAGCTTCTACTACGCCGCGGGCGGTATGCTCGTATCGAAGGACGCAGACGACGTTCCGTTCTACGATCCGCAGCTCGAGCGCGACACGAATATCTATAACAAGATATACGACGTTATAATCACGAACAACGCTTATTACGAGACGAACGTTGCCGATTTCCCGAACGTGGCGAAGGTCTTCTCCGACGGCCGCGCTCTCTTCCTTGACGCCAAGCTGGCGACCGCGGAGGACCTGCGTGAAATGGACGACGAATTCGGCATAATCCCCGTTCCTAAGCTCAACGAGGAACAGAAGGAATATAAATCGTTCGTAAACGGCGCTTCGAGCATGGTATGCGTACCGGCGACCGTAAAGGGCGACGCGCGCGAATACGTTTCAATAATAATTGAAGGTCTGGCGAGCGAATCGTACAGAGTCATAACACCCGTTCTGAAAGAGAACTATTTAAAGCGTAAAATGACGCGCGACGCAGAGTCCGCCGATATGATAGACTACGTCGTCAGAAACCGCGTGTTCGATATGGCGTACGTAAATATGCACGACGGCGTGGGCTCCTACGTCAGAGATCTGCTCGCAAAGGGCTCGACCGATATTTCAAAGGCTTTGAAGAGCTATCAGAAATCCGCGAAGAAGAAGATAGAAAACATAGTCAAAGCGTTTGAAAAGAGCATGGACTCCAAATAAATAAAACAACCGGGGCTGCCGGTATCGACAGCCCCGGTTTAAAATACGGGAAGAGAATGAATTTGAAAAAATAAAAAAGAAGAAAGAAGAAAGAAGAAAGAAGAAAGAAGAAATAAGGTGTCGGTGGAGCCGACGAATTGTGCGCCGCGAAACGCGGCGCATTGGTGGTTCCCCACCCCCCCAAATCCACCCCCAAACCCCCGCCTCCCCCCGAAGTATCGGGGCTTTTTGAAGGTACGGAATCCGGGGACTTTGCAGCGTAAGCTGCGCGCGCGGGCGTCCCCCCCCACCGCGCCGCGCGCTTATTTTATACAGTTTATTGATTTCATTATTCTTAACC
>CACZVC010000104.1 GCA_902784545.1 uncultured Ruminococcus sp. | reverse complement strand
CAAGGATAAATATTTTATCTTCTAAGATATTAAAAGACGATGTCATAAAATCGCTGTAATGATATAATTCTGTATCGTCTTCTCCGTTTAGTTTTATTCTTCTTAATGAAGGCGTTAATTGTGATTCTTCATCGCAATTGTACTCTTGATAGTAAACATTCTCCCCGTCAACTATCCAACACACAGCGTTCAGTCCGGTTATGCATTCCTTCACATCAGATGTGTTGACAGAATAACAGTAGATATCTGTAGATTTATATCCGCTTGCAACTGAATAATAAATATTGTCACAAACAACAGCTATATGATCAGTCTCCGCTGAAATTAGATTAACAACTGATTCGTCGCCATAATCATACGAGAATATGCTCGAGCCTGTTGTAAAATATAGTTTTTTTTCCGTTGTGACAAAATCTTTAATTATATAATCGGAAAGTATTGTTGTTTCATCTGAACCGTTGATATTAACCTTTGCCAGACCTTTTTTTTGAGCCCCGTAAAAGTCTTCGTATGTAAGTGAGTATGTGTACTCACCCATTACTTGCGTATGACCGAATTTATCCTTGCTTTTAGATATTTTATATGTTGCACCTGTATCATTATTCGTTCGATACAAGCTTCTTCCTGTAGTATAATCAGGATGATAACTATATTCATCTTGAAATGCAGTCTTATATCCACAGTATCTACTTGCTTGATCGATTCCATATTCATTTTTATCTATAACTTCAATCATAGGAATATTAATGGAAGTATTGTTTGTACAGCTTGACAAAATAATTACGAATATCAACAGCAACATTACAAATCTTAGATAGTTCACTTATATTCTCCTGGATTGGTTGCTTTTTTGTAAGAGGGTAATGCGGCAACCGTATGCATTACCGACTTGTGTGAAACTTGCTTGCTTTACCGGCTGAAAAAGACTTCACACGTATTTTTTTCAGCGGTATTTTGCTTTTTGAAGTGCAGCGGAGCGGAACGGAAAAAGGCAAAATACCGCTCCGCCGCCGTTATCAGCCCGCGCTTCTCCGTTCCTTAACCCGTCCGACAGGACGGATTTCACCACGCAGTGATTTCATCCCGAAGGGATTTCATCCGCCCGCAAAGGCGGATTTCATTATCGTGTAATTCTTATGATATTGTAAATATGAGCGCGCGGGAGGTTGGGGGGGACACCCGCGCGCGCGACTAAAGCCGCAAATCTTCGGATTTTATTTTTCTTTACTTTAACGCTTTTAATGAAATCGCGCGCTGCGCGGTGAAATCGCCTTGCGATGAAATCAAAGACTATACGCCTTTGGTGATATCGTTCGCTTCGCTCACGGTTGTCGAAAGCCCCGAAACACTTTTCGGGGGGTGGTGGGGTTTGGGGCGGTCGGGGGGGTGCGGGAGCCCCAACGCGCCGGAACGGCGCACAATTCGTCGCGAAGGGGTTCCCCGCCGCGAACTTGAGAGCGGTGGGGGTTCCCGCAAGGTGGTTCCCCGCCGCGAATAGCGGTGGGGGTTCACGCAGGCGACACCTTAATTGTTAATTGTCAATTGTCAATTAAAGCAAATTCAGTTTTTTGTTCGCAATATGCCTCGACACGAGCCAGCTTGTGACGGTCAGAACGGCGAGGACGAACCATACGATCAGCAATAATCCCGTGCTTAAAACGTTATAGCCGACGATACCGTAATCGACGTAATCCGCAGTTTCGGCGAACACCGCGATAAACACTACGATTATAACGGAGCTTACCACCGACAAGCCGTATATTATACCGATAAACATACCTATCGACGCAAAGCCTCTCGCCCTTTTCGCCTTATGCGTGACCGTGGCGCAGAAGGTGTAAAGCGACGGTACCAAAAACGCTGCCGTGACCGCGATAAGCAGTATAAGCGCGATGTTTATATAATCCCATACTTCATTGACGTATAGCCCCGGATCAAGAAATTCCTCGGTTTGATAAAAGCGAATGCTGTACGCCGTTTTCGGAAGTGTGCTGACGATGACGGCGGCGATAAGGGAAAACGAAGTCCAGATCGCGCCCGTCAGTATTTTCGAGTCGATTATCTTACTGTTTTTTACCGGCAGCGTAAAGGTCAGATATCCCTCGTCGGAATACAGACTTCTGTATACGCGCATTATTATGACCACGACAGTCATTATGATTATCGCATACGCCGCCATCGTGCATAACGCCGGGAAAAGCGCGGTAATGACGTCAACTATCCCGATGATCTTCGCCGGAAGCATTATGATAACGGCGGAGCAGAAGATCGAAAGAACTATACTGCCGAGATATACCCACGGTAAGATCCTCGCCATGTATCTCATATCGTATTTCATCAGTTTGCCTAACATCTGAACACCTCCCTGAAAAGCATATCAACGGATTTTCCGGTTTTTTCTCTTACGTTGTCCGCGGAATCCGCAAGAACTATTTTTCCTTCCTTTATGAACACCACGTCGTCAAGCACGTTTTCGATATCGTATATCAGGTGCGTGGATATAACGACGGACGCGTTTTCGGAATAATTTCTTATTATCGTATTCAAAATATAATCCCTCGCCGCCGGGTCGACGCCGGCTATCGGCTCGTCAAGGAAATAAGCCTTCGCCGCGCGGGACATAACGAGCACGAGCTGCACCTTTTCCTTCGTACCCTTTGACAGCGTTTTGAGCGTTCTTTTCGGGTCTATGCCGAGCCTGCTCAGCATTTCGTTCGCCTTTACCCTGTCGAAATCGGCGTAGAAATCGGAAAAATATTTAATAAACGAATCGACTGACATCCATTCGCTCATATACGATTTTTCGGGCAGATACGCCACCCTCGCCTTCGTCTCCGGTCCCGGAGCGAAGCCGTCGACCGTTATCGTGCCGGACGTCGGTGTAAGAAGTCCGGCGGTCAGCTTTATAAGCGTTGTTTTTCCCGAGCCGTTAGGTCCGAGCAGTCCCACGATACGCCCGGCGGGTATATCGAGGCTTACGCCGTTCAGCGCGTTCGTACCCTTATAAAGCTTTGTTACGTTTCTGTATTCTATCAAAGCCATATTCAATCCTCCAGTTCATTCATCATTTTTTTCGTTTCGCCCACGCTCATCCCTATACGCTTCATATTCATATAATACTCCGCCGTGTATTTCCGTGCGAGTGAGGCTCTTATACGTTCTATAACGCTCTCGTCCGTCGTTATAAACTTGCCCGTCGTGCGCTGGGTATAAATGAGCTTCTGCTCCTCTAAATAAAACAGAGCCTTCTGCACCGTGTTCGGATTCGCCTGCATCATCTCCGAAAGCTCTCTTACCGCGGGCAGCTTTGCGCCCGGCGGATATTCCCCGGACAACACCATCGTGTATATCCTGTCTATCAACTGAATATAGACGGGACGGCTGTCCGACATATTCATACCGTTCAACTCCTTTCGTTGTATCGCTTTGTTAATACAATAATACCACAGATTTTCACGTTTGTCAAGTATTTTTATAAAATATCTTTCAAATCCTCTTGAAAAATACGCGATTTTATTATATAATATACTCGGAATAATATGAAACGGAGATATGATATGAAACTGACGTACTTGGGCACAGCCGCCGCGGAAGCGGTGCCGGGACTTTTCTGCGAATGCTCCTTTTGTCAGAAAGCGCGAAAAGCGGGCGGAAAGGAATGGAGAAGAAGAAGCGGAGCGATAGTGAACGACGACCTTATGATAGACTTTTCGCCGGACGTATACACCGGCACGCGCTCTCTGGGGATATGTCTTTCAAAACTGAAATACGTTATTTTCACACATTCTCACAGCGACCATTTCACCCCGTACGAGCTTGAATTCAGGACGGCGCCGGTCTACGCGGTGCTTCCCGCGGAAAAAGAGAAGCTGCATATTTACGGAAACAAAAAAATCGAGGAGAAAATGACCGGCATATACGGAACGGATATGTCGCGCTGCGGCTTTGATTTTACGTTCGTTCCGCCGTATCAGCCCTTCACCGCCGGCGAATACACGATAACGCCGATATCCGTAATACACTGCCCGCCGGAGGACGCGTATATATATCTGATAGAGCATAAGGGCGTAAAGCTTTTATACGCAAACGACACGGGTATTTTCACCGATGCGGCATTCGATTATTTAAAGGGTATAAAGCTCGATATCGTATCGCTCGACTGTACGCTCGGTCACAGCAAATATTACACCGGTCACATGGGCTTTACAGCCAATCTAAAGGTAAAAGAGATACTGACGGAAAACGGCTGCGTGAAGGACGACACGGTATTCATAAGCCACCATTTCAGCCACAACGGTCTGCGCGCGGACGAGCCGGGCGACGTTGACTGGACATACGAAAACTTTATGAAAATGGCGGAGCCGCACGGCTTTATAATGTCGTACGACGGTCTTGTAGTGGAAAAATGATATGGAAGCAAAAGAAAGAATAGAATTTTTAAGAAAAGAGCTTCAGCGCCATTCCATCCTCTACTACGTTTACGACGCGCCGGAAATTTCCGATTTTGAATACGACGCGATGTTCGACGAGCTGAAAAAGCTGGAGGAGGCTCACCCGGAGTACGACAGTCCCACCTCGCCCACGAAGCGCGTGGGCGGCGCGGTGCTCGACAAATTCGAGAAGGTAACGCACAGGAACAGGATGGGCTCGCTCGACGACGTGTTTTCATACGACGCCGTATCGGATTTCGTCCGCGATATGAAGGTCTACGGCGACCTTACATTTTCGGTCGAGCCGAAGATCGACGGGCTATCCGTCTGTCTGCATTATGAAAACGGCGTTTTCACGCAGGGCGCGACGCGCGGCGACGGATCAGTCGGCGAAAACGTGACGGAAAACTTAAAAACGATAGGCTCAATACCTCTGCGTCTGACCGGGGAGCCGCCGCTTCTCGAGGTGCGCGGCGAGGTCTATATGCCGAAAAAGAGCTTTATTGAGCTGAACGAGCTGCGCGAGATAAACGGAGAGGCGCTTTTCGCCAATCCGAGGAACGCCGCGGCGGGTTCTCTGCGCCAGCTTGACAGCAAAATAACCGCGGAAAGAAAGCTCGATATATTCATCTTCAACGTTCAGGAGGCGGACGGGCTGACGTTTGAAACGCATACCGGATCGCTTGAACAGATGAGCAGGCTCGGCTTCCGCGTTATACCGTATATCAAAGAGGCGCGCGACGCGGACGAAATAATCGAGCATATAAAGAAAATAGGCGAGCTGCGGCAGGATCTGCCGTTCGATATCGACGGAGTCGTGATAAAGGTGAACGAACTCGATATGCGCCCGCGCATAGGCGAAAACACCGGCAGACCGAAATGGGCGGTCGCATACAAATTCCCGCCCGAGGCGAAGCTGACAAAGCTGACGGACATAACCGTTCAGGTAGGGCGCACGGGCGTGCTTACGCCTCTCGCCGTGCTCGAGCCGGTGCGGCTCGCGGGTACGACGGTACGCGCCGCCACGCTTCACAACATAGATTTTATAAATTCAAAGGATATACGCATAGGCGACACCGTCGAGGTGTCGAAGGCGGGAGATATAATCCCCGAGGTGCGCCGCGTGGAGCTTTCAAAGCGCCCGGCGGGGACCGCGCCTTATAAAATGCCGGAATTCTGTCCGTCCTGCGGCGAGCCCGTGGTGCGCGACGACGAGGCGGCGGTGCGCTGTACGAACTCTGCGTGTCCGGCGCAGCTTGAGCGCAACCTCGTACACTTTGCGAGCCGCGACGCGATGAACATCGACGGTATGGGACCGGCGGTAGTAAAGGCGTTTATCGACGGCGGACTGATAAACGACGCCGCGGATATTTACAAGCTGAAAAAGGAAGATATCGCGCCGCTCGAGCGTATGGGCGACAAATCGGCGGAAAACCTGATAACGGCAATAGAAAACTCGAAAAAAGCCGGGCTCGACCGGCTGATATACGCGCTCGGCATAAGGAACATCGGACAGAAAGCCGCCTCGGCGTTAGCCGCGGAATTCGGCAATATCGACGCCCTGTTCGAAGCGGACGTCGAAAGGCTTTCCGCAATACCGGATTTCGGTGAGATAACGGCTTTGAGCGTGGTGAACTTCTTCTCTCACCCGCAGTCGAAAAAGCTGATAGACGAGCTGAAAGCGGCGGGCGTGGCAACGGAATACGAGAAAAAGGCGACAAGCGACAAATTCACCGGGCTTACGTTCGTTCTTACCGGCACTCTGCCGACGATGACGAGGGAGCAGGCGGAGGCGATGATAACAGAACGCGGCGGCAAGGCGTCCTCCTCAGTATCGAAAAACACCTCCTACGTTTTAGCCGGGGAAAAAGCCGGCTCGAAGCTGACGAAGGCGCAGGCGCTCGGCGTCCGCATAATCGGCGAAGAAGAATTTTTATTGATGTGTGAGTAAATATGTTTTCAGATTACGTTAAGATCTACATTAAAGCCGGCAACGGCGGAAACGGCGCGGTTTCGTTCCGGCGCGAAAAATACGTCGCCAAGGGCGGACCGGACGGCGGCGACGGCGGCAAGGGCGGAAATATAGTTTTTCAGGCCGAGGTCGGCAAGGATACGCTTATAGATTTCCGCTATAAAAGAAAATACGTCGCCGAAAACGGCGGCAACGGCGAAGGCTCCAAATACCACGGTAAAAACGGCGCGGATCTTGTTATAAAGGTGCCGAAGGGTACGATAATCCGCGACGCGGCGACCGGCAGGATAATAAAGGACTTATCGGATACGGAGCCGTTCATATGTCTGCACGGCGGCAAGGGCGGCTGGGGCAACAAGCATTTCGCCACGCCGACGAGGCAGATACCGCGTTTTGCCAAAAACGGCATCGAGGGCGCGGAAAAAGAGGTCATACTGGAGCTGAAAATGATAGCCGACGTGGGACTCATCGGTATGCCGAGCGTAGGCAAATCGTCGCTTTTAGCTCAGATATCCGCGGCGAAGCCGAAAATAGCGGAATACCACTTCACCACCCTGTCGCCTAATCTCGGCGTCGTTCCCGTCGGCGATACGGCTTTCGTCTGCGCCGACATACCGGGACTTATCGAGGGCGCGTCGGACGGCGCCGGTCTCGGTCACGATTTTCTGCGCCACATAGACAGGTGCAGACTGCTTCTGCACGTCGTCGATATCTCGCAGTCCGAGGGCAGAACGGCGGTTGACGATCTCAAAGCGATCGACGCGGAGCTTGAAAAATACTCAAAGGAGCTTGCGAAACGTCCGCAGATAGTCGTGGCGAACAAGGTCGACGCGCTCGACAGAGAAGCGGTCGACGTTGACGCTTTTGAAAAATTCGTCGCCTCGACGGGACGGTCGCTTCTGTATATCTCCGCGGCGACGGGCGAGGGCGTTTCCGAGCTTGTGCGATTCGTCAAAAAGGAGCTTGACCGTCTGCCTCCGCTCACGGTCTACGAGCCTGAATACACCGAGGAGGACGACATAAAGCCCGACGAAACGCCGACCGTCACCGTGACGAAGGAGAACGGCGTCTGGAACGTCGAAGGCGCGTGGCTTTACAAGCTCATGGGCAGGATAAACTTCGACGACCGCGAATCCATGGCGTATTTTGACAAAATGCTCCGCAAATACGGGATTTACGATCAGATGGAGGCGCAGGGCGTCTGCGACGGCGACGTCGTCAGCCTCTACGGATTTGAATACGAATACGTTAAATAAGAAAGGCATAAAAAATGATCTGCAAGCAGTTATCTATTTTCGTTGAGAATAAAACGGGAAAGCTGGCGCACGTCACCGGTATGATAGCCGATCTGGGCGTGAACATACACGCGCTGTCGATAGCCGACACCACGGATTTCGGCATACTCCGCGTTATAGTCGACAACGCCGAGGAGGTAGCGGACGAGCTTCGCGGCAGTATGATGACCGTGTCGATAGGCGACGTTATCTGCATCGACCTTGAAAACCGCCCCGGCGGTCTGACCGAGGCTTTGAAGGTCCTTTATTCCGGCGGTATCGCCGTGGAATACGTCTACGCCTTCAGCTCCCACACCTCGGACGATCTCTCCCGCGTCGTACTGCGCGTCGACAACACGGAAAAAGCCGACGCGATGCTATCCGAGCACGGCTTCAACTGAAAAACTCGGATACTTATCTGAATTCAATTCCGTAAATGAATGACCCGCATACCGTAAATAAAAGGGGCTATCGCATTAAGTGACAACCTCTTTAATGTCCTTTAAGGGACAATTCATGAGCCGTAAGGCTCAATTCATGTTCGATACGAACAATTCATGCGGCGATAGC
>CACZVC010000103.1 GCA_902784545.1 uncultured Ruminococcus sp. | reverse complement strand
GTTTTATGCTGAACTCCGTCGATTTCTATTACCGTTCTTTTCTCCGCGATATAAAAATCGACGATATAGCTGCCTATGACCTTCTGCCTGTTTACCGTACACGGCAGTCTTTTTAGAAAATTGTACCATATTTGTTTTTCTTCAGGCGTCATGTTTTTTCTCAGGGATTGAGAATTTTTAACGAGGGATTTGTTGTAGTTGTAAGACATTTCTTTCTTATTATAGTAAGTACAAATTTCGTTCGCCTCATCCACCGCAAGCGGTCCCCCTTCCCCAACAGGGGAAGGTATTGATCGCCTCATCCACCGTGCACAAACTTCGCGTTCTGCTCTATGAACTCGCGGCGCGGGTCGACCTTGTCGCCCATAAGCGCGGAGAATATCTCGTCGCACTGCATCGCGTCCTCTATCGTCATACGCACTATCGTACGCCTCTCGGGGTCCATCGTCGTCTCCCAGAGCTGGTCCTTGTTCATCTCGCCGAGACCTTTATATCTGTCGACGCGGCCGGCTCCGCCTATTTCGGTTATTATCCTGTCCCTGTCGGCGTCGTTATACGCGTAATACGTGTTTTTACCCTTGACTATCTTATAAAGCGGCGGCATAGCCGAATAAACGTGACCGCCCTCTATGAGTCCGCGCATGAAGCGGTAGAAAAACGTCAGAAGAAGTATCCTGATATGCGAGCCGTCGACGTCGGCATCGGCCATTATTATTATTTTGCCGTACCTTAATTTATTTATATCGAAGTCGGGACCTATGCCGCAGCCGAGCGACTGGATTATCGGCAGAACGGACTGGTTTGCGTATACCTTGTCGAGCCTCGATTTTTCGACGTTGAGTATTTTTCCGCGGAGCGGAAGTATAGCCTGGAAGCGGCTGTTCCTGCCGTCCTTCGCGGAGCCTCCGGCGGAGTCGCCCTCCACTATGAACAGCTCCGTAAGATCGACCGAGCGTTCGTGGCAGTCGGCTAATTTTCCCGGCAGCGAGAAGTTTTCGAGCGCGCCTTTTCTGTTTCTGGACTCGTCTCTTGCCTGTCTCGCCCTCTCCTGCGCGCATTTTTCCTCGTATATCTTATCTATTATGAGCCGCGCGGTGTCCGGATTCTCCTCAAAGAATTCCTCAAGCTTTGTCGTAACGATATTGTTTACGAGCGTTCTTACCTCGGAGTTGCCGAGCTTCGCTTTCGTCTGGCTTTCAAACTGGGCGTCGGGCAGCTTTACGGATATAACCGCGGTAAGTCCGGAGCGGACGTCCGCGCCGTCGAAAACGTCCTTATCGTTATCTTTTAATACCTTTATCTTCTTTGCATATGCCGTTGTGACCTTTGTGAGCGCGGTTTTGAAGCCTGTCTCGTGCATACCGCCGTCTATCGTCGCCATATTGTTTGCGAAGCTGATTATCATTTCGTCGTAAGCCGTGGTATACTGCATAGCAATCTCGGCGGTCATATCGCCCTTCTGCCCCTTGATGTATATTATATCGTCGTGGAGCATATCGCAGTGCTTTCTGTTGTTTATGTATTCGACGTACGATTTCAGACCGCCCTCGTAGTGGAGCGTTTCAGTCAGCGGCTCCTCCGGGCGCAGATCCGTTACGACTATTTTTATGCCGGCGTTGAGGAACGCCTGCTCGCGCATACGCTTCAATATTTTTTCGTAATCGAAAACGACGTCCTCGAAGATCGTATCGTCGGGCATGAAGCGGACGTATAAGCCGTGCTCGTCTCCGCAGTCTCCGACCTCGGCGAACGGGCGCGCGACCTCGCCGCGCTCGAATCTCTCCGACGTGCGCTTGCCGCCGTGACAGTTTTCGACCTCCATCCACGTGGATAAAGCGTTGACGACGGACGCGCCGACACCGTGCAGGCCGCCGGATATCTTATATCCGCCGCCGCCGAATTTGCCGCCCGCGTGAAGCACCGTGAACACGACCTCAAGCGTGGGCTTGCCGGTATCTGCGTTTATGCCGGACGGTATGCCGCGCCCGTTGTCGCGTACGGAGCATGAGCCGTCCTTTTCGATCGTCACCTCGATCCTGTCGCAGTAGCCCGCCATAGCCTCGTCTATCGAGTTGTCCACTATCTCGTTTACAAGATGGTGTAAACCGTTTGTCGACGTAGTTCCGATATACATACCGGGGCGTACGCGCACCGCTTCAAGTCCCTTCAGGACCTGGATTTGTTCTTCATTGTAATCGTTTTTTAAAGGTTCCGTCATTTTTTTATTCCGTTTCTTTATTTAAATTCTTCCTATGAGCGTTTTTACCGAAAGCTGTGTGAGATACACTTTTCCGTCGTTTGTCAGGATAAACGCCTTCGGCAGTTCGTCCGTCACGTTTATCAGTCTGTTTTCCTTTTCCGCCAGCCGCAGAAAATCAAGCGTATCCTTATTTTGCGAGGCGTAGTCGAGATCGAAAACGGCGGTTATGCTTTTCGTTCTTATCACCGTGTCGCGCCCGGCGTGAAGGTACATCATTACACCGCGCCTCCGTTTTTCATAGTTATCACGTTGTCGAATTTTTTTCCGCCCTTCGCGGTGCAGGAGGTTATTATTATCTGCCTGTCTGTCAGCTGCGACATGAAAAATCCGTTTCTTTTACTGTCCAGCTCGCCCGAAATATCGTCGAGCAGATATACCGGGTATTCTCCCGTCGCCTCGGCGGAAATATCGCCCTCCGCCAGTTTAAGCGCTATCGCAAGGCTTCTCTGCTGTCCCTGCGAGCAGAATTTGCGGGAGGAATAACCGTTCAGCTTTATATCTATATCGTCCTTATGCGGACCGTAAAGCGACGATGCGGCGTTTATTTCAAAACGTCCTTGTCGGCGGACAGACAGCTTTCGTATTCCGTTTCGGTTATCTCCGCTCCGTCCGTCATTTTTTCAAAATACTTTTTTATATGCTCAGTCGGACTGTCGCAAAACAAGCAGCGTTTTACGGTTATCGCGGCGGCTATCGGCGCCATCTGCTCCGCAAGAGCCTCAAAAAGTATCATCGACTCCCTGCTGTCCGCGCCCCTGCTCTTCAAAAGCGAATTACGCTCGGCTAAAAGAATACTGTACCGTTTCAGGCGCGTGATGTATTTCGGATCCGTCTGCGACATCGCTATATCCATAAACAGACGTCTGTCTGTCGCGGCGTTCTTTATAAGCGACAGATGGTCCGGGGTAAAAAGCACGGCGCGGAAATTGCCTAAAAACTCGCTTGAAAGCCTTACCTGTATGCCGTTTTTAAAAAGCTTTCTGATCCCGTCCCTGTCGTATTTTACGGACATGAGGTTTTTTCTCTCGTTGTCCTCATACTGTATCTCTATATCCGCCGTCTGACTGTCGAACGCTATTATTTCCGCTTCCTTGTTCGTGCGGAAGCTCCTGCCGCGTGCGAAAATGTATATCGCCTCGAGCACGCTCGTTTTTCCCTGCGCGTTGTTGCCCTTTATAAGATTCAGACCGCCGGTAAATTCAAATTTACCGTCCTTTATGTTTCTGAAATTCTTTATTTTTACGTTATCGAGCTTCACTTTTAAAAGCTTTCCGTTATCCTCGTCGGGAAAGTGAAATACAAAAACGAATCGTCGTCGGGATCGACCGGCACCATAGCCATTGCGGAAAGCGGCGTTGTGAGCTTTAATTTTACTTTTTCGCAGTCGAGCACGCGGAACGTGTCGAGCAGCATTTTGCAGTTGAAGCCTATTTCAAGATCGGCGCCCGTTTTTTCCGCCGTTATCTCGTCGGTTATCCTGTTCGACGAGGAGACCGACGAAACGTTGAGTCCGCCGTCATAGAAATTCAGCTTTACCGGAGCTTTCAGTCTTCCCGCCTCTTTGAATTCGGTTATGAAAAGCGCTCTTTCAAGACTGTCGCGCAGGTCGTTTGTCCTTACCGTCGCAGTCGTCGTTTCGTTTCTCGGTATAAAGCGCGTGTATTCTATGTAATCCCCGTCGATAAGCGCGGTATGGAACGTGACGTTTTTGACTTTGAAGGTCACGTGGCGTCTCGCTTTTATCACGGTTATCTTTTCGTCCGGCTCCTCAAGCAGCTTTATTACCTCTATAAGCGACTTTTTAGGAATTATGAAACGGACTTCCGTATCGACCGCGACCTCGATATTCGTCTTTATTATCTCTTCGTCGCGTATCATCCTTTCGGCGAAGCGCAGACCGTCGAGCGCGACGACGTGCATATAACCGTTGTCGACGACGAAATACGCGCCGTTGAGCTGCAGTCTGTCGTTATCGTCGGCTATCGCGAACATCGTCTGAGTTATGACGTCGCGCAGCTGTCCCTGCTTTACGGTAAAGCTCTGACGGCCGCTTATTTCGGATATGTTCGGATAAAGCTTTGCGTCCTGATACGGTATCTCGTACTTCGAGCGCTCGCTCGTAAGAGACGCCGTCATATTCTTTCCGCATTCAAACGTTATATCGCCCGGCATATTCTTTACCATGCCGAAGAAGCGCTGCGCGTTTACAAGACAGCTCCCCTCGTCAACAACGTCGGCGTTTATATCTATATGAAAGCCTTTTTCATTGTCATAAGACGTTATACGGCATTTGTCCGGAGCCGTCGCCGTTATTTTGAGACATTCAAGCACGGGGTTGTCGCGCCTTGACGATATTGCGCCCATTGCGGGATTTATCGCCGATATAAGCTCTGACTTATCAAATATGACTTTCATTTTCTTTGTCCTTTCTTTTTCCACACGTCTTTTAATCGACGGTTCGTTTTTTATGTTTTGCGCGCCCGCGGGCGCAATTACGTATACAATATCTGAAAATAGTAGTATATATTAGTAGGTGCGGCGGAATATGTGGAATTTTTATCTTTCCCCTTGATTTTCAAAGGGTTTGGCAGTTGATTAAAACAGGGAAAAACGAAGGTATGAAAAAGCTGTCATGTGTGGATAATTTTCCCCGGATTTTTTATTTGTGATATTTCAACTGCAAAGCCATACGAAATCATCTTTGAAATCAACCGGAATTCCACCGTGAAACGGGTTTTCAACACGGTGTTGAACGATTTGTGTTGACGGACGTTGAAAACTCAGTCCTTTACCTCCGATATAAGCTCTTTTATGTCCTTTTCGAATATCGGATTGTTCATTATCGCCTTTTTCATTACCTCTATTGAATTTATTACCGTCGTTCTGTCGCGGTTGAGGTAAGCGCCGATCTGCCGCTGCGAATAATCCGTAAGCTCGGATATGAGATAAGCGCAGACGTGGCGCGGCTCGGCTATCTCGCGCTTTTTCGTTTTACTGCATATCTCTTCCTTCGTCGTGCCGTACTTGTTCGCGACCACCGTGAATATCTTTTCAACGGTGTCCTTCGGCGAAACGTTGACTGTCGTAAGGTCGGATATCGACTCCGTAACGAGCTCGTCCGTTACGGTAAGACCGTATAAGCACTTTTTCGCGTAGATCTTTGTCAGGGCGCCCTCTATCTGTCTTATGTTTTTCGTAAGATGCTCGGCGAGGTAGACGACGGACGATTCGCTCAGATCGAGATGAAGCGCGTCAGCCTTGTTTTTGATTATCGCGGCGCGAAGCTCGTAATCCGGCGGCTGTATGTCGGCGGTGAGTCCCATTTCAAATCTGTACTGCAGTCTTTCGTCAAGCTGTTTTATTTCGCGAAGCGGCCGGTCGCTCGTTATTATTATCTGCTTCTGGTTTTCATACAGGGTGTTGAAGGTGTGGAAAAACTCCTCCTGCACCGCGTTTTTGCCGGCGATGAACTGTATGTCGTCAATTACAAGAACGTCGCACTTTCTGTATTTTTCGCGGAACGCGCTGAAGCCGGAGCCGGAGCTGTCGCGTTTTCTCAGATGATCCACCATGTCGTTTACGAACTGCTCGCCCGTTATGTATATTATTTTCTTTTCCGGATAAAGCTCGGATATCTTCCGCGTCGTGGCGTACATCAGATGCGTTTTGCCGAGACCCGACGGACCGTAAACGAGAAGCGGGTTCCACATCGAGGACGGATTTTCCGCGACGGCGAGACAGGCGTTGTAAACGAAAAGGTTTGAATTGCCGACGACGTAATTATCGAACGTATAAGCCTTTTTCTGCGGTACTATCGAATTCGTAAGGCTGTCCGCGCGGCTTACGCCGGAATCGAAGCTTATATCGTACGGCATAACGCCCTGCTGTGGATTTTCGAGATCGTTTTTTATCGTCTCTCTTATCTTGTCGAGATTTTTCATATCCCGGTCGTACGCGAAAACGTAAACGACCTTGAATTCGCCCAGGGCGTTGTTTACGAAGCGCTCCAAAACCGCCTGCTCTCCCCTGACGTAATCGAGCGTGTCGGTCGAAGGCGTCATCAGAAGAATATACTGCGCGCCTATTTCGATTATCTTTATATTTTTAAAGTACGCGTTTATCCTTATATCCGAATACGTACCCTTCATATTTTTCAGTATGGATTCCCATATAAATTCGTACTGCATATATTATCCTTTCAAAAACAAATGATCCCACGTATGCATTATACCACAAAACGCGGATTTTATCAAGTATATTATATTAAATTTTACTGTATTTATATAATATATTTATAATTTAACTTTATGTTTATGATATAATATGGGCAATATTATAATCGGAAAGATGAGAAATGAGCTTTAAAGAAAAATTCATCCCGGACTTGTTTGTTCCGTCCGTTTTAAAAATCAGACCGGAGTTTTTTATTGAAAACGGTATCGACTGCCTTATATGCGATATCGACAATACTCTGGCGACGTACGGAGAAAAGCTGCCGCAAAAAGATATGCTCGACTGGCTCAACGCCGTCGAGGCGACGGGCGTGCGCATAGGGCTTATATCGAACAACAGCGAAAGCCGCGTTTACACCTTCAACACCGTGCTGGGCTATATCACCGTAAGCCGCGCGATGAAGCCGGCGAAAAAAAAGCTGCTTGCGCTGATAGAACAGATGGACAGGAAAAAGGAAAACGCCTGCCTTATCGGAGATCAGATATTCACGGACGTTTTATGCGCGAAAAGAGCCGGGATAAAGGCGGTGCTCGTTCGTTCGATAGATACGAGGGGAAAGCCTTTTCTTCGTTTTAAAAAGCATTTTGAGTCTTATTTTATGGAAGAATACTATAAAAATCACCCGAGATATTGAGCTTTTTTAAAATTTGTTAATAAAATTGAATTGAACGAAAATCCGAAATAATATATTATTATTAAAAAAGGGAGGATATGAAGATGAATAAAAAGGATAATAAAAACAGCATTGCGGCTGTTATAATAATCATTTTCGCCGTTATAGGCGTTGTCTGCGCCGCGCTTTTTGTCATAAAGGCTTTGAAAAAGCGCAAGGAGGAAGCGGATAAAAAAGAAGAATTCGACGATCTCGACGATCTTGACGAGCTCGGAGATATAGACGATCTTGACGATCTGGGCGAAGAGATGTGCGAGAAGTGCGAGGACGTCAAGGAAGAAATCAAGGAAGCCGTTGAGGGTTGAAAAAAGTATGATAAATCGGGTCGGCGGACAGTTTTTTTCGCGTCGATCCGTTTTATTTTTTAAGGAGCTTTCGTTATGTTGAAAAAGTCCGTTTGTATTATTTTATGCCTGTGTCTTGCGGCAGCTTTTTTCGCGTGCTCCGGAAAAAAAGAGGCGGCGATGAGGCTTGAGGGCGAATCCGTTTCCGAAGCCGTTTACGCGTATTATCTTGCCTGCTACAAGCAGTACTGGCTGTCGGCGTTGGGACAGACGGACGATCCGTCCTTCTGGCAGACGGAAAACGAGGGCGTGACGAACGCGGACAGGCTGACGGAAATATCGGAGGAAGCGATAAAAAAACGCCTTGTATGCTGTTATCTTTTCGACAAAAGCGGGCTTAAGCTGACGGATTCCGAGCTTTATTCGGTCGATAAAATGATAGCCGGCATAAAAGCCTCGCTTGAAGACAAAAACGGCATAGAAAACGACGAGGTCTTCAAAAAGTTGAACGTCGGCGAAAGCGACCTTAAAGAAGTTCTCATTATGGACTCAAAGGTCGGCGCGTATCAGGATTATCTGTACGGCGAAAACGGAGTCGATAAAATAACAGACGCGGAGCGCGAGGATTATTACAAAAACAATTATTACCGCTTTGAGCTGCTTTATCTTATGAACAGCGATTTCGTCCGCGACGAAAGCGGAAATATCGTGTACGACGGGGACAAAAACGCAAAGGTAACGGAGATATCGGACGAGCGCTACGAGGAAAAGCTGGCGCTTGCGAAGGATATACTTGAAAAGGTCAGAAACGGCGGCGATATAAGGGAATTTATCGAAGAATATTCGGAACAGCTCGAAAAGGGCGACTATAAAAACGGCCATTATCTTTGCAGCGTAAACGAATACGGAACCGTCATATCCGCCGCGGTGATGAAGCTGAAAACCGGCGAGACGGGTCTGCTTCAGCTTCCGACGGGGATCTATATAATCCAGCGCACGGAGCTTGACGACGGCGGCTGGGGCAAGGAGATAAATCAGCCCGGCGAGGATTTTTACAACTTTGAGGACCTTGTCAGAGAATACGATTTCGACAATTTAGTGAAACCGTATTACGATAAGACGGAGACCGTGAAGGAAATAACGGAAAAGTATAAAATGGAGGAGCTGCCGTACACGTTCTCGTGGCAGTATCTGTTCTGATAATGAAAAAAGCGATACCGTTTTTGCTCATATTCTGCCTTCTTTTCCCTCTGTGCGCCTGCACGGTAAGCTCAGCGGCGTATAAGACGTACGGCAAATATGAGATAACAGAAAATCAGTATAAATACTGGACGGCGTACTATAAAGCCCGCTTTTTCTCGTCGGTCACGCAGTACGGCTACGTCGTATCCGACGGCTATACCGAGGCGATATGGGACGAAAAGGGCGAGGACGGGAAGACTCTCGGAGAGCAGGTGCGCGAATACGTAGACAAAATGGTAAACGAAATGCTCGTCGGCTCCGCCTTATACGACGGATCGGAGCTTTATAACGATAAGGAAAACAGGGAGCTTCTGAAACAGACCGTCGACGAGCTTGTGCAGAAGGACCTCACGAACGCCGGCTCGCGCGGCGAGCTCAACGCCATACTCGGCAAATACGGTATGAATATCGACGTGCTGCGCCGCGTATACGAATTTGAAACGCGCGCGATGTCCGTCTCGGAAAAGCTCTTCGGCGAAGGCGGCGAATACGCCGTTACGGATGAAGAACGCGAGGATTATTATCAGAAAAACTACAGCCGCGTAAAGCATATACTTATAAAAAATGAGGAAAAGTACGTGCTTGACGAAAAAGGCGATCCCGTGATGGACGTCTATACCGGCAGATACAAGACCGAGCCTCTGACGGATGAGGAAAAGGCGGAAAAGAGAAAGACCGCGGAGGAGGCTTATGAAAAAGCGAAAAACGGCGAGGATTTTGAAAAGCTGTCGGAGGAATACAACGAGGACGGCGGTATGACCGCGTACACGGACGGATATTTCATATCGGATGATACCCTGCTCGACGAAAATTACGTCAAAACCGCCGTCGGACTTGAAGTCGGAGAAGCGGCGTTTGTCGAAACGTCGTACGGGCTTATGGTCATAAAAAAATACGCGCTTGAGCCCGGCCTGTGGGCGGACGAAAAAAACGCCGTTTTCTTCTCCTCGATGGACGGCAATATAAGGGAAAACAAAAAAGCGGAGTATTATGAAAAATACACCGCGGAAATAAAAACGTCCCCCGATATAAAACCGGAGGAGATATTCAAAAACACGGAGCCGCTCGACAGCAGGCTGCTTCCGTCGTCGTAGCGGCGCTATACGCTTTCACCTCTGCGCTTCAAAATGAGAGCCGTAACTATTACGGCGACCGTTATCAGCACGGCGACGGCGCCGATGATTATCGCGGCGGTCACGTCCGCGTCAAGACCCGTGCCGACGGATAAAGCTCTGTCCGGCGCGGTCGATTCGACGGAATTGACGGTATAAGGGTCGCGCGTTTCGCCCTCGGGCGCGCCGTCGGCTATATACTGGTTCACAGAGCCCTGCTGGGCAAAGCACGGCAGAGCGAAAATAAAAGCGGCTAAAAACAATACAAATAATCTTTTCATATTTATCCTCCGCGGGATATTATGTGTTATCCGGGTAAAATTATGCAGATAAAACGGTTTACAAAAAATGACAGCGGTTTTATATGTGAAAACTGCGGGGCAAGCGTGCCGCCGCTGTCGTATTCTTCAAGAGATCACTGTAATATTTGCCTTTGCTCGCTCCACGTCGACGTAAACCCCGGCGACAGAGAGAACGAATGCGGCGGGCTTCTCGTTCCGACTTCGAGCGAGCCTGATCCGAAAAAAGGCTTTATTATAAATTACAAATGTAAAAAATGCGGAGGCACGCGCAGATGCCGCGCCGCCGCGGACGACGACACGGAGCTTCTCATAGCTCTTACGGTACATTCATAAAAAGGAGACGAAAAATGAACGACGAACTGACTTTGGTAGACATCGAAAAAATGAAGGAGGAGCTTCGCCGCCGCGAGGCGATGATGCCGGACCTGCGCGCCGAGGTAAAGCGCACGAGAGAGCTGGGCGATCTGAGCGAAAACGACGAGTACAAAACGGCAAAGCGCGAGATCAACGAAAACAAGCGGCGTATGCGCTATCTTGAAACGATGATAAAAACGGCGAAAATCATCTCCACGGATTCCGCCGCCGACGAGGTCGGACTGTTCGACGAGGTGGAGGTATATATCCCGAAAAAGGACGAAACGAAAAAGGTGCGCATAGTCACCACTCTGCGCAACGACGTGTTTACAAACAATATTTCAAAGGAATCCCCGTTCGGAAAGGCGATCTTAGGCGCCAAAGCCGGGCAGACCGTCACCGTAACGGTAAACGAAAAGAATTCCTACGAGGTAAAAATACTGTCCATAACAAAAGGCGAGGACGACGCGTCGCTCGACATAGGGACGTTTTGAATTTATAAAAGAATAATAAAAAGGGGCTGTCGCATTAAGTGACAACCTCTTTAATGTCCTTTAAGGGACAATTCATGAGCCGTAAGGCTCAATTCATGTTCGATACGAACAAT
>CACZVC010000102.1 GCA_902784545.1 uncultured Ruminococcus sp. | reverse complement strand
CCCTTCGGCTCTCCGTCGTCGCTGTATCTCGTCATCCCGTCAAGCGTGAGATATGCGTAAACGTTATGCCGCGCGTCGGGGTATTTTTTTCTTACCGCGGCGACGAATTCACGCGCTTCGTCATCGTCTTTGACCGGCGAGACGGTCGCGATGAAACGCGACTTTTTTTCAACGTATTCCGCCTCGGCTTGCTTTTTTACGGTCTTATACGGTTTATATCCGTCCATATCATTCACCGAGCATTTTTCTTACCGCGCCGAGCGTTTTTTTGTCGAGCGTTACAGTCACGACGGTATCTGTTTCTTTGTATTCGACGTTTAAAACCGACGCGTTTGCGTAAAGATAACTCAAAGCCGCGCCTTTCGACGGCGGTATTTTTATTATCTCCGTGGTTTTTCCGCCGTTCGCGGTACGCTCCAGAAGCGCCGCGAGCTCATCCGTTCCTTTTCCCGTGAGAGCCGAAATGCAGACGCCGGTCCTGTTTCTCATACCGAACGGCGGCGTAAAGCCCTCCGGTCTCGCGTCGCATTTGTTGAAAGCGTAGATTATCGGCTTGTCGGCGGCTCCGAGCTCGTGTATAAGGCTTTCCGTGACCTGTAACTGAGCCTCGCATTCCGGGTCGGACGCGTCTGCGACTATGAGTATCGCGTCGCAGTATATGACCTCCTCGAGCGTGGAGCGGAACGCCTTTATAAGCTGCGTCGGCAGGTTTCTTATAAAACCGACCGTGTCAGTCAGAAGCACCTCGACGCCGGACGGGAGCGTATATCTTCTCGTCGTCGGGTCGAGCGTTGCGAACAGCTTGTCCTCCGCTAAAATGCCCGCGTCGGTCAGATGATTCAGAAGCGTGGATTTGCCGGCGTTCGTGTAACCGGCGACGGCAATGCGAAAAATACCGCTTTTGTCGCGTTTTTCGCGCTGTATCCTGCGGTTTTTCTCCATTTCGCGTATCTGCTCCTCAAGCGCGGCGATGCGGCGCTTTATATGGCGGCGGTCTGATTCGAGCTTCGTTTCGCCCGGACCTCTCGTGCCTATGCCGCCGCCGAGACGGGACATCTCAGTACCGTGACCGGCGAGGCGCGGTATCGTGTATTTCAGCTGTGCGAGCTCGACCTGGAGCTTGCCCTCGCCCGTTTTTGCGTGCAGGGCGAAAATATCGAGTATGAGCATAGGGCGGTCGATGACCGTAACGTCGCCTATCGCGTCCTCGGCGTTTTTGATCTGCGCGGGCGAAAGCTCTCCGTCGAATATAACGAGCTCCGCGCCGTCCTGCTCGCAGATATCGCGTATTTCCGCCAGCTTGCCGGAGCCTATGTACGTTCTCGCGTCGGGCGATTCCCTTACCTGCACGACCTCCGCGCAAAGCTCGCCGCCCGCCGTTTCAAGCAGTCTGCCGAGCTCCTCGAGGCTCGCCTCGCAGTCGTGCTCGTCGTCGTTTGACGTGCGCACGGAAACGAGTACGGCTTTCGTTGTTTTTTCTTCTTTAAAAAGCTTTTCCATTATAACCTCAAATATAGAAAAAGGACAAAACGATAACGATCGTCCTGTCCTGTCCGTCAAATGAATTATTTGACCTTTGCGTTGAGACGGCTTTTGAACTTGTCAACACGGCCGCCGCTGTCAACGAATTTCTGCTTGCCCGTGAAAAACGGATGGCATTTGGAGCAGATCTCAACACGCATATTGCCCTTTGTCGATCTGGTCTTAACGACTTCTCCGCAAGCGCAGGTGATCGTGCATTCCTGATAGTTCGGATGGATTCCTTGCTTCATTTTATTACCGTTCCTTTCTTTCGGCGCCGATATCCCGTGGTTGGGGCTGAAAGCGTACCCTATACACAGAACTTGCTGGCTGCCTCTGAACTGATTAAAAATCGTATTTAACAGTATATCACAAAAATTCGGTTTTTGCAATATGTTTTGAGAGATTTTTTTAAATATTTTGTAAACAACTATTTCTTTTTCTTCTTTTTTGCGATCAATATCGCGCCTGTGACGACTGCCGCGGCAGCCGCGGCTGCCGCCGCGATAACGGGTACGAACGGAAAGCCTCCCTTTTCGCCGGCATCATCAACGCCCGCCGTCACTTCCGTTTCCGTCTCCGTCACGGTCGTTTCGCCGGTCTCCGCCGCGGTCTCGGTATCTGCGCTCTGACTCTCAGCCGCGTCGGCGAAAAGCTCTATTTCGGATACGCTTTTAACGACGTCCTTTCCGGGACCGCCCATTATGATCAGATTAACGTATCTGTAATCGCCTTTAAGCTCGAGCGATATGACGTTTTTTGTGCCGTATTTTTCACCCTTGCACGGTACGGTCTCGGTTTTTGACGTGTCTTTAACGACGTACCACACCTCGCCGTCGTTCGACGCGTCGACGCGCACCGCGGGCACGCACGATTTCGGTCCCAGCACCACGTTTATGCCCGTAAGCGCCTTTTTCTCCCTCAGGTCCATTCTGACGGTCTGCGTGGATTCAGCGGCGAACGGGCGCCATATCGTTTTCTGATTGCCGTCGAACAGAGTTCCTGTCGAATCGGAAAGTCTTCCCGCCGCGTCGTAAACGCAGGATCCGATGCAGACGGCGTCCGGCTTCTGTATCTCTCCCGCAAACTCTTTTACCGCGGGCGTTCCGGCGGCGGAAGCGTACGCCTCTGCTTCGTGTATCGTCGCCCAGTTGCCGACGACGCTGTCAAACGTTATCCTTATATAGCGGCAGGTCTCCGCCTCGGGCAGATCGGCTCTTATGTATTCGCCGCTCGCGCCGGCGTTCTGCGTTTCATAGAGCTTTTTCCAGTTTTTGTTGTCGTCGCTCCCCTCGATCACATACGAGGCGTTCATCGTGCCGGCGTGCATACTGAACCTCACCGTGCGGAAGGTCTTCGCCTCTTTCATATCGTAGCTCACCCACTGCGGAAAATCTTCGCTCGAGGCGCACCAGTAAGTATCGGACGAACCGTCTGTCGCCTTCGCAGCCTCGTGTCCTCCGGTCGACGTGCTGCACTCGCCGGACGCGCCTTTGAGCACGTTTATTTTTTCCGTTTCCGCGCCGTCCGTCTCCGGCGCCGGCTCTGTTGCGAACGCGCCGAAGTCCTCGCTTGTTACGAGAAGCACCCAGTCACCCGTATCGGGCTTTTCGGGAAGAACGTACGAGCCGGAGGTTTTCACGCCGTCAGCCGCTTTTATATAATTCCCCGTAAGCGGATCGAACCACCGGGCGGAATAAGTCTCGTTTTCATTCAGCTTTTTGAGCGTTCCCGTCGTTTTATCGGAGTTATAGAAATACATTACCGCGGTCTTTCCGTCGTCCGTCGACGCCAGGACCTTTGTCTCCGCGGAAAAATCGGAATGGGAGCGCGCGTCGAAGCGCGGGACAAGGCGGTGAAAACCGACGGTTTTAAAAAACTCCGCCATGTATTTCATTTCATAAGAGCCGGGCTTGTCAAGCCCCATATACCACGGCTCCGTGCTGAACGTGCCGAGCCAGCCGGTGCTTCCCGCCGTCGACCAGCAGTTCGCCCAAATCCCTGTAACGCCGTAGGTGAAACCGCAGCTTCCGCACAGATTCGCTTTCCACGCCGCTATCCTCGAGGCTTTGTAACCGTTGAAGCCGCCGCAGTAAATATCCTCGTAATTCGCCTCCGTTTCGACGAAGGGCTTGTTTTTCTTCTCGCCGTTTACCGTGTATGTGTATTTGTAGTAACCGTTATACGTCGCCTTTGCCGGTATCGTCGGACCGTGACCGTTCTGCAAAGCGAACCAGTCGTGCCAGTCCTCGGACGCAAGCTCACGCACTCTTTCGTCATTTACGTCGAGCGGGAACATATGCGCGCTCTGCGGATGATTGTAACCGTCGCCCGCGTCTGTTATGCGCGCCGACGACATCCACAGGTCGAAATGCTCCTTGCCAGTCACCTCCTGCGCGGTTATCCAGACGACGGGGTACGCGGCGTATCTCGCCGTGAGATACCTCGACAGCCTGTCGAGCGCGTCCTTTTTCATGCTCTTCGTCGTTATGCTGTGAACGCCGAAGCCGAGCGCGATGACCATACCGCTGTCCGCGAGATAATCGAACATATAATCGTATTTTTCGGTAAAGACCTTCGGGTCTATCAGCTCGTATTTTTTCGTCCACATCGAAGGCTCGGGCGTTACGGGGATCTGTCCGCCTCCGTCCGATTCGCTCGAATCGAAATAAGTCTGATAGACGGTAAAGCCCTTTTTGATCCTGTCGTTCACCTCGTGCGTAAACTGATTGCCGCATTTACAGCCGGGATAGTTGCAGCGGTTTATCGAAACGTAGTTCGGCGCCTGCCAGTTCGTGTCGCCGAGCCAGAAGAACGGCGTTCCGTCGTCGTAGGTGAAATATCTGCCGTTATCGGAGATTTTTATAAAGCCGTGCCTGTCCGTTCCGGTCTCGCCGTTGTTTTCCACCGCGAGCAGACTGCCCGACCGTGAAAGCGAGCCGTTTTCCTTATCCGTGCAGACGATATTGTAATTCCACACGCCCGTTTTAGTCGGCGCGAAGCGCACGCGCCATTCGTCACCGCCGTTCCAGAAGCCGTAAAGCTTTATTTCCGTGCCGTCCTCGTGTGTGAAAACGGCGTCGATATCGACGTCCTTATAAGGATTGCCGTATTTTTTATCGCTGTGCAAAACAACGTCGGTCCTGCGCCAGACCGCGACCTTTTCAACGCCGTCCGCCTCGGTCTGCGCCGCCGCGCAGACTCCCGACAGCGACATAACAATACCCATCATAACGGACACCGCCTTTTTTATGATTTTTTTCATATTATTCTCCGTTTATCGTGTTTCTGAAATTATATCATACCGCGCGCCAAAAGTCAATAACCATATCAAGCGCCGTGTATATATTTTTATAACTATTGACAAATATAAGCAAATGTGATATAGTAATACAAACTTTACTGAAAGGAAAACGAAATGAAAAAAATTTTTTGCTTTGCCGTTATTCTGTCAGTACTTTTTTCATTGATACTTGCAAGCGGCGCTTTGTCGCTTTTCAAAGGCGACGTCAACGGCGATAACGCGGTCAATAATAAAGACGTCGTAACGATGTTCAGATACGTTTCAGGCTCGGATAAGCTTGAAGACGAATCGGCGTATGATTTCAACAGCGACGGAAGCGTTAACAACAAAGACGTTGTATCCCTGTTCCGGTTCGTAAGCTCGGGCGAGGCGCCGGAAGAGCTTGATCCGGAGATACACGAGCCGACGCCCGACGAATATTTTGAATTCAAGCTGCTCGGCGACGGAACGTATGAAATAAAAGCAAAAGACGTAAATAACATGCCTGAAAACGTTATAATGCCGGATAAACACGACGGAAAATCCGTAACGTCGATAGGCATCGATGCGTTCTGCAACTGCAGCGGTATTACGAGCGTGACGATACCGGACAGCGTGACGTCAATAGGCATTTTTGCGTTCGAAGGCTGCAGCGGTCTTAGCAGCGTGACGATACCGGACAGCGTAACATCAATAGGCAATAATGCGTTCTACAACTGCTGCGGTCTTACAAGCGTGACGATACCGGACGGCGTGACGTCGATAGACGCTTATGCGTTCTACGGCTGCAGCGGTCTTACAAGCGTGACGATACCGGACGGCGTGACGTCGATAGGCGATTATGCGTTCTACGGCTGCAGCGGTCTTACAAGCGTTACGATACCGGACGGCGTGACGTCGATAGGCGATTTTGCGTTCTCCGGCTGCGGCGGTCTTACGAGCGTGACGATACCGGACAGCGTAACGTCGATAGGCAGTGATGCATTCAGCAACTGTACCGGCCTTACGAGCGTGACGATACCGGACAGCGTAACGTCAGTAGGCATGTATGCGTTCGAAGGCTGCGGTGGGCTTAAAAGTGTGACGATACCGGACGGCGTGACGTCGATAGACGTCTATGCATTCCGCAACTGTACCGGCCTTACGAGCGTGACGATAGGCAGCGGCGTAACGTCGATAGACGAGGGTGCGTTCCAAGACTGCACCGGTCTTACAAGCGTGACGATACCGGACAGCGTAACGTCGATAGGCAATTTTGCGTTCTCCGGCTGTACCGGCCTTACGAGCGTGACGATACCGGATAGCGTAACGTCAGTAGGCATGTATGCGTTTGAAGACTGCAAAAATCTTACAAGCGTGACGATACCCGACGGCGTAACGTTGATAAGCTCTTATGCGTTCTGCGGCTGCAGCGGTCTTACGAGCGTGACGATAGGAAACGGCGTGACATCGATAGGCGGTAGTGCGTTCTACAGCTGCAGCGGTCTTACAAGCGTTACGATACCGGACGGCGTAACTTCGATAGGCAGTGGTGCATTCAGCAACTGTACCGGTCTTACAAGCGTGACGATACCGGACAGCGTAACTTCGATAGGCAGCAAAGCGTTTGAAGACTGCAAAAATCTTACAAGCGTATCGATACCCGACGGCGTAACGTTGATAAGCCCTTATGCGTTCTGCGGCTGCAGCGGTCTTACGAGCGTGACGATACCGGAAAGCGTAACGTCGATAGGCAATTATGCGTTCTACGGCTGCAGCGGTATTACAAGCGTGACGGTACCGGACGGCGTGACGTCGATAGGCGGTAGTGCATTCAGCGAATGTACCGGTCTTGTAAGCATAAATTACAACGGAACGAAAGAGCAGTGGAAGACCATCCGAAAATATATGGAATGGAATTATAATGCAGGAAATTATACCGTTCACTGTACCGACGGTGATCTGACGAAAGAAGAAAGTTAAAAACAATGCAAAAGAAAAGGGCTGCCGCGGCAGTCCTTTTCTTTTGCTTTCGGGGAAGGTCATATCGTATTTTCTATCTGCTGTTTCAGCTGTTCTATTATCTTTTTTTCGAGGCGGGAGATGTAGGACTGCGAGATGCCGAGCAGGTCGGCGACCTCCTTCTGCGTCAGCTCCCTGCCGCCGCGCAGACCGAAGCGCAGTTCGATTATCTGCCTTTCGCGCGGTTTGAGCGCGGCGACGAGGCGCTTTATCATCGTCCTCTCCTCCGTTTCCTCAAGCCCTTTTGAAACGCTGTCGGGATCGGAGCCGAGCACGTCGCCGACGAGCAGCTCGTTGCCGTCCCAGTCCGTATTTATCGGCTCGTCGAGCGATACCTCGGCGCGCAGGTACGAATTTTTTCTTATATACATAAGTATCTCGTTTTCGATACAGCGTGAGCAGTACGTTGCGAGCTTTATGTTCTTGTCGTCCTTAAAAGAATTGACGCCCTTTATAAGTCCTATCGTGCCTATGGAAATAAGATCCTCGAGCCCGATGCCCGTGCTTTCAAAGCGCTTTGCGATATAGACGACGAGGCGCAGATTATGCTCGATAAGAAGCTTGCGCGCCGAAGGATCCGTCTTCATGCGCGATACGGCGTCCGCCTCATCCTCCGCGGATAACGGCGGAGGAAGCGTCTGCGGTCCGTTTATGTAGAATACAAGACCTTCGTCAAACTCCGCCGGCGAGTCGAATCCGAACAGTTTTTTTATAAAGAATATCAGCCTCATAATACCTCCTTTATATACACAGCGAAGCGGGAACGATACCGTCGAAGCCGCCGAGATCGTCTTCCGCGACGACCGCGACGACGGCGCGCCGCTCACAGCCTTTTATACTTACGCTCACCGGCTGAAATCCGGGCAGAAGCCTGTCTCCGCCGACGCCGCGGCTCGGTATGAGCCGGAGCCCCTCGGCGGTCTCGCTAAGATCCGGGCTTGAAAGCGCCGTGAAAAGCTCGCCGTCGACGCAGCGCTTTATACAGCCGAGCTTGACTATTATGACAGGCGAGCCGGTAAGCGGCTCGCAGAGGAGCGCGCCGCTGTCGGATAAACAGCGGCAGACAGCCTCGCCGCGTTTGCCCTTTATCCTGACCTTGATCTCTTTTTTGCCGCTCTGTCTGCCGAATATCCTGCCCGTGACGTATGAGGCGATAACGCTTACAACACCTAAAATGCAAAACGTGCCGAGAGGGATGTCGGACAGCACCGCCGGTGTGTCCGGGTTGACGTCGGCCCCGCGCCAGATGCGGTGCAGAAGCAGATACGCCGCCGTTATACCTCCCCCGGTCAGAAGCGATATTCCGTAAAACAAAGCGGAGCATTTAAGGAACGTGAAGCCGCGCGCCCGCGGAAACGCTATGAGGCACATGACCGCCGCCGCGGCGATATTGCATACGACCGTGAGAAAGACGTTTTCGATAAACAGCGCCGCCACGCCGTATACGCCGCCGAGCGCCGACGACAAAACGATAAGCCACGGCTTCTGTTTTAATCGACACGCAGAAAAGCACGAGAAAATCCATTGAAAAATTTATTAAAAACAATACGTCCCCGTAAACCGTAATACCGTTCACTTTTTTTCACCTCACCCAAATACTACACCAAAGGCCGCGCATAAAAACGCGAAATAAGAAAGAGAAAAAAATAAAGCCGCGTTTTTCACGCGGGCGCGGTATCTATCAAAAAACGACCGGATCGCTCCGGTCATTTTTAATTGTCTGTTTGGTTTTCATTTCTGCCTCCTGTTGAAAATTATATTTATTGTCCGGTCAAAGATTTCCGAGCATTATATCGATTATTGATTTTGTGAAATCAAGCATTTCCGCGGTGTTTTTTTTCGCTTTTGTCACGTTGTATTTTATGTGATAGGTTTTACCTTTTATTCTTTTTGCTTTAAGCGGTTTTTTTACCGGTTTTTCTTCTGACATATTTTATTCCTTTCCGTTTTATCTGAAAATAAAAAGTGCGCGGCACGAAGCCACGCACTGCAACATACATAGCTCTTGCCGCGACGCAATCACAATACCTAAAAGGCAAAACGTGAAAAGAGCTTAGTACTGTTGCCCTAAGACTATGTTTGCCTTTTAGGTTTTAGGTATTTGATTACGTCGCAAATTTATTATATCATATTTTTTCCGAAATGTCAACTAAAATTAACGAAAAAATCCGTATTCGACGGCGCTTTTAAGTTTCCTGAATCTATAAAAAACGACCGGATCGCTCCGGTCGTTCAACTTGAAGACAAAGTATTTACTCCCTTCGTCACGCCGTAAAACGGCGCGCCACCTCCCTCAAAGAGGGAGGCAGATCAAGGCTCCCTCTTCGAGG
>CACZVC010000101.1 GCA_902784545.1 uncultured Ruminococcus sp. | reverse complement strand
GGCAGGATAATAACAAAATGTACGCAGATAAACCCGGACAAGCGCTATCAGAGCGCCGCCGCGCTTATCAGAGCGTTATAAATACAAGCGGGTAAGCCGACTGTCCTTTAAAACAGTCGGCAGTTATGAGTTCCGCTTGCGCGGCACATGATGAGCGCTTTCGCGCATGATGAACGGCTTCGCCGAATGATGAGCGCCTTCGGCACATGAAGCGGAACTCATTTCATCATTTTGCGGTGAAACCGCAAATCATCATAGCGACCGAAGGGAGGCTCATCATTTGCCCGTCAGGGCAATCATCATTCTTTTCGACGTTTGGCACACAGACATCCTGATTGCAGCAGAGATATTCGACAAAATACCGGCTGAAATAAGGATTTTGTTCCTTACTTCAGCCGGTTTTCATTAACTGTCCTTAAGAGTACCTCGCGTAAACTTCGCTTTTTTTATTCGCCGCGCGGAAAAAATTTCCGTATATTATTTATTTATCCGAATACCTTTACGGTATTGACAAACCGCGCGTTATCGTGTATTATATATATAAATAAAGAAGAGGTCGGGATAATGAAAAAGAACTTTTTTATCATCATATCACTTTTTATCTTTTGTACGATCTTTTTGACCGGCTGTGAAAACGAAGGTCCGTTTGCGACGGAAGCGACGTATATTCCCCTTACAAAAGAGGAGACCGTGACGGGAACCGAAACGGAGCCGCAAACGGAGACAAAAGCGGAGACGGACATACCCGTTATCGAGGTTTTCGGGCGTTTTATCCCGGCGGATACGCGGGAGATATCGTTTGAATTTGATGAAATACCGTCGTTTGACGGGCTTTTGTCAGCGCTTGCAAACTTCCCGGAGCTTGCCTCGATAGACCTGGGCGGATTTGAAATAAGCGAAGACGAAAAGCGGATACTGACGGAAGCGTTCCCCTCGGCTGAAATAAAATGCAGGGCGTATACAGAGTTGTTCGGCAAAAAAGTATACGACGACGCGGAGGAGCTTTTGATAGACGGCGAGTTTGATATCGAAGAGCTTAAAAGTGCGCTCCCGTATCTTCCGTCGCTCAAGCTGATAAGATCGGACACGGAAATACCTCTCGACGAAAAAGACGCGCTTATATCGGAAAATCCGGGCATAACTTTCGTGCTCCCGGGCGTTGTCGAAATATCGGGAGTTAAGATAAGAGACGATATGCGTGACGCGGTGCTCGACAACACGAAGCCGGATCTGAATCTGCTTATGACGGAGCTCAGACGTCTGACGTCGCTTAAAAGCGTCAGTCTTTACGGCGTTGACTACAACGCCGTTGAGCAGGCGGCGCTCGTCAGTAATTTTCCCTCCGTGCGCTTTTTGTGGGAGGTGGAGATCCTCGGCGAAAGGTACGATTCGGAGACGGAGGATCTCGATCTTTCCGGAAAAACCGAACTCACCGCGGACATTTTACGGAGCAGACTGCCGCTTATGGCGGGCTTAAAGCGTATCGACGTATCGGAATGCTCCGCGACAGACGAGGAGCTCGGTGCTTTGCGCGACGAATTCCCCGGTATAAAAATAGTATGGCTGTTGAAGCTCGGCTGCAAATGGTCGCTCAAAACGGACGCAAAAGCCTTTTCCGTCCTTATTTACAACTACGATTACGAAAGAATGACGAGCGACGACATACAGGTGCTGAAATACTGTACGGATCTTCAGGCGCTCGACCTCGGTCATCAGGCGATAACAGATATTTCCGTTATCGGCGACTATCTTACGGAGCTCCGCGTGCTCATACTCGCGGACAACAAGCTGAACGATCTTACGCCCTTGACAAAGCTGAAGCATCTGCATTATATAGAGCTGTTCGTCAACAGACAGCTGAAAGACGTTTCGGCTCTGGGCGAATGCAAAGAGCTTGTTGACGTGAATATCAGCTACCTGCACAACATAACCGATATATCGAATCTTTTTGATTTGCCAATGATCGAGAGATTCTGGATAATCAATTCTGAAAATGTGCCTGTCGATCAGCTTGACCGTCTGCGCGAAACGTATAAGGACGCCGTTATCGTCACCGAGGGCAAAAACTCGCTCGACAATGGCTGGCGAGAGCATCCGCGCTATTATGCGATGTTCGAGATGTTCAAGAAAACGAATTTTATAAGCAGCGAATTCAGCAAGTACGACCGTCCGGACGGCGCGGATCAGGCGGCGCCGGCATGAGGCGGCGCTGTTTTGCGGCTTTGCTTCTCATTTTGTCTCTTCTCTTTTCCGCCTGTGCGGTAAATGAAACGGACGTAACGGCGACAGCGGAGGAAACGTCAGTCAAAGAGACAGAAACGGACGTTATCACCGTTACGCAGGCGGTGACCGGCACGGAAGCAGACGTTACCGCCGTAACGGAGACGGACGTTGTTTCCGAAGCGCAGACCGGAACGGATACGGTCGCTGTTACCGAGGCGCAGACCGGGCCGGAGACGGAAACGGACGCCGCGGCCGTCGCCGTAACGGATGTGCAGACGGACGAGGAGACGGAAGCGGAAACCGACGCCGAGCCCGTTATAAGCTATGAAAACGCGTACACGTCAAAGGCTTTTCTTGATTTTATACGCGAGAGATACGGCGCGGATATATACGAAAAACTGAGCGGAAAGATCGGCTCCGGCGGCTATGACAACGAATATCTTTACGCGCTTACGGGAAAAAGCGTATACGTTTTATTTGACGAATATAAAGGCGCAGCATATAAAAAATCGCGCGCACCCGAAGCGCACGACAAGTCCGTCATAAGCCTCGGCTTCTGCGGCGATATAATGCTGTCCGACGGCTGGCAGGTAATGCAAAGATACGAAAAATACGGCGGCGACATAAAATATATCGCCGACGCGGACACTGTATCGACGCTTGAAAGCTTCGACGTTATGGCGGCGACGAACGAATACCCTGTATCGTCGCGCGGTGAAAAGATAAACAAAACGTACACCTTCCGCGCAAAAGAGGAAAATCTGAAAATACTGAACGAGCTGGGTGTGGATTTCGTATCGACCGCGAACAATCACATATACGACTACGGTCCGGACGCTTTTTTCGACACGTTTAAAGCGCTTGACAAATACGGCATAGACCACGCGGGCGCCGGCAGGGATCTGTCCGAGGCTTCGGAGCCGTTTTACTACGTCATAAACGGCAGAAAAATAGCGATAATCTGCGGCTCGCGCGCGGAAAAGAATCTGAAAACGCCGCTCGCAGCCGACAGCTCCGCAGGAGTTTTCGGAATGTACGATCCGGAGGATATGATATCCGCCGTAAAAAAAGCGGACGAAAGCTGTGATTTTGTAATTATTATGGCGCACTGGGGCGCGGAATGGTCGTCGCAGATCGAGGATATAATCCGACTTCAGGGGCGTTTGTACGTTGACGCCGGGGCTGATCTCATAATCGGCTCGCACGCGCACGCGCTTCAGGGTATCGAGATATACAAGGGCAGGACGATAGCTTACAACTTAGGCAACTTTCTTTTCAACGGCTCGGATATGAAATCCGGGATAATTCAGTTAACGATAGATCCGGCGGATATGACGGCGAGTACGCGTTTTATCGCCTGTATACAGGATCACGACCACGTGAGAGTAAGCAAAGGCGGCGAAAAAGCGGCGGCGCTCGATTATATGAGAGGTCTTTCGCCCGGCATCAGAATAGACGAAGACGGGAACATAACAAAAAAATGATATTCAAAAAAGGTTATTCCGACAAAGAGCTGAACAGGATCCTGACATCGGCTGAGGCGGGCGACACGTCGCTTTTGCCGCTGATTTTCGGCGTTTTCGGAAACGAAGTTAAAAAGCGCAAAAAGGCGGCGGCGAAAGCGCTTTGCGCCGCGCTTGACAAAGCGACCGTAAAAGAACTTGAAACAGCCGATATGAATATGCGTCAGCGGACGGCGGCGGGATACTGCGCCGACCTGCGCGATATAAGCTTCGACGACTTTTTTACAAGCGATATGTCAAAGGACGAAAAGCGCGCCGTCTGTATTCTCGCGTCGTTCAGCCCTAACGGATACGTGAGAGAGCGGGCGACGGGGGAGCTTGTAAATTACGAAAACGTCGCGACGCCGCTTTTGTTCCGCTGCGCCGACCACGTCGGCGCCGTAAGACGGCTTGCCTGTTCCCTGCTTCCCGCGGCGCTCGGCTCCGAGGACGACGGCGGGGTTTTATCGGCTCTCGCCTATGCGATGAAGCGTAAAAACGGCGTCAGATTCGATCAGCCGCTTATAATTTCCCTTATCAGCCGCGAGCTTGACAAAAGGGACGGTATAAGGGAAAAAGGGCTTGACAGCCCCGTTATCGGCATAAGGCGCTTTTTCATACTGCGCGAGGTAAGATCAGGCGGCGACGTTACGGAGATCATAAAGCGCGAAAAGGACAATTATACGAAAAGAGCGGCGTTTTACGCCGCCGGGGACAGTGCGAAAAGCGCGCTCGTCCGCGTTTTGCTTGAGGACAAATATCCGTACAACCGCGACGCAGCCCTGCGGTATTCAAACGATCCCGAAACGGCGGTGCGTATGCTGACGGACAAAAACGCAAAAGTACGCGAAACGGCGAGAGGAATTCTTCACGATCTTGCGCCGGACTTCGATATAAGAGGGTTTTATCTGAAAAATCTCAAAACGAACGCCTGCGCCTGCATACTCGGTCTCGGCGAGCTGAAAAACAAGGACGACTGTAAAATAACAGAGCCGTATCTGATAAGCGGAAAAGCCGACGAAACAAAAGCCGCGATCATCTCCTTATGTCGGCTTGATCCCGATAAATACGCGCCGTCGGCAGTCCGCTTTCTCGATTCGGAACTCGGCGGGGTAAGTAAAGCCGCGTACAAGGTTTTGTTATTCCTTGATAATTACGACAAAGACGCGGTTTTCCGTATCACCGCGAAAACTGAGCGTCCGATAACGAAAAAATACGGCGTTATGCTTTTGTCAAAGGGAAACAAGTGGCAAAGCCTTGTTTATCTTCTTTCGCTTCTCGGTATCGACGTCGAGCTCGACCGCCTTTGCCTTTTGCGGCTTGCGGAGTGGAACAAAGGCTTCAACCGCTCGTACGCCGCGCTGACAGATGATAAAAAGGAAACGATAATAAAGCTGACGGGCGAAAAAAAGGACTATTTAGGTAAAGAAAACGCGGATATGATAATGTTTTCCGTAAACGGTCAAAGACGATGAAAAAACGGCGGGATCGGCTCCCGCCGTCAGAGTGCAGACAAACTCCCTCAGTCAGCAAAGCTGACAGCTCCCCCGAAGGCCCGAAGGAGGAGCCTTGATCTGCCTCCCTCTTTGAGGGAGGTGGCGCGCCGTTTTACGGCGTGACGAAGGGAGTAAATACTTTGTCTTCAAGTTGAAAAACTGCCGGAACGGCAGTTTTTTTACGTTGTTTTTATTATTCCGCGTCTGTCGTCGGCGCGTCTGTCGGCGCGTCGGTTTTTTCTTCCTCATCTGACCTCATTATAAAAGAAAGCTGACGCGAAAACGTCAGCTTTTCTTGTTTTGCGAATTATTCCGCGTCAGCGGGCTTCTCCTCGGCGGGAGCTTCTTCGGCGGGCGCTTCTTCGACCGGGGCTTCCTCCTCGGCGGGGACTTCCTCAACAGGCTCCTCCTCGGGGATGAGAGCGCGGATCGAGAGACCGACCTGCTTCTTTTCGTTGTCGATATCGGTGATCTTTACCTCAACGGTATCGCCGACCTTAACGACGTCGTCCGGCTTTGCAACGCGCTTGTTGGAAAGCTGGGAGATATGGATAAGTCCGTCAACGCCCGGGATTATCTCGGCGAACGCGCCGAAGGGCATGATGCTGACTATCTTTACGCTTACAACGTCGTCGACCTTGTATTCGTTCGTGAACAGAGTCCACGGATTTGTAGCCTCCGTCTTGTAGCCGAGAGAGATCCTCTTCTTCTCGCGGTCGAACGACTTGACGAAAACCTTTATCTTCTCGCCGACGGAAACGACCTCGGACGGATTGCCGATATGCTTCCACGAAAGCTCCGTGGTGTGTACCATACCGTCAACGCCGGCGCCGAGCTCGACGAACGCGCCGTAGCTTTGTATCGAACGGACGACGCCCTCGTACTCCTTGCCTTCCTCGATCTCGTCCCAGAACTTAGCCTCGGCGGCTTTGCGCTCCGCTCTCGCGGCGGCTCTCGCCGGGATACGGGCGGACGCCTTTACTCTTCTTCTGCCGGCATCGATATCGATTATCTTGAACAGCATTTTCTGTCCGATGAGAGCGTTCATATCGCCGCCCTCCTCGACCGTCGTGTGCGACGCGGGAACAAAAGCGCGAACGCCCTTGATCACGCAGATGGCGCCGCCGCGTACGACCTCTGTGAATTTGCCTTCCAGATACTCGCCGCTCTCATAAGCCGCGGTAATGGTCTGCCAGTTGCTTTTGGCGTCATACTTTCTCTTGGAAAGCGTTGCAACGCCGTCCACGTCGGACACTCTGACGGCGTATGCCGTTACCTGGTCGCCAACCTTGAACAACTCATCCAGCTTGACGCCGGGCTCGTCGGTAACATCATCGTACGAAAGTATACCTGTTACCTTGGTGCCGAGGTCAACTTTGATCTCTGTGTTAGAGATCTGCGTGATCGTTCCGGTAACGACGTCTCCTGTATTTAAAGTTTTAAAGGTTTCATCCAGAAGTTTTTCAAAGCTCTCCTCAGCTTCGATTTGTCCGTTTTCCACGGTGTCTTTGATTTCTTCGCTCATTATGGTTTTGACCTCCTTGATTATACTGTCCGGCGTCGATGCACCGGCAGTTATTCCCACTTTTGAGTTTTTGCCGACCCTGATCGCTCTGCACTCGTCCGCGTTCTCCACGAGATAAGTGTTTTTGCAAACGCCGCCGGCTATAGAATACAGCTTGTTTGTATTCGAGCTGTTTTTCCCTCCGATAACGACCATAACGTCCACGCGCTTCGCTAATTCGAGCGCTTCATTCTGACGTTTTTCGGTCACAGAACATATTGTATCAAAAATCTTTGAATTTGTATATACTTTTTTGATAAAGTTCTGACAATATTTCCACTTTGTTAAATTTTGAGTTGTCTGCGAGACCATAATTATCTCGTCGTCAGCCGAAATTTGCGGGCAAATCTCATTTTCGAGCTGTTCCGGCTCGCTGAAACAGAAAACTTTACCCGAAACACAGCTTTTTACGCCGCGCACCTCGGGGTGATTTTCGTCTCCGAAGATAAGCGTGGTCGTGTTTTCGTTCGAGTTGAGCATCACGATGTCGTGTATCTTCGCAACGAAAGGACACGTGCAGTCGACGACCGATACGTTTTTGTTCTCCTTCGACTTGTTTAAAAGAAAATCGGAATATTCGCGTTCCACTCCGTGCGCGCGTATGACGAAGGTGACTTTGTTGTCGTCCGTCGCCTCGGCGCAGAGCGCTTCAAGCTCCTCCGGATCTGCCGACCGGACGCCCGCCGCCTCGAATTCGGATACGACCGTGCGGTTGTGTATTATGTCGCCGAGAGTATATATCCTGCCGGAATTTCCGTCCGATATCAGCTTTTTTACCGTATACACCGCGCGTGATACGCCGGGGCAGAATCCGCTCGAGCCGGCTACCGTGACCGTCATATACTGTCCTCCAGCGCGCAGATGTCGCCGAAAATGCGTTCCGTCGCGCGTTTGTATTCCGACGGCGTGCCGTCCTTTATATCGAGCTCCTCAAACGGTATCGGCTTGCCTATGATGACCGTCGCCTTTGAAAACGGTTTGAGCTTTCTCTTCTTCGTTTTTATAAAAGCCGGCAGGACCGTGCATTTTGAACGGTATGACAGCATAGCCACGCCGTCCTTCGCCTCCGTCGTTTTCGGGTCGAGACCCGGGCGGCGCTTGCCCTGCGGGAACACGCCTATGACCTCGCCGTTTTTAAGGTACGAAAGCGCGGTTTTGAGCGACCTTACGTCGGCGTTGCCGCGGTCTACCGGGAACATACCGAGCTTTGTCATCAGCTTGCCTATCACCGGCGTTTTGAACGACTCTTTTTTCGCCATGAAATGAATGCGGCGCGGTACGGACAGTATAAGCACGACCGGGTCGAAAAGCGCGGTGTGGTTGCTGCTCAAAATAAAGCAGCCGTCCTCGGGAACGTTTTCCGCGCCTATGACTTCGAGCTTATACATCCTGCGGAAAAGCCCGCCGAAGCGTTTTATCAGTTTATCGTATAAAGTCATTTTCTCATATCGTAGAGCGCCGCTATCATCGCAACGTTTTCCTCTATCGTAATATTTGAATTATCTATTATCACGGCGTCGTCCGCGGGGACAAGCGGCGCCTCGGCGCGGTGCGAATCGTTGTAATCGCGCTCTTCTATCTCTTTTTTTATCTGCTCGAAATCGACGTCCTGACCCTTTGCGACAAGCTCGTCGCAGCGGCGTTTCGCCCTCTCCCTGACGGATGCGGTCTGGAATATTTTAAGCTCCGCGTCTGGCAGTATGACCGTGCCTATATCGCGCCCGTCCATAACGACGCTGTGCTCGCGCGCGACCTTTCTCTGCATTTCAAGCAGAAATCTGCGTACGGCTGGTATCGCCGAGACTTTGGACGCGTAAAGCGATATTTCGTTTTGCCTTATTTTCTCCGACACGTCCTCGCCGTTTAGATAAATGCGCTGACCCTCGTCGGAAAAGCCGAGGTCGATATTTATATCCTTCAGCTCCGGCTCGACCTTGTCCGCGTCTGACGGATCGATGCCGCGCCTGTATATATAAAGTCCGACGGAACGGTACATCGCGCCCGTGTCGACCTGTATGAAGCCGAGGCGCTTCGCCACCGCCTTTGCGACGGTGCTTTTGCCCGCGCCCGACGGTCCGTCTATCGCTATCCTGAATGTTTTCATAATAATCGTCCTTTATAATGTTGATGATGAAAGCCCCGCGGCGCGTCCGGTGCAGAACGCTATCTGTAAATTGAAGCCGCCGGTGTACGCGTCGCAGTCTATTACCTCGCCCGCGAAATAAAGTCCCGGCACAAGCTTTGACTGCATCGTTCTCGGGTCTATTTCTTTCGTGTCCACGCCGCCGCGCGTTATTATCGCCTCGTCTATCGGCGCGGTCCTGACTACCGTCAAGGGCATTTTTTTCAGCAGTTCGGCTATGGAGCGGCGCTCCGCCGCGGTTATGGAATTCACCTTTTTGTCAAGCGGCACGCCGGTCAGCTCAATAAACGGAGCTATAAGCTTTGACGGCAGAAGCGCCGAAAATGAATTGACCAGATTTTTGTTTTTATTCTCCTCAAAGTCGCGCAAAAGCCGTTTATCGAGCGTTTTGAGGTCGAGCGCGGGCTTCAAGTCGATATAAAGCGCGTATCTTCCGTCCGTTATATCTGTCATCCGCGCGGACGCCGATAAAACGAGAGGACCGCTGACTCCGTTTCCGGTGAACAGCATTTCGCCGAGCTCCTCATATACGGCTTTGTTTTTTTGCGTATCGTACGCCGTGAGCGTCACGTTTTTGAGCGAAAGCCCCTGACATCTGCCGCAAAGGCTCTCGCGGCAGATAAGAGGTACGAGCGACGGCAACGGCTTTATTATATTATGCCCGAGCGAAGCTGCGAATCTATAACCGTCCCCGGTCGAGCCGGTGCGCGGATAAGACTCCCCGCCGGCGGCTATCAGAACGCGGTCGAACTCATATTCTTTGTTTACTGTCGCTACCGTAAAGCTTTCGTTTTTAACGACGCTTTTTACTTTTTCGTAAACGAACGAAACGCCCGCGCCGCGGCACCGTTTCACAAGAGCTTCGACTATATCGTAAGCCTTGTCGGAAACGGGAAAAACGCGCGCTCCGCGCTCCGTTTTGAGCGGTACGCCGCATTCCTCGAAAAACGCCATAACGTCCTGCGAGGAGAAGGCGGAATAAGCGGAATATAAAAACTTCGGATTCGATACGACGTTATCGAAAAACTCCTGCCTTGTGCAGTTGTTCGTTACGTTGCATCTGCCCTTGCCGGTTATGCGGAGCTTTACTCCCGGTCTGTCGTTTTTTTCAAACACGACGGTATCGGCTCCGTTTTCAGCCGCGGTATACGCCGCCATAAGTCCGGAAGCGCCGCCGCCTATAACGGCGATCCTCATTTCCCGTCGACCTGACCGGAGAATTTGTTATAGACCTCGAATTTGTCCCACACTTCCTCAAGCCGGTTGAAAACGTCCCTTACCTCCGCCTGCTTCTTTTTGCCGATGGCGACGATAAGCGCGTTTATTACGGAAAGCGGCGCGACGAGCGAGTCGACGAACGACTCCATCTCGCTCCTCGCCACGAGAGTGTGATCCGCGAATTCGGCGAGCGGCGAATCCATCGAATCCGTCACGGCGACGGTCATCGCGCTCTGCTGCTTTGCAAATTCCATACCCTGTATTATACGCTTTGAATAACGCGGGAAGGATATGCCTATAACGATATCGTCCTTGCCTATTCTGAATAACTGCTCGAACATTTCGGAGCGCGATGTGGAGCTGACGAGCCGCACGTCGTCGAAAATGAGCGAAAAGTAGAAATTCATAAAAACGGCGAGAGCGGACGACGAACGCATACCCATGATATAAATGCGCTTTGCTTTAAGGATATCCTCGACCGCGGCGTTGAACGCGTTTTTGTCGATGGCGGCAAGCGTGTTGCGCATTTTTTCCATATCGAGCTCTATAACTTTTTCAAGTATCTCGTCGTCGCTTATCCTGTCGTTGGTGATATCTATACGCTGAAGCGATGTGAGCCTCGCCCGGATAAGCTCGCGCAGACTGTGCTGCAGATCGGGATAGCCGTCGAAGCCGAGCTCGATAGCAAAACGGACGACGGTGGACTCCGAAACGTGAACGGTCGAGCCGAGCTTGAGCGCCGTCATATACGCCGCCTTGTCATAGTGCTCGAGTATATAGCTGCCTATCGCTTTCTGCCCCTTTGAGAAGCCGGGCATGCTGGCTTCGATTTTTTGCAGTATATCCATAATCAAATCTGCCTTCTAAAATATATACTTGGTTAATTATATCACACGGAATAAAAAAATGCAAGCGTTTTTTAAAAAAATATGCAGGGAGCACCGTATTTTTTATGCAAAATCCTGCAAAATTTCAATATTTTCCGAAATTAGCACGGTATACAGCCGTAAAAACCGTCGATTTTTGCAAAAACGGAAAATCCGTTTTGCAAAAACGCCGTATCGCAAAACGAAAGAGCGCAAATTAAAACCGCGGAGCGTCCTTTTAAAACGCTCCGCGGAAATCTGTTTTTTTTATTTTTTCTTTTTTCTTATTACGACGATCACCACCGCCGCCGCGGCTGCGGCTATGACAAGCGCTCCGATGATAACGGGTATCACAAACGTGTTTTTCTTTTCCGGCTCTTTTACGGGTCCGGTATCTGTCGCCGTACCTGACGGCTCCGCGGTCGTTTCCGTTTCGGGCGCCTGCGTTTCCGTCTGTTCGGTATCGGTCACTTCCGCGGCAGGGTCGCTTACCTTGACCGTCGCGCCGCTTATCTCCGTTTTGTCGGCTGATACGACGCGTATTACGGTCTCGCCAGCCTTGACGGCTTTTACCGTGCCGTTCTCTATCACAGCGGCGTCGCCGGAAACGGTCATCTCATATCCCTCGCCCGTAAGTCCCAGAGGCGCGGTCTGCCCTATATCGAGCGTAATAACGTGATTTTCAAAATCAAGCGATTTTGCCGCTTCTTCCGCTTTTTTGATCTTTGACAGATATTTCTGTTTTATCTCATTTTCGTCCGGCGCTTTGTCTATAAGCTCGACCTCCGCTATCTCGCCCGGGAATTCAAAGCCGCCCTCGACGAGACCTCCGATCTTGTATTTATCCTCTCCCTCTCCCAAAGCTATATTGACCTTGACCGAATTTGCCAAAGCGCCGTCGACGTAAATGTCAAGCCCGTTGTTCACGTGAGCGACCGTCAGCATATGCCATTCTCCGACGAGAGGATTAAGATTTACGTTCAGCTTGAGCGAGGCTTCGCCTTCCTGTGTATTCGCGTAGAATTCAAGCTCGCCCTTGTTCGTATAGATTTCAAAATGCGTTTTTTTGCTCTTCTGCGATTTTGCGAAAAGTATCTCATACTGTTGTTTGGATCTGTCGAATTTGAACCACAGGTTCACGGCGCTTCCGTCCGGTAGGGAAAAACCGGTATTCCCGGTCTTGCCGGCGTCGTTTCCGCTTATCTCGACCGTGCCGCCCGTGTATTCGCCGCCGGAATAAAGCTCGTCAGGTGAAAGAACTCTGTCGTAGAATCGGACTGTATCTATGCTTCCCGCGTAGGGCAGACTGCCGTCGTTCAACACTCCGAATGAAATATCGGACTTTGTTTCTTTTATACTGCCGTTCAGCTTCTTTTGTACGACCTTTTCGCCGTTATCGTAAACGTAAAGCGTATCCGAATCGAATATGAAGGCGAGCTGACGCCAGTTATTGCTCTTGTTTATATTATATTCCAGGTCTATATCTCCGATATCCGGCGCGTACATCCAGAGGTCGCCCGATCTTGTGTAAAATTCAAAATGTCCCGCGACCTTCGCGCCCTTTGCGAGCAGTACGTTGAAGCCGTCAGACGCATGACCGTTTATCCACATCGTTATGGATTTTCCTTTGTTGAATGTGTATCCGGAGTCTTTTACCGCCGCGCCGCCTTTCAAACCCGGCGTGAGCGCGCGTCCGCTCTGCCCCTTGTCCGTATATCCGGGAGCCTCCGTCACCGGCTCGATAAGCGCTCTGTGCTCGCCGCCGCTGTATGACGCGCCGCCCTCGTCCTCAAAATCAACGGACATATATAAGCCCTGCTCGATTTGTATCTCGACGTATCCCGTTCCGTTTTTCGATTTTTTGGTATCTTTAATATCTATTATACCGAGCGTATAACTGCGGTCGTTCTGCAAGCCGCTTACGGTGAGCGCCGCCGACATTCCGTCCTCGGACAACTTTGCCGCCGTCACCTCTGCGCCGTTGTTTATGATATAGCGCTCCTTTTCCTCAACGCTTTTATCCATTTTCGCGCTGAAGGTCAGTATTATTTCTCCGTTTTTGAAGGCGGCACTGTTTACCTTCGGCGCGGTCGTATCGGGCAGAGTCGTGAATTTCACGGGAGACGATCCCGCTGAGACGTTGCCTCCGTTGTCGGTCGCTTTTACGGTGACGGTATATTCCGCCGCCTCGTCAAGTCCCGCAGCGGTGAAGCTCGTCTGAGCGCCGTGCACGTTGTATTCCTTTGTTTCTCCTTTGTCGGATCCCAGAGAGATCGTATACGTATATATTTCTCCGTCGTCCTCCGCTTTGCCCCAGCTTATAACGGCGCTGTTATGCGTCACGTCCGACGCGGCGGCGCCGGCGGGAGCCAGAGGCGCGGTCTTGTCGTTTTTATCGAGCGGATTGAAGCAGGTAACGCCGTCAAATTTCGATATATCGTTTACCGTCACGGTCTGAGATTCGCCCGCGGCGAGTAAGAACATATTATCAGATACGACGAACGTATCCTCTTCTCCGCTCAATATCTGCACGCCGAGAGCCGGGTATTTTCCCGTGTTTTTAACTGTTATTTCATTGCCTTTTGCGGTATATTCAAGCGATGTGCGCGGCAGATAGAACAGACAGCCCGGATCGCGCTCGTAGTTGTAATACATATACGTTCTGTTGTAAAAGGCGCCGTCGACCGAAAGGTCGTACGTGAGTATGAGCGGCGTGTTGTC
>CACZVC010000100.1 GCA_902784545.1 uncultured Ruminococcus sp. | reverse complement strand
TCGAGATTTCGCTTTGTATGATTTTTCACACTTGCTTTTTTCTCTTTTCTGTTGTTCAATTTTCAAGGACCAATCCCGCTGCCGTTCGCGCGACAGCCTATTAAGTATATCACAAAGTTTCGCGTTTGTCAAGTACTTTTTCAAAAGTTTTTTCGTTTTTTTCAACTTTTTTTCGCTTCTTTTAAAGTACTCTCTCCCGCTCCCCCTGAGGTATACCCCTCTCCTTTCGGAGCGCCTGTCTAATATATCACTTTTTTTACCAATTGTCAAGAGGTTTTTCGCACTTTTTCGAACATTTTCACACGCTTCCGTGCGTTTCCTGTTTTACGGCAAAAAAGGCGTTATTTCACGCCTTTCTGACTTTTGAATCCGTCTTCCGTTCGTCCTGCGGATCGGCTGTTTCTTTTATGGAATAATATATATATTGTGCGTATCGTTTTTCTCGTTTGCTTTTTGCAAGTCGTAAAGCGACACCCTGTATTTTTTGGCTATATCCCAGTCGCACTCGCCCGGCGCCGGTCTGTAAAGGCGCAGCGGCGGCGCGTTTTTGTTTACCGGTTTATCGCTTATATTCATCGTTCTTACGACCTTTGCCTCTCCGTATTCGGCGCCGCCTGCCGAAATATACAGCTCCGCGTCGACGTAAAGCCGGTTTTTTTCGGCTCGGACCGAGGGAAACCCCGCCGAAGCCTTTATCTCCGCGTTATCCGCAGCGTTTCGCAGAACAAACCGGAACGGGATCTGTACCGTGCGGCTTACGAATTCATCCTTGTTTTCTATAACGCAGACTTCAAGCTCGCCGTCTATCGCCGTGTTATCGCCTTCGCGCTCTGTTCCGTATCTTACGCCGTCGACCGCCGCCGTGACGACGCTTCCGCCGTTTTCATCGTCCGCTTCCCCGCTCACCGTTATATGCGACACGTTTACCGGCAGCGCGCGGCGCAGCGGGATATCAGCCGTTACCGCCGTGCTTTCGTATTCCGTGGAATACATATCCGCAACGTACACGCCGTTCACCGCCGTTTCATATATCACCTCGGCGTCGTACGTTATATCGGCTTCGATCAGGCGCATCTCGCCCGACGCGTCTGTCGTAAGATCACCCGTTATTTCGGTCACGTCAACTCTGCCGCGGCAGACGGAGCCGGACGTCATACCGTCGGCGTCGATCCCGTGTTCGACGTTCGCCGTATATCTGTACGACGCGACGGTGCCGTCGGTCGCGCGGTACAGAAACATCATCTGAATATCGAACGACATATCCGCCTTTCCGTCCGACGGCGTCACGGTCGGTATTCCCGCCAGGGCGCGCGAGCATAAAAGCTCCTCCGGTTCGGGACAAGTATCGGGGAGCTTAACGTCGACGGAAAACGGCACGCCGTCGTCCTTCGCGCACGATACGGCGTATGACGCGCCTGTCTTTTCGTCGTACTGCAAGCCCGAATCCTGAACGCCCTCGATATACGGCGCGACCTCGTCCTTTTCAAACGCCGTGACGTTTACCGTAATGCGGCTTTTGATGGAAAGCTTGCGCGGATTCGACAGACGTGCCTGCGTGTCGGGCGGAAGAAAATCGGAAACGACCGCGTCGGCGCTCTCCTCCCTGCTCTGTACCGACGACGAAAACGGCGCGGAACAGCTCATGCAATGAAGCTTCTTATCGTCGCCGCAGTATATGACGCCGTATGAAAGCTCGCCTTCCGCCGTCAGCTCGCCGTTATTCAGATAACATTCCTTTTTCTTATAGGTCGTGCAAACGTTAAGTATCCTTTTTACGTCCGGCAGATCGTTCGGCAGTATAAATTCGCCGCTCGCGTCCGCGTTCAATGTGGTTTTAAGTATTTCTTTCCAGTTTTCAAAGCTGCTGTTCAAAGTATCCGCCTCCTTATGGTTGCTGTTTATATATATTCTTTATTCTTTCCTTTTATTCATAACCGAGTTTTTTCATATACGCGCGGAGCTTGTCGGTCGCCGATTTTTCTATACGCGAGACGTAAGAGCGCGAGATGCCGAGGCGCGCCGCGGTCTCCTTCTGCGTCAGCCCGCGCGAGCCGTCTATGCCGTAGCGCATTATCATTATCTTTTTTTCCCTCTCGGTAAGTCCGTTCATAACGTATTCGAGCGCTTTTTTCGTTTTGAATTTCAGCTCCAGCGTGTCGACTATATCCTCGTCCGTGGAGATTATATCGCCGTATGTGAGCGGATTCCCGTCCTTATCTGTATCTATCGTATCGTTTACGGAGACCTCGTTCTGATATTTTTTCTGCGTTCTGAACTGCATGAGTATCTCGTTCTGCAGACAACGGCAGGCGTACGTGGCGAAGCGCGTGCCGTTTTTCGGGTCGAAGGTATCGACGGCTTTTATAAGTCCCACCGTGCCGGTCGATATAAGATCCTCCTGGTCGCAGCCGGGATAATACTTTTTTACGATGTGTGCGACAAGGCGGAGGTTGTGTTTTATCAGCTTCTGCCGCGATTCTCTGTCGCCCTCCTTCATTTTTCTGAAGCATTCCGCCTCCTCCTCCGCGGAAAGCGGCGGAGGAAAGGCGTCTGTATCCGAAATTTTCAAAAACAGATACAGAAAGCCGTATAAAAGCGCCGGCGTGCCGTTTATCACGTTATTCTTCTCCCTTCGATATTCTTTTATATTTTTTTACAGTTTGTTATTACCGTTAAAATATGAAAGCGGTAATATAATATTATAAAACAAACGGAGATATGATTTGAAATTCGCTGTTATAGATATCGGCTCAAACACAGCCAAAACGGAAATATACAAATATAAAGACGGTCTGCTTGAGATGACCGATAAAAAATACGTTAAGCGCGATATGCTGGCGGATCATAAGGACGGCGGCTCGCTTGACGGCGAGGGCGTTGCCATTCTTATTGATATTATGCGCGAATTCCGCGCAATATGCCTGTCGAACGGGATAAAACGCATTTTTCCCTACGCAACGCAGAGTCTGCGCGGCATAGACAACGCGGACGACGTGATCGAGGCGGTAAAAAAAGAGACCGGTTTTGATATCGAGATAATTTCGGGCGAGGAGGAGGCGCGGCTCTGCTTTGAGGCGTTCTGCGGCACCGGGCTTAAATGCGCCGGCGTATTGACGGACATGGGCGGTGGCTCGACCGAAATAAGCGTTATGGAGGGCGGCGCTCTTACGCGCTCCGTCAGTATTCCCGTCGGCTCGCGCTCCGTGGTACACGAGTACGGTATCGACGTAATGCCGACGGACGAGCAGGAGTGTCACATCGAGGAAAAGATAGTTACGCTTGCCCGGGGGCTTAAATCGGGCGAGGGCGGCAGTCTTTACGCGTGCGGCGGCACCTCGTCGGGTATGTTCAGGCTGTACGGCGGCGAGGGCGGTATAAGAAAAAAAGCGGTTTCGCCGGACGAGCTTTACCGTTTTTATAAAGAATGTAAGACCGACGTCAAAAAAGCCGAAGAAGCGGCGAAAAAGCTGACCGCGGACAGGTACGATACCGTATATACCGGGCTTCTTATGCACGTTTTTCTCTGCCGCGCCTTGAAATGCGATACGGTGGTACACTGCAAAAGCACCTGCCGTCAGGGCTACGCCGCGAGGCTTGTAAGGGACGGCAAAATAAAATAACGCGCGGCGCGCAGGCGCGATCACGGGTAGATCAATGAAAAAAATTATTATATATATACTTCTTATATCATCGTTATTTCTCTGCTCATGCCAGGGGAGTTTTGCCGACGGATTTTACCGCATACTCGGCATCGACAACACGGATTATTCCGCGGAGGCGGCAATCGCCGTGCTTGATTCAAGCGACGAAACGGCGGAAAAGCTGGCGAAAGCGTCGACGATCATCTGCTTCGGCGACAATATAGAAACGTTTGAAAGCTTTTCCGAAAAAGCGGATAAGTACATAGATATAACGCTCAACTATCTCGCGGGCAGCTATTATTCGCGCTATTCCGCGGATAAGGAGATGATGGAGAAATTCAGCGAGAATTATCCCGAGCTGAATATGAACGCGCTCATACCGCTCGCGGACTATGAAAACACGGTTTACACGTATTTCGGCGGAGGCAGAAAAGCCGTCGTTAAATCGACGGCGATGTATTCGTATCTCGACAGGATAAACGCCTTCGTGCTCGTCGGTCAGACGCCGGATTACGATATAGAATACACGCTTCATTACGCGGAGGAGACGGAAAACACTTACAGGCTGACAGTATCGTATACGCGAAGCAACGTGCAGGCGGGCACGTACGATATCGTTTTCCGCAAGCGCGACGGCGGCGATCCGTATATATGGCGGCTGTCGGTTTCTTCAAAGGTATACAGCGGCTCATAAAACGTTTCGTAATTCCGGCGCGAGCATCGTTTTCATACGCGATATCTCATATAAAAGCTCCGATCTGGCGGCGGCGTATTCACGTTCGTCGTTATCGGAGCTTGCTTTTTTCAGCTTTTCAAGCGCGCGCTCCGTGTAGTCGATCTCCTGCTTGTCGCAGATAAGAAGCACGACGGGTTTGCTGCCGTACCACATATCATACAGTTCGTCGACGCTGCCGCCCGGCGTATCGGGCAGGGCGGCGACCTTATCGCAGAGCCTTTCAAAAAAGCCCGACAGCCACCCTGTCGATGAAAAAACGAAGATCATCACCGTTAAAAGAAGCACGGCGGATATTACCAAGGCTCTCATTTACTCCCCTCCTTACGTTTTTTGACTATGCTTACGTCCGAGTTATCGTTGCAGGTCATCATAAACACGTTTCTTACGGTTATGTTCTTTTCTTTCAGCCGTTTGTAAAGCCAGCGTTCGTTTTTGCCGAGCTTTTTAAGATTTTCGTAATTAACGACGCCGTCGGAGATTATGAGCCGCGCCATTCCCGGCTCTTTTGCGCCAACGTTCAGATCGTCGCGCGTGGCGGCGCAGCCTCCTGCCTTCAAAAGCACGGAAATACTGCCGTTTTCCTCCATTACGGCGTAATAAACGTCGGATATATCGCCGACTCCGTGCGAGCGGAGCTCCGACATCAGCTCCTCGACCGTAACGCGGACGCGCATAAGCTCCTTCGTGTCGAGCTTTCCCCTGTCTATCAGTATGCTCGGCTTGCCGATAAACAGCCGTTTGAGAAACGGTACGCGCGTCATGACGAACGAGGCTATGACCTCGAGGCAGACGACGACGCAGACCGGCGCGATACCGTATGATACCGGTATGCTCTGCGATACTATCGGCTGTGACGCGATCTGCGACAGTATCAGCGTCGTCACCAGCTCCGACGGCTGAAGCTCGCCTATCTGCCGCTTGCCCATGAGCCGCAGAACGAGGATCATTACGATAAAGATTATAACAGTCCTGCAAAAAATAACAGCCATAAAAAAACTCCCGCTTTGATTATGCTCAAAGCGGGGATTTTTATTCGTCGTCAGTCAAGTAATTCAAGAATACGGCAGGTAAGCGCGTAAACGCGTCCGACGGAGGCGATGCCGAGCCGCTCGTTCACGGAATGGATATCGTGAAGCTCGGGACCGTACGATATGCAGTCAAGCCCCGGCAGCTTTGAGGAAAACAGACCGCATTCAAGTCCGCCGTGCGTTGCCGTGACCGTCGCCTCGCCGCCGTAAACGTCACGGTAGGCTTGCATCGCGGCGTCGCGCAGAGGCGATACGCGCTTGAATTCCCATTCGGGATACGCGCCGTGCGTCGTCGCCGTGCCGCCGAAAGCCTCCGCCGTTATCCTCACCCTGTCGACAAGCTCCGTTTTCTGAGAGCCGACGGACGATCTTGCGGCAAAGCTGAATTTCACCGCGTTCTTTTCGAGCTTAAGGATTCCCATATTGAGAGATGTCTGAACGAGCCCCTTTATATCCATACTCATATTCTGCACGCCCTGCGGCATTATATAAAGCGCTTTTATTATCTTTTCTGTATCGGCAAGCGTTACGGTCGCCGCCTTTTTGTCCGTTCTTTCAAACGAAAGCGAAACGCCGGGGTCCGATACGGCAAGCTCCTTTTTATATATCGCGTCGTATTCGGCGCAGACCGCCTCGAAGGCGTCGGCGTCAAGACCTGAAACGGCAACTACCGCCACAGTTTTGCCGGGTATCACGTTGTCGTATTCGCCGCCCGAAAGCTCGATAAGACGGGTCGGCATACGCTTCGTCACGTTATATAAAAATCTGCTCATCAGCTTGTTCGAGCTGCCGCGCTCCTTGTCTATCTCACAGCCGGAGTGACCGCCCGCAAGCCCGGATATGACGACGGAGTAAGAAACAAGACCGTCGCCGTACTTCTCTCTTTTAACGGGGATCTCGCAGTTGACGCGCATGCCTCCGGCGCATCCGGCGGTAAAAACGCCCTCCTCCTCGGAGTCGACGTTGAGCATACGTCTGCCGCGCAGAAGCGAGCAGTCGAGCCCCGCGGCGCCGAACATCCCCGTTTCCTCGTCGGTCGTGAAAACGGCTTCTATCGGCGGGTGCGGAAGCGTATCGTCGTCGAGCACCGCGAGCGCCATCGCAACGGCTATACCGTCGTCGCCTCCGAGCGACGTGCCGTCGGCGCGCAGATAATCGCCGTCAAGCACGAGCTTTATCGGCTCCTTCGCCATATCGCGCGGATCGTCCGGGCGCTTGGCGCAGACCATATCGAGGTGTCCCTGTATTATAACGGGCTCCGCGTTTTCTTTGCCCTTCGAGCCGGGCTTATAGATTATCACGTTGTTCAGGCTGTCCTGATAATATTCAAGTCCGCGCTTTTTCGCAAAGTCAACGCAAATATCGCTTACGGCTTTTGTATTTCCCGAGCCGTGAGGCACGCCCGATAAAAGCTCAAAGAACTTAAAAACGGATAAGGGTTTGCAGTTTTCGTTGAATTTCATTATATTATTCCTCCATGTCGCTTAATTCCGATAACATTTCCGTTTCATCCCCGGTCTTTTTCATTTCAAAGCCGAGCTCGTATCTGCCGCCGCCTTTGCCCGAGGCGGTGTATATCTCGACGGATCCGGGATATACGCCGAACAGCGGCGCGAGCCTTCTGACGGAGTACATGAATTTTGCGTACGACGTAACGACGAACCAGACCTCCAGCCCCTCGAGCTTTGAATCGTAGCGCTGCGCAAACATTTTTGCGCCGCCGCTCTTTTTGAGCGCGTCGTTCAGGCATTGTATACTGTTCTGCAGTCCGTCGAGCAGCTCGGGATGATCGAAGACCGTGCCGTCCGTCACGCCGCCGAGCGAAAGCGACAAACGCGCGCACGGCAGCCTGTTGTTCGCTATTGCGTAAAGCCGCCCCTCCGCTCCTTCGCTTCTGAAATCGCCGGGCTTCAATCCGTTCATTACGCGCCACGACAGCGCGGCGCAAAGCTCAAAGGAGCGGTATGTGTGAAGCTCCATATGCTCCTTATAGAATTCCTCCGTCTCCTCGAATTCCTCGCCGTCGCCTAAGCGGAACGACATGGTGGACATAACGGGCGGATATCTCAGCTCCTCTTTGCCGAGACCTGCGCACAGTCTGTCGACGACCTTTGAAAATTCGTCGGAGGACGCCTCCTCGTACCCGGTGAGATCGTCCAACCCGGTATTGATCTCAAGCGCGACGGCTTTTATCCTGTTCTCGCCGTAAAGACCGTAAAAATAATACATACACCGGTCGTAATGATCGTAATCCTCACGGTCTCCGTTTATATCGACGGCGATATTTATGTATCTGCCGTTGTCTTCATCCTGCTTGTAAAACACTCTGAAATCATCCGCGGCTCCCGGAGCGAAAAAGCCTTTGGGCAGGTAGTTGTAAAACTCCCACGTTTCGCCGTATTTTTCGCTGAGCGCCGTTATAATGATCTCGTTTACGAGCGCGTCGGACGTTGAGTTGAACGAGGTCGTTACAAGCCTGTATTTTCCGCTCTTCGTCTTGTCGAACCATACCGGATATGACGGGAAAGCGCATTCGTCCCATATCATTCCGGCGTACTTCTTCTCCGCTTTGCCGGTGTTTCCATCGTCCGTCAGCTTTTCGAGTCCCAGACGACCGAACCTGCCGACGGCTCTTTTGACAAAGTGATCGAAGGGAGGAAAATCAAAATCGAAATCGTTCTGCTGAGCTTTCAGAAAGCAAACGTCGTCGAGCGTTATTTCCTCGTGATGGCCTTTGAGTCCCTCCTCGTCAGATTCCGGATCGTCGTCGGGTATATATCCGCGGCAGTCCCTGCAATGGCCGGGTATCAGCGCGCGCAGTCTGTCGTTATATTCCTTCATCGTCATGACCTCGGCGACGCAGTCGAACGCCGGTTTGTCAGTCTCGATAAGCAGCTTTTTGTTTTTCACAAAGTCGGCGACGAAATAAGGCGCCATGCACTTTTTTTCTCTGAGCCATTTTACAGTAACGGTCTTTCCGGCGTTCTCTTTGTGAAACGCCGCGCCGTTTTCGTACTCCGGCGGCAGTATATAATACTCGGAATCGTATAAAAACGCTTTTATCTTCAATT
>CACZVC010000099.1 GCA_902784545.1 uncultured Ruminococcus sp. | reverse complement strand
GTTTGCAAAAGCGATAATACCCGGCGGCACGCTTTCAGCGGGCTACGATACGGGAGATTATCTTTTAAAGCAGGAAACGGCGGCTGAAATAAAGAACGGTATAGCTCCGCTCGTCGCGCTTGAAGCAGACGGAAAACAGGTCATACTTCCCGCTTCGTACGTCAACTCCGTCGGCTTCGTTTCATACCTCGCCCCGGATGCGGGCAAATATTCGCTCGTATACCCGGACAAAGAGGTAAAAACGGACGGCGATTTCGTGCTTGTCCGCGGACTTATGTCGGAGGCTGAATTAAAGGCGGATAAGGTGACAAAGGAGACCGCGGCGAGGGTGTTATACTCGGTATTCTCCGCGGAGATCCCCGCAGATACGGATAAGAGCGGCGACGCCGACGCGAAATTTGCCTCGAATATAATCGGTCAGCTTATCGGCAAATACAAAATTGCGGTCTGTACGGACAAAACGCTTGCGGCGAAGGGCCTTTCAAAGGAAGAAAAAACGGCGGTTTGCAGCGGCGTGACAGACGATATCGACAAAAAGTCATATACGGGCGAAGAATTCGCTTCGCTTGCGGTGAGACTTATAAAAGCCTTGCTCGGTCAGCCCGTTTTCAGCTCGAACGTGTCCGACGGCGACGGCATAACGATAGGCGCGTGGTCGAATTTCAACTTCGACGTGACGGAAGAAACGATAAAGACCTTCTCCGACGCGGGGCTTTCGCTTCTGATAGATTTGGGCAGTATCGAACAGCGCGACGTTCTCGCGACCGTGCTCAACAGCGCCGACAAATACGGCGTAAAGGTATTGCGCCACAACTATTACCCGGATAAATTCAACAAGTCAAAGCCGACGGAAATACCCGCCGCAAGCTTTGAGTATTACGATTATAAATCGTATTACGGCAACATCATTTTCGACGAGCCGGGTACGGACAGCTTCGATATGATGGCGGATATAACGGATTATTATAACGAAAAGCTGCCGGGCAAGCTGTGCTACTACAATCTGCTCCCGATGTACGCGAACGCCGCTCAGCTGAAATACGGCGCGAACGCGGCGAAGATCGACTACTACGATCCCGACCCGGACCTGTATGAAAAATACGTGAGCGCATACGCCGAAAAGATACCGGGCGACTTTATATGCGTCGATATCTACCCCTACCGCTCAAACGGCAGCGGCAAGAAGAATTACAGCGAATACCTGCGCAATATGGCGATATTCGCCGACGTATGCCGCAGATACGACCGTGATTTCTGGCTTTTCATCCAGTCGACGGATTACGACGGCGGCAAGTGGGCGCCGGATTATTACGATCTGATATGGCAGATGAACATCGGCGTTTCGTTCGGCGTAAAGACGTTTTTGCACTATCTGTATAACTACAACAACCACCACGCGCTCGTTGACGAGGGCAAAACGACCGAGATATACGACGCGGCGAAAAAAGCCGATCTTGAAATACTCGCGTTTTCCGAAGAATACGCGAAGTACAAAAACGTCGGCGCGTTCAATATGAACTGCAGCAAGGCGAGATATGCGTACGCGCAGTTCGATAATCAGTACGACGGCTTCACGGTGTTAAAGGATATCGACTCAGGCGATCCTCTGCTCTTCGGCTGTTTTGAGGAAAAGGACGGCGACGGGTACGCCTTTACGGTCGTCAATATGTACGATCTGAGCAAAAAGAACAGCGCGAGCGTCAGCTTCAAGGTCGACGGCGACCGCACACTTACGGCGTGGATACACGGCGAAAAGGTCGAGCTTAAACCCGAAAACGGCGTTTACACGCTTTCGCTCGAGCCCGCGGAGGGCGTGTTTATCGAGGTAAAATGATAAACAGAGCCGTCGCTTATTACGGAAAATAAAGAGGAATTATGGAAAACACCGGATTTTCGCCCTTGTGCGAAAAAATCATCGAAAAAGGCGCTTTTAAAGCCGCCGTCATAAAAACGGACGACGTTGAGACCGACGCCTCCTTCCGCACGCTCTGCGAGCAGAACGTATGCGGAAGCTACGGACGGAACTGGATGTGTCCGCCGGACGCCGGCGAGATAAACGAGCTTATCGGCGTACTTCACTCGTATGAGTACATACTCGTATATCAGAGCGTCGGTACGCTTGAGGACAGCTTTGACATCGAGGGCATGGCGGAGGCGGCGATAAATCACCACAAGCTGATGTACGAGGTGAAAAAAACGGCGGACTGCGAAAAATTCCGCCGCGTGCTGTACCTCGGCGCGGGCGGCTGCCGTCTTTGCGAGAAATGTGCGAGGATAACGAACGAGCCGTGCCGCAATCCCGAACGCGCGATACCGTCGCTCGAGGCGTACGGCGTGAACGTTTCGCAGCTTGCGAAGGCAGCGGGGATGAAGTACATAAACGGGCAGAATACGGTGACGTATTTCGGCGCGGTGCTTTTTGACTTATGAAATGCAGAGTAATATTCAACGGTAAAGAATACGAGGCGGACAGAGGTGTCAATACGGGCGATTTTCTGTCCGCCCTCGGCTTTGAGCTTATATGCGGCGGCGCGGGAAAATGCGGCAAATGCCGTATTTTATGCTCAGGCGGTCTTTCTGAGCCGTCGGCTACCGAAAAAGAGCTTCTCGGCGAAGAGCTTATAAAAAGCGGCGTTCGCCTCGCGTGCAGGACGTATATAACGGGCGACTGCGTGATAAACACGGAGGGCAAGGGATACGCCGTCGTAAAGGGCGACGGTATCCTGCCGGAATTTTCGCTTTGCCCGTCTTTTAAAAAACACGGCGTCGCCGTTGATATCGGTACGACGACCGTGGCGGCGCGGCTTTACGGCGCGGACGGCACTCTTCTATCCTCCGCCTCGGGAATGAATCCGCAGAGGCGGTACGGCGGCGACGTCGTGTCGCGTATGGAGGCGGCGCTCGACGGAAAAGGCGGCGAGCTTGCCTCCGTGATCCGCGAATACGTATCGGAGCTGATAAAAAAAGCGGCATCCGACGCGGGCGTCAGTACGGACGGTATCGACGGCGCGGTGATAACCGGCAACACGGTAATGCTCAGCTTTCTTACAAAAACCGATACGGAGCCTCTGACGCACGCGCCGTTTGAGACGAGCCGTCTTTTCGGCGAAACGGTGAGCGCGGGCGATATCGGGCTCACGGCTTTGCCGAAAGAAACGGGCGTTTATCTGCCGCGCTGTGTGTCCGCTTTCGTCGGCGCGGATATCGTCACGGCTCTGACCGCGGCGCGGATCGAAAAAACGGATAAGACAGTTGTCCTTACCGACATCGGAACGAACGGAGAAATAGTTTTAAAAAATAATAACGGCACGTTCGCCTGCTCCACCGCGGCGGGTCCCGCGTTTGAAGGAGCGGGTATTTCCGCGGGGATGAGCGGTTCCTCGGGCGCGATAGACCGCGTTTGGGTCGAAAACGGAAAAATAAAGGCGCGCGTTATAGGCGGCGGCGAGCCTGCCGGTATTTGCGGCAGCGGTATAGTCGACGCGGTCGCCGCGCTGCTCGATACGGAGCTTCTCGACGAGACCGGATTTATGGAGGACGGCGACGCGGTGATACTGCCGCCCGTAACACTCACGCAGAAGGATATACGCGCGGTACAGCTTGCAAAAAGCGCGATACACGCCGGTATAATAACGCTTTTAAAAACCGCGGGAGTCGGGTGCGGCGACGTTGACACGCTGTATATAGCCGGCGGCTTCGGCAGTTATCTTGACGTATCGAACGCCGCAAAGATCGGACTTATACCCGCGGAGCTTGAAAAAAAGGTGAAGGTCATAGGCAACGCCGCGTTATCCGGCGCCTCCGCGCTTCTTTTGTCGGAGCCGCTGAAACAAAGCTCGGATTGCTATGCGAAAAGCATAAAAACCGTGAACCTCGCGGCAAATCCGCTTTTCGTATCGGAATATACCGAAAAAATGATGTTTTAAAGCTCCCGCCAAAGGAGCTTTTTTACACCGCGAATAATACGGAGCCTTGCTTGCTTTCAGGCGCAGAAAAATTCACAGTTATACAGTTATAAGGTATAATATAAAAAAGGGGGTGATCTTATGTCAAAAACGATACTTGCGATAGGCGGCCATATAGGCGACGCCGAGCTGACAGCGGGCGGCGTTTTAGCCGCGAACGCGGTTGACGGCGGAAAGAGCTTTACGCTCGCGCTTACGGCGGGCGAGCGCGGCAATCCGCCCGGCGTTTCCGTCGAGGAATACAGAAAACAGAAAATATCGGAGGCAAAAGCGTTTGCAAAGCTGATGAACGGCGAAGCGTACGTTCTTCCGTACGCCGACGGCGAGCTTCCGGATAACGAAGACGTGAGATACGAGGCGGCGGGGATAATACGCAAGCTCCGTCCCGACGTTATAATAACGCACTGGAAAAGCACGATGCACAAGGACCACGACAGAGCGCATAAGATAGTCTGCGACGCGCAGTTCCTTGCAAGCGTGGTGGAATGTGACGGAATAGAGGGAAAACGCCATTACGCGCCGGTTTATTTTGCGGAAAACTGGGAGGATGATCCCGATTTTACGCCGTATATTTACGTCGATATAACGCGCGGCTTCGATCTATGGTGCGAGGGTATGAAAAAGCATTGGTTCATTATGAACAGCCGCGATTTCAGATATTACGATTATTACACGTCGCTTGCGCGTATGCGCGGCTGCCTTAACAAAACCGGATACGCCGAGGCTTTCGGCGTGTTCGACAGACAGAAAAAGCTGAAAAGGGATATGCTTTGATTTAAGACGTCTGAAAAAGCGCAAAACGAATTTTTATAAAAGCACTTGAAAAAACGCGGGCTTTGTGATATAATCGGGAAAAAGAAAACGAAAGGAGACGGTATGAAAAAAAGCGCCGAAAAAAATCTGACAGCCGCTGTACTGTTCTTTTCGTTTATGTTTTTGCAGTTTATCATTCTGCGCTTCGGAAATCAGGCGGGGCGCGGCTTTATGACGTCCGATAAGCAGGAGCTTGTTTACGTGTTTTTGCAGGTATTCGTAATATCCGGCTTTGTTCTGTTTTTCCTTGCTAAAACGTTTATAAAAGCGCCGCTTCCCTGCCGTATTATAACGCTTTCGGCGGTCGGCGCCGCCGTGCCGGGCGCGGCTTTTATGGTGTTTTTCCCGTCCGATTCGGCGTTTTATCTTACTGTAACGGCTTTGACGGTGTTCTTTCTCGGCGTTTTTGGCGGCGCGGTATACGAGCGTATGGCGGCTTACACGGCGGCGGGAATACGCGCAGGGCTTTGCATGAGCGTCGGATATTCCGCGGCGCTTTTACTGCAGTATCTGATACAGCTGAAATGGCTTATTAAGCCGCTTATCGCCGTTTTTGCCGCAGTATGCTTTGCGGCGCTCTTTACGGTCTTATTGAAAGAGCCGGAGGAGACGGAAAACCGTGAGGACGGAAAGCAAAGTCCGCGGAAGCTTGTTTTCGTCTGCGTTATCGCGGCGGCTCTGCTTTTGTTCACGGCGTTTTACAGCGGATATATACATCATTTGCAGATAGCCTCCGGCTATACGGAGTATAACGTTTACACCTGGCCTCGGCTTCTTATGATACCGGGTATGCTTTTGCTCGGCTTTGCCGGAGATATAAAAAAAGGCGTTTACCTGCCGCTTGCGGCCCTCTGCGTCGCGCTTGCGGCGCTATTGAACGCCGCGCTGCTCGGCAGATCGGAAACGTATCTGCTCAATATGTGTCTGTACTATATATCGCTCTCCGCCGCGGTCGCCTATTACGATCTTACCTTCTGGCGCATCGCCGCACGGTCAAAGCGCCGCGCCGCCGTCGCCTGTATCGGCAGACTGCTTGACAGCGCGATAGTCATACCGGTTTGTTTTATACCGATATCTGAGCTGCCGTCCGGCGTAGTTTTATCGCTCAACATAATCGCGCTCGCCGTGATACTAATACTGATGTCGCTCAACGGCGATCTGAATATCGGAAAGCACGCAAGCGAAACGAAGGCGCCGCCTGCGCCGGACCCGTCGGACGCGCTTACGGCGATTGGCGGCAAATACGGGCTGACGCCGGCTGAAACAAAGGTACTGCGCGAGCTTGTACTGACGGAGGACAAGCAGGTAGCAATAGCCGAGCGCCTTTCAATAAAGGTGCGGACGGTGCAGGCAAACGTGACCTCGATCTACCGCAAGACCGGCGTATCAACAAGATCGGGACTTGTACAGCTTTATAACGACGCGGACAAAAACGCATAACAGAATATGATTTTACCGGCTGTTTAAGACAACAGCCGGTTTTTTGTTTGAGCTATTGAAAAATCAAAGCGGCGGGACCGCTCCCGCCGCTTGATTCACGCGGTTTTGCTATGCGATAGTATGATACCGGTCACGCCCTGTTGAATTTATCCTTCGGCTTATTTTACCGCGGGCTCCCATTTGCAGCGGACGGGCGAGACGATCGAGCCGTCTTTTTTCATATCCGCCATCGCTTTGTCGACGGCTTTTCTGTCAAGCCCGGTCAATTCGGCTATTTTACCCGCGTTGAGCGGTTCTCCGGCTTTTTTCATAGCCTCCAAAATGATTTCCTTTTCGTTCATGGTATTTTCTCCCTTTTATTTTTTACATTCAGATCAGTCCGTTATATCGACGTCCGGCACGATAAGCGCGTCGTAATCCGGGTAAAGCGCCTTTACGTCGCCGTATAAGGTCTCGATCGCTTTCTTGCGTTCGATATCGAAGCTCAGAACAACGTCGAAACGCACCGTTTTCTTTTCGGTATCGGCGTAGAAGCCGTGCATCTGAAGCGCCCATTCGTGCGCCATTACCGTTTTTTGTATCTCGTTGCGCATCCGCGCCGCCTCGTCGTCTGAGGTGTTGTAGGAATAAACGCCTATGCCGGTAAGTATTATTCCGGTCTTATGGAAAACGTCGAGCTGTATCTTCCTCGTTATCCTGTCAACGTCGTCGACGCTCAGATTATCCGGCAGTTCGATATGAACGGAGCCGTAGTTCTTGTTCGGACCGTAGTTGAAAAGCGTAACGTCGTACGCGCCGAGGACCGCGTCCTCTTCGCATATTATCTCTTTCAGCTCTTTCGTCGTTTCCGCGTCCTCGCGTTTGCCTATGATGTCGTTCAGCGTTTCTATCATCATCTCTATTCCGGCTTTGATGATGAAGCCGGCTATGATAACGCCGACGTACGCTTCAAGCGATACGCCCCATATAAGGTAAACGACAGCCGAAGCGAGAACTGAGGACGACAGTATTGCGTCGAACAAAGCGTCCGAGCCTGACGCGGAAAGCGCGCCCGAGTTGAATTTCTTTCCCTGCTTTCTGACGTACAGACCGAGAAGCAGCTTTACGACGATGGCGACGGATATTATAATAATCGATACCGCGTTATATTCCGCCGCCTCGGGGTGGATCATCTTCTTTACAGATTCCACAAGCGACGTTATACCGGCGTAAAGGACGAGCGCGGCGACGATCATCGAGCTTAAATACTCTATCCTGCCGTAGCCTAACGGATGCTTTTTGTCCGGCTGTTTCGCTCCGAGCTTTGCGCCGATTATCGTCACGACGGACGACAGCGCGTCTGAGAGGTTGTTTACCGCGTCGAGTATCACGGCGATCGAATTCGATACAAGACCGACGAACGCCTTGAAGCCGACGAGCAGTACGTTTGTGATTATTCCTATCACGCTTGTTTTGACTATCGCTTTTTCTCTGTCGGACGCGAGAACGGCGATATCGTTATTCTGTTCTTTCATTTTCTTCACCCTTCGAACGGTCCTTTATAACCGCGAATAAAAACGTCAGTATCATAAGTATATAGCATACGGTTTTCGGAAGCATAAGCATCCCGAGCATCGGAACGAAGCCCGCGCCGACCGTAACGGGGATGTAAAAGGCGAACGACAGAAGGATATACGCCCATACCGGCTTGAAGCGGCGGCTTTCGTTTCTGCTTCTGAAATACAGAAAACAGATAAGCGCGCCCAAGATCACGAAAGGAACGTTGCGTATGATCCCCCACGTCAGATCCGAGCTGTTTTCAAGCCAGCCGTTCTGCGGAAAGGCGCAGAGAGCGACGCGGACGGCGGCGAGCGCCCAGACCGCCGCGGTCACGCCCTTATTCGCCGTTTTGCGGAAATAAGCAAGCCAAACGTAATAAAGCAGTACGTAAAAGAACGTCATCGTCACGGACGTGACGAGCTTGCCGATACCGAGAGCCGCGGTATAATCAGCGTCGGAAAAATAATTCAGCACGCGCGGAACGAGGTGGAACGCGTCCCCGCAGCCGAGGATAAGCGCCGCAAAGCCCATAAGCCGCCCCGCGCGGTCCTTCGCCTTAACGAGGATAACGACGCCGCTTATTATCGCGAAAAGCAGATAGAGTACGTCGAACGTCGATTCTCCGTATTTCATTTGAGCTTCAACCCGTCTTTAAACGCGTCGCCGACTCTGCCGCCGACTTTGTAATAGCCGTGCGTATACGGATCGAAGGCGATCGCCTCGAGCGAATCTATATCGACCTTGCCGTCTTTGAGGTTCGCCTCCTCGACAGACGTGCGCAGTACCTTTCCGATAACGCCGAT
>CACZVC010000098.1 GCA_902784545.1 uncultured Ruminococcus sp. | reverse complement strand
TTTCGGTAATAAAGAATATGGGATTCCGCTGAAAAAATGCTTTGACCTCTTAAAAATCGAATCGAAAGAGTTCACGCCGGTAAAAGGACACGAAAATCTAAAAATATGTTTTGGTTTTTATCATTTAACCCATAATGTATGCTGAAAACTATGGAATTAACAAAGAACAGTATAACTGATATTATCTCGACCGGCACGGTTAATAATTCTACTTTGGCGAACTTGTTTATTTCGTATGTAGAAAAAACTTACGGAATCACAGTTGCTGCTTGTTATTGTGATGCTTATAAAACGGTTGAGTTTTCAAAGAAGATAAAGCATGGTGACAAATTATCGTCAAATGACGTGAAGTGGATCAATAGTCTGACGCTTCAAATATATCTGAAAAACTACGTGCAGCAAACTGTTGAATTGAAAAATATATTGATGAACGCTTTTGAACATTGTATTGACGTTTCGGGCTTAACTATTGATTACGTTCGCTCATATACACCCGATGAACTCGCATATTATGGGTGGAATAAAAAGAATCGCTCAGAATGGGACAATAGTATAGTTGTTACACCATGTAACGAGCCGATCGAAAGAAAAACGGTCATTGTTGAATCTTTTGATAATCTGGTCGTATGGCATTGTATGAGCAAATCACTGAAGAAAATGAACGCTGCAAAATCAATTACGGATATATCCGCAAAAGTGTATTGCGGTTGGGATGAAAACAAAAAGTCAATGAATTTATATGTTATAGTTCCTGAAGTACAATTTAAGAGTCTTGATATAACAAAAAAACAGAAGATAACTGATGAATTGTCTATCATACTAATATCACATGATAAATTTGATGTGTTTAAAAATATAAAATTGCAGCCTAATTATACTATATGGACAAATCTGCCTAATGAATTAAGATTCGCACTGTTAAGAGACGAAATCTGAACGAATATTCTACCATAAAATATTACAGATTGTTCTTAATCGTTACTGCCTTTATCGAATTACAATGGTAATAGCATAATTTAATTAGAAAGCCTTATTTGTTGAAATCTTAACTTTAATCACTGCGGCAAGGCAGAAAAGCCCGCCTGTTCAACCGGACAGACGGGCTTTTCTTATGCTGTGTTTGTTATGCGGTTTTCGGTAATGCGGCGGACGTTTCTTCCTCCTGTATTCCCTCAAAAAACTGACGGATATTGAAATTAAACTCCGCGTTCGGCTCGTTTGTCAATATCGCGTGTCTGTGAGTTATTCCGTCACGGCTTCCTTTTTGTCAGACTTTCTTTTGATCTTCGTCACAAGCACGGCAAGGACCGCGCCGACAGCGATACCGGCGCCTCCCGCAAGCGCGAGCGTGCCGCCCGTAAAGTTGGCTCCCGCGGTTTTTACGGCTGTAGCGTCCGTCTTGAAATAAACGTATACGCTCGGAGCGTCGTTTGCCCAGTCGTAAAGACTGCTGTTCAGGTTGAACGCCGCTTCGGTGCCGAACATATGGATGCCGGTAGAGTACCCCGCCGGCATTTCGGCGGAGCCGACGACCGCTTTGAGCGAGGAAGCGAGGATCGGTTCCATAAGATCCTTCTTTACGGTATAGAGAGCGAGCCACTGCTTTCCGACGTCGCCGTTCATATCCGCACAAGTACCGAGAACGCCATACATCGCGTCCGCATCCGTTCTGTTGCACTCAACGGCTTTATAGTATGCCGACTGGTTTTTGAGCATGATCTTTTCACCCTTTTTGTTATAGTCGATAATGTCTTTTTCATCGACCATATAGCGCGGAATGGCAGTAAAATCGACTTTATAATACGCCTTCATTTCCTGCCAGGTAAGATATGTGGTTATACCGGCAAGAATGATCATTGCTACACCGAATCCTATGGTAAGTCCTTTGCACAAACGCGATCTTGAGGTGAGGGCTTCCATCTGCGCTTTCCATTCGGGATTGTTTCTGTAAACGTCTTCCACCTGCCAGGATTTGATACTGACGTTACCTACAAGCTTTGACGGGAAGGGATAATCGTACGCCATTCTGTAATAGTCCAGTTCCGCGTTCACCGTTTTCGTCAGGTTGGAAACCTTGTTGGCATATACGCCCCAGCCGACAGCAGATCCTGTAAGCGCTAAGAACGACGCGCCCGTGATCGCCATCATCGCGATTGACCATCCGCTGAACATACTGCGCTCTTCTTCCTTTTCGGCAAAGGCTTTTGCGCGCTGAGCGTCGCTTGTAAGACCTACGGCGCACATTTTATAAATTTCGCGGTCAACGCCGTCGTATATCGAGATATTGCTCAATATGTCAAGGCTTGCGTCGTCGTATCCGTTTTCATCCGTCAGCGCGACAACAAGCATTTCTTCAAGAGAAATGAATTCAAGGCCGGCTCTCTGACCGTCTGTAAGCGATGCGACGAGAGGATAAAGCAATGTAATGTCGTTCGCCAGATCATATGCGTCCGTTGTGAAAAAATCAAGCATTGTGCCGTCTGAATATCCGATCTCTGCAAGGGAATCGTGAACGGCGATCGTCTTGATAGCCGCTTTGACCGAGAGCATCTCGTTCTGAGCGTCCTCGAATGCATAAAGGATCTTTAACGCTTCTTCATCAGAGGTGTCGTCGGTCACTTCATTCACGGCTTTAAGCGCTTGATCATATTTCGATATGTCGTAATTATCCACTCTTTTGACTGCGTCGTCATACCCGAGAAGCGCAGAACGCAGATCGTTCCACATATCGATTATCCGGTTTGCGCTGTCGTCATATATCTTTGAAAGCTGTTTTTCCGCGTCCGTCGGAGCCAAGCCCGTGCTGTCGACAAGATCGTCGTAAGTTATCTTTGAAAAACGCTCCAGCCAGCTTGTGTCGTTGGTGTCCGCCGCACGGGTAAGCAGGTTTTGCATCATCAAGGTCGCTTTGCCGTTACTCTGCGCAACGATAGTAAGGATGTCCGCGTGCTGCTTTTTTTCCGCGTCCGTCAGCGCGTTATACGCGTCATTGCCCATTTCGTATTTCGTTTTGTTGAGAAGCAGATCTCCAAGCCCTTTCCCGGTATCGTCGTCAATGAACTTGTTCAGAATACTGTTGATATAAACCGCTCTCTGAACACCGGCTTTATAGTTTTCGCGGTACTCGTTGACAGTTGCGAGGAAACCGTCCACCAGCGGGATGATTTGGGACTTCATATGCGTTTCCATCAGAAAATCATAATCCGTAACGGAATAGCCGCCCTTCATGTTCATAAGCGCAAGGTCGGTTACGGCTTCGCTTTTGTTTTTAGTGGTTTTGTAACCGAGGTAAACGGCTTTTTCTCCCTTTGAGCCGAGACCTCCGCCCGCCCCCTGATTAAGATCGACGTCAAGGATTGCGTAGCCTGCAAGCGCGGCTTTTGCTTCATCCGCGGTTTTACCCATGCCGATCTTTACCTCGCTTATGTAATCCGGCGTTGAAGCGGCAAATACCCGAACGGGATGCAGCGCCGCAGTCAAAAACGCCAAAAGAATTGCAATAAGTACAGTTGAAAATCGTTTCATTATAATTCCTCCAGAATACTGTTCCGTTTTTTAAGCCGTAACGGGGGCTTTTTTCTTTTTCGTTATTATGATAAGCGCGGCGGCAGCTCCGAGAGCGATACCGGCGCCTCCCGCAAGCGCGAGCGTGCCGCCCGTAAAGTTGGCTCCCGCGGTTTTTGCGGCTGTATCGTCCGTCTTGAAATAAACGTATACGCTCGGAGCGTCGTTTGCCCAGTCGTAAAGACTGCTGTTCAAGTTGAACGCCGCTTCGGTACCGAACATATGGATGCCGGTAGAGTACCCCGCCGGCATTTCGGCGGAGCCGACGACCGCTTTGAGCGAGGAAGCGATGATCGGTTCCATAAGATCCTTCTTTACGGTATAGAGAGCGAGCCACTGCTTTCCGACGTCGCCGTTCATATCGGCGCCGGTCCCGAGAACCGAGAAAAACTCGTCGCTTGCGTTACGGCTGCACTCGGCAAGCTTATAATACGCCGACTGGTTTTTAAGTACGATCTTCTCGCCTTTTTTGTTGTAGCCGATGAGGTCTTTTTCTTCAATGATGTAACGCGGCATCGGAGTAAACGCGACGTTATAGTATTCTTTCATCTGCTGATAATCGTAATAGACGAGAACGGCGGTTATCGCAATCATAACAACGGTAAATACCGCGGCGCCGGCTCTGAGTTTTGAGCACACGGCGGAACGCGACTCCATCTTTTCGATATAATTGATATCGTTACTCTCGTAAAATCTTGCAAGATTGGCTTTTGCCCTTGATATATTCTGAACGTAGGCGTTCATATTCTTACTCTGTGTCTCAGCCAGCTGCGTCAGACCCTTTTCTTCCATCCTTACAAGATTCGCTTTCATATTGTTGAACGTCAACGTGTTGTTCAGGATCGTATTTTCAAGACTTTCAAGAGTCGTGTTATACGCGGAAACGATCTTATCGGCGGAGTTTTTGATTATGGTCGAGCCGACAAACGCGCTCGCGCCGACTACGGCGAGCCCTGCCGCGACGCCCGACCAGATGTGAAGCGCTATGGACTGTTCGGGCGTTTCTTCCGTTATGACCTTGCTGCGGATAGCGTCGCTTGTCAGAGCAACGCCTCCTTTTTCATATATCGCGCGGTCAACTCCGAAATAAACCGAGATATTCTCAAACCCGTCAAGCGACGCTCTTTGATAACCGTCCTCATCGGTGGAAGCGAACATGATAAGATCCTGAAGCGTTACAAACTCAAGTCCCGCTCTCTGACCATCCGTAAGCGATGCTACAAGCGGATAGAGGACCTCGATATTGTCCTCTATATCCTCCGCCGGCCGCATAAAGAAGTCGAGCAGCGTTCCGTCCTCATAATCGACGGTCTGCAAGTATTCTTTGCAGAATACGTCTGCGGACGCTGTCGAAATTTCCTCCGCGGTATATTGAATTTTTACGCTCGCTTCGGCAGCTTCGCTGATTTTTGCTTCATTTGCATTTTCAAAATCGACGTCCGCCGCTTTGACCTCTTTTGAAAGGTCGGTATTCTTTACGGCTTCAAGTATCTGTAAAGCGTGTTCGTAATTTTTCAAATGTCCCTGAAAATCTGCCCACATAGACAGAATTTCGTTTGCGTCGTCGTCATATATCTTTGCGACCGTTTTTTCCGCGTCCGTGGGAGACTGACCTGTTGCTTCGATCAGATCGTCATATGTGATCTCCGTAAATCGGTCGATCAACAGATCGTCGTTTGTATCCGCGGCTCTTGTGATCATATTTTCCATAATCAGAGCGGCGTTGCCGTTGCTCTGCGCGATGATCGTAAGGATATCCGCGTGCTGTTTCTTTTCCGCGTCCGGAAGCGCGTTATACGCCGCATCGCCCATTTCATACTTCGTCGGGTTGAGAAGCAGATCGCCGAGCCCCGCGCCGCCGCAGTCGTCGTCGGTCAGCTTGTTCAGCGCATCGTGAACGAACCGCGCTCTTTTTTGATTAAGTTCGTTTTCGGAAACATAATTTTCCCTGTATTCTTTGATGGCGGAAAGGAATTTGTCCACGAGCGGAATTATCTGTTCGTTCATCTGCGACACCATAAGCGATTCATAATCGCAGGTGCGGTATCCGCCCTTCATATTCATCAGCGCAAGGTCGGTTATGGCTTCGCTTCTGTTTTTGGTTGTTTTATAGCCGAGATATACGGCTTTTTCGCCCTTGGAGCCGAGACCGCCGCCCGCTCCCTGATTAAGGTCGACGTCAAGAACGGTATAGCCTGCAAGCGCGGCTTTTGCTTCATCCGCGGTTTTGCCCATACCGATCTTTACCTCGCTTATGTAATCCGGCGTTGAAGCGGCAAATACCCGAACGGGATGCAGCGCCGCAGTCAGGAACGCCAAAAGAATTGCAACAAGTACAGTTGAAAACCGTTTCATTATGATACCTCCGTTTTTTTTATCCCTCTTTTTCGGATGAAGATTTTTTCTTTTTGTAAACCAATGCGCCGACGATAAGAATGAGCATCAATACCGGAACGCATGCAAGAGCGACCGTACCTCCGGTAAAGTTTGCGCCGGCAGCGCCCGAGGTATTGATATAGCCGCTTCCGACCGTCACGTTCTTTGAAACGAAGCCGCCGGTGATCTCCGCCGCGGGTTTTACGCTTCCGTCGGAGCGCTGTACGAACATAGTTATACGGTTATCATACGCGTAACGCGCCGTATCGCCGTCAACCTTGAACGCTATGGTGCCCTCGTTCAGATCCGCGGGTCTGCTGTGATCGGCAAGCATCACATATTCCCACGGCTTGACGGAATTTTCGGTATCCGTTGTGCCGACAACGGAATTGTTATACGGTACTCTGTCATACTGCGCCAGGGCGATGTGCGTCAGATATCCGCTGAATACGTCCTGAGGCGGAAGCGTCGAAGCTCCGGTATTTGTGTTATAACGGGAGGAATACCACGGACTTGCGTAGTACATATACAGTCTGTGTCCCATCCCGCGCGTAAGATCGGCTTTGCCTACCGGCTGATAAAAGATATTGTTTCTTACGATCCCGTCTTCGTGATACGGCTCGTCGTCCGTTATGATAATATCGTAAATAGCCTCCTGAAGCTGTTTCTGAAGCTCTTTGGCTTTGTCGGATTCCGTTTCTTTCTTGTTGATCTTGTCATAATCTATTTTACCTCTGCGGAAGCCGATATAAATGCTTTGACCTTTTACGCCGAAGCCGGCGTCCATTTCAAGATACTCAAGACATCCGTGAGAAAGCAGGTCGCATTTTGCTTCACGCTCGGTGTTTCCCTGACCGATATAGATCTTGTTGAAGAAATCGTGTCTTTGATCGGTCGCGTATTTAACGTGTATGAAGTTTGTCTGATCCGGGTTGCCGTACGGCGTTTTGCTGTTTTTGTCCGCGCAGACGTTGGTGGCGTAACCGGAAATTATCGGAATATTGTCTATAACGATCTCTTCTATCGGCTCGCCCGGGAAAGCGCCCTTGCTGTATGAATAGTACAGATAATACTTTGCTCCGTTCATCATGATCGGCGTTGAAACGGCGGCGCAGTAATACTGCACGCTGTCGATCTCGATAACGCCGGGCGCCGTGGTGTCGTTCAGATTGTAGAGCAGGACTCCGGTGATCGGCCGCGCCTTGCTGCTCGCGCCGCCCTCGCCCGCGGTCCCCGCGTCGGTGCGGGTAACGCCGATATACGCCGCCGGTTTGTCCGCGGCGGCTTCGGTCGTTGATATGCCGCCCTTATGACGGTTGTACCACGCGTCGCTCTGTCTGTCTGTTGCAAAATTGACGACTATCACCTCGTCCGCACAGCCTGCCGCCGCGGCTGCCATGGCGTTCCCCTCGACCATAAGGTCGACGTATTTCAGCTCGTCTTTTGTCGCTTTGGGATTTGTTTTGTTATATTCTTCTCTTGAATAAGAGCCGACGGAAAGCGACGAGATATATTTCTGCTTCGCAAGCTTCGTTCTGCTGAGATATATGTAAAACGCGGTACCCGCGGCTCGGAACTCGCCTTTGTAAAAATACGCCGGAGCGCAAAGGTTGAACGGCATGACGTTTCTCGGATCCTTCATCTCGGAAACGCCGTGGAAGGCGCCTTTTGCGTAATTTCCGCCGAGCGTCTTTTCGCTTGATAAGTCGACGGAAAGCACGCTGCTTTCTCTGTCCGCGTCATAACGCGTCTGACTGAACACCACGTCGTCAAGCGTCAGGGCTCTGCCGCCGGTCGCGTAACCGGTAACGTATAATCCCGTCGGCAGAAACTGTATCTTACTGTAGCCGAAACGTATGTTTTCAGGCAGTCTGTTGGTATAGCCGTCTTCGTAAATACACTTTTCAAAGTTATAACATCCGATACCCGAGCCGAAAGCGTTTACGTAGTTGTTTGCAGAGCGGATAAATCTCGCGTTGCCCTGCCTGAACGTCTGCTGATATAAAGCCGTTGCGGAAACGTAATTCTGCGATATTCCGTTGTCGTTTACCTTTGTCATTGTGTAACTGAGCGCGACGGAATGGTTGTCGCCCTGATACGCTTCAATGTTGTAAAGCGCTCTTTTCGGGCTGTACGACCACGTATAGCAGAGATACGACTGCATATGGTTCCAGCAAACGTATTTCGCAACGTACAGCGACTGCAGCAGATTTACATCGTTTACGCCCACTCTGTACTGCTTTTTCATATAGTCTTTGAAATCGGCAACGTACTGTTCTTTTTCCGAATGGGTCCACGAATTGTCGAATTCATCGTAGCCGCCTATGAAGAAAATGCCGGATAAGTATTTTGTGCCGGAGGTATATATAACGTCGGATTCCGTATAGACGTTTACGACTCTGTGACTGTTCAAAGCGTCTGTCCTGTCTTCTTCGGAGCAATAACCGGATACCGTCGTCGGCGCCTGTTTTTCAAGCCAGGCGACCTCCGTGGGGTCCGCGAAATCGTCGTTTATCAGCGCTGTGTTGAAGTCGTAGGGCATACCGCTGAACACGGCGACCGGCTCCCAGCCGTTTTTGATATCCGCGGCAGACGTAACTGCGTGAAGACCGTCCGCCAGGATAGGCTCTCCTGCTTTTTCATCCTTTGTGAAATAGAGGCAGTCCGCCTGCGGCTTTGTCTGCTCTTCGCCAACAGAAACGTAAGTGCCGAGGATGTCTACGCGCGAATAGGTGATCTCGCCGAGCATGATATTATCCGTCGACTGAGAAACGCCGACGTACGTCGCCACGCGCAGGTCCGTTATCGCG
>CACZVC010000097.1 GCA_902784545.1 uncultured Ruminococcus sp. | reverse complement strand
GATATGCAAAAAAAGAAAAAACATACATTAAAAATATTAAATTTCAAAAATAATATTGACTTTGGGATAATTATATTATATAATATAGTGTAAAATGCTGATATTATATGCTTTGAAAGGAGACTGAAAAGTGAAAAAAATATACGTTGTTCTGTCCGGCGGCAACACATTGCCGAAAAGGGCTTTCCGCGCGCTGACCGACAGTAAATACGATCACGTTTCCGTAAGCTTCAATGAAAAACTGACGGTAATGTATTCATTTTCAAAATCACAGCTTGAGGTGCCGCTCGTGGGCGGCTTCGTTTCCGAATATCCCTCGCGCTTTATCGCGGAGGGCGGCGATATACCTGTAAGAGTCTTCGCTCTGCCCGTGTCCGACGAGGAATATATGCGCGTGCGCGAGGTGCTCCGCAGGATAATGACTCATCCGCAGATATACACTTACAACTTTATAGATAAAGCCGCGTCCGTCGCGGGCGGCTCGTTTTCGCTCAAACGCTCGTATTCCGATATCGCTTTCGTCTGCCGTCTGCTCCGTCTCGGCAACATAAGGACGATAAACGAGCTTGATTTCGTGCTCGGTCCCACGCTCGTGTACGACGGAACGATGAACGAGCTCGTGTCCGAGGCTGACGAACGCCACGGCGCCGAATACTTCAAAAAAACGCATCCCGCCGAGGCCATCGCAAGATCCGCCGTTTATTCAGCTAAACTGATCGGCAGAAAGGTATATGAAATGATATGACGAAAAACGACGTTAAAACAACATCTTTACTCGATCTTTCGCACAGCGCCGCGGGTAAATATCTGTCCGCTTACGAATACCCCTACGAGGCTCTGCCGGATATAAAAAAGATGATACTCGATTTGCAGAAGGAGCTCGGGGACGACTTTACCGAGGTAAGCGAAGGCGTATTTATCCACAAGACCGCGAAGGTCGCGCCGACGGCTTATATCGGCGCGCCGACAATAATCTGCGCGGGAGCCGAGATCAGACACTGCGCTTTTATAAGAGGCTCGGCGCTCGTCGGCGAAAATTCCGTCGTCGGCAATTCGACCGAGGTCAAGAACGCGATAATCTTCGATAACGTTGCAGTGCCGCATTTCAACTACGTCGGCGACTCGATCTTAGGCTATAAGAGCCACATGGGCGCCGGCTCCGTAACGTCGAACGTGAAAAGCGACAAAACGAACGTCGTACTGCGGCTGAACGGGGAAAGGATAGAAACGGGGCTTCGAAAATTCGGCGCGATCCTGGGCGATTTCGTGGAGGTCGGCTGCAACAGCACGCTCAACCCCGGAACGATCATAGGAAGACATACTAACGTTTACCCGAACAGCTCCGTGCGCGGCGTTATCCCCGCGGAGCATATCTATAAAAACAAAGAAAACATCGTAATGAAGATCAAAGGAGAAAACAACTGATGGGAAGACTTTTCGGAACGGACGGCGTAAGAGGCGTCGCAAATGTGGAACTGACATGTGAGCTCGCAATGAACATAGGCCGCGCCGCGGCTGAGGTGCTGTCGCGCGGTATGAGGAGAAGACCTGTTTTCGTAATAGGTATGGATACTCGTATTTCATCCGATATGCTCGCCGCCGCCGTGACCGCCGGACTTTGCTCCGTAGGCGCGGACGTTATATCGCTTGACGTGGTGCCGACACCCGCCGTCGCTTATCTCGTAGGCAAATACAAGGCTGACGCCGGTATAATGATATCCGCCTCGCACAACCCCGCGGAATTCAACGGTATAAAGATATTTTCGGGCGACGGCTACAAGCTGCCCGACGCTCTGGAAGAGCAGATAGAAACGATAATACTCGATAAACACGATTCGGTCGATTTCAAGCTCGGCACGAGCGTCGGAAAAAGAACGTTCGAGGGCGACGCGGTAAAGGCGTACGTCGAGCATCTGCGCTCGTCGGTCCCGAATTCGCTTGAAGGCCTGAAGGTCGGCGTGGACTGCGCAAACGGCTCCGCTTCCGTTTCGGCGGCAAGGCTTTTCGAGCTGCTCGGCGCGGAGGCCCATATAATAAACGCAAGCCCCGACGGTGAAAACATAAACGTAAACTGCGGCTCCACTCATATCGAGGGACTTGCCGCATACGTCCGCGATAACGGACTCGACGCGGGCGTAGCGTTCGACGGCGACGCCGACAGATGCCTGTGCGTCGACGAAAAGGGCAACGTTATAGACGGCGACGAGATAATGGCGATATGCGCCACCGACCTTGCCGAGCGCGGCAAGCTCAGAAGCAAAACAGTCGTCGGCACGATACTGACGAACTTCGGCTTCGGCAAGTTCTGCGAGGAAAACGGTCTCAAATTCGTTGCGACGAAGGTCGGCGACAGATTCGTGCTTGAAGAAATGCTGCTCAACGAATACGATTTCGGCGGCGAGCAGTCCGGACACATCATTTTCCGCGACTTTGCGACGACCGGCGACGGTCAGCTGACGGCAATACAGCTTTTGTCGCTTATGAAGCGCAAGGATAAAAAGCTTTCCGAAATGGCGATGATGAAGAAGTATCCGCAGGTGATGAGAAACATACGCGTATCGAACGACGCGAAGGTGCTTTACTACACCAACAGAAAGATAAAGGACGCGATAGAAGCCGGCAAACGCACGCTCGGCAGCGAGGGCAGGATCGTCGTCCGTCCGTCCGGTACGGAGCCTTTGATAAGAGTTATGACCGAGGGCGCGGAGATAAGCGTTATAGACCGCGTCGCCGACGAAATAGCGGAAGTCATAACGGCGGAGCTCGGCTGATATGCTGTGGCTTTACATTCTTCTCGGCGTTATCGCTCTTATCGTCATAGCCGAGATCGGTATAGCGGTATATTTCTTCAACTACGCCATCACCCGCAATCCGTACGACCCGTATAAGAAAGCGGAGAAATATCCCGAGGAAATGAAGGAGGAGCTCGCCGTTTACGACGCGGCGAAAAAAGGGCTCGCCTTATACGAATACGACGAGATCGAGCTTTTGTCACGCGACGGACTTAAACTGAAAGCGAGATATTATCACGCAAAAGCGCCGCACGGCATAACCGTCATAATGATGCACGGTTATAACAACAACTGGTTTTATCAGTTCGGCTACGACGCGCTTTATTATCTCGGACACGGCTGCGACGTGCTTCTGCCCGATCAGAGAGCGTGCGGCGAAAGCGAGGGCAAATACATAACGTTCGGAGTATACGAGAGCGAGGACTGCGCCGACTGGTGTTACCGCGTGAACGAGGCGTATAAACCGGAGTACATCATTCTTCACGGCATTTCGCTCGGCGGCGCGACAGTCTGCTGCGCGACCGGCGAAAAACTGCCGGACAACGTAAAGGGGATAATCGAGGACTGCGGCTTTACGTCGCCGTACGAGCAGTTCACGCATAATCTCAAGCCAATGCATCTGCCGCCTTTCATCGTTCTGCCCGTTACGAGCCTTTACTGCAAGATGAAAGCCGGCTACGGCTTCAAACAGAAATGCGCGGTCGACGTTATAAAGCAGAACAAGCTCCCGCTTCTCGTCATACACGGCGACACGGATACGTTCGTCCCCACGTGGATGGGCAAGAAGATTTACGAGGCGGCGACCTGCGACAAGGAGCTTTTGCTGGTCGAGGGCGCGGAGCACGCCATGGCTTTCCGCGTCGACGGTGAAAAATGTCAGAAAGCCGCGGCGAGGCTGATATACAAAGCGACGGGGATAGATATAACGAATTAGGTTCGTAGTGGAGGGGTCTTCCCTCCCGAGTTAAAGAACAAATAATATAGAATAAAAATCGGTGTCGCTTCGCGACGAATTATGGTGGGTTTCCCACCCCTCAAGGCGCTACGCGCCACCCCCCATACCCCCCTGTCCCCTCCCACAATCTCTATGAGATTGAGGGGGCGCGGCGAGAAAGCCTCATCCGTCGGCAAAGTCGACACCTTCTCCCAAAGGAGAAGGCAAAAAGCTGGTCGTCGAGGTGTCGACCCCTATAAAAAATAGAAGAAGTATAGGGATTTGCGTAAAGCCTATATCACACTGTTAAACAAACTTTTTGAGGTTTATGATGAAAGACAAGAAAAAAACAATTATAATAATATGTATTGCGGTTATAGCAGCGATTATTATATTGGCATCTATTGAAGTGAACATTTACGGCATGTTCAATTGGAATTTTCATTATACTGCAATACCGGAAGAAAAACTGCTTGATTTAGGCATATTAAAAAATGTGTCTTATGAGAATTTAGGAGTTGTCGAGCTCGATAAAAGCAACGTTTTTACTGTATTTCATATTGATGCATACGATAACGAACCTGCCGGAGTATTGATTGCTCATATGAAAAAATCCGGCAGTAAATATCAATATTTGGGATATTATCAGTTTTTTACAACTGAAACAAGAATTGATGAAATAATTGATTCTGAAAGCTATATGGAAATTCCGAGAATAAACGGTATTGTTTATAACGGAAGTATTGAATATTTGTGCGGTTATGGAAGCGTTGATAAAGAAGCTCTTTCAAAAGAATACCGTATTGTGTCATATAATGTCGACGATTCCGAGTTCAACGTGATTTATCACGCTGAACAGCAGTAAGGTGAACTATGGACATAAAAAGATTGAATTCCGGCACAGATTCCGTATATCAGCTTTTCTGCGAATACGCGGAGGGTGAGCAGCTTTACAAGCGGCTTACAAGAGACGAATTCGAAAACAGATTCTTTGCGCCCGAGGAGGGGTACGAAAAGGTATTCCTAACGGCGGAAAACGGCGCAACCGCGGCGGGTATCGCGGCGGGCGTCATTAAGCTCGGCGGTAACGTGTCATACGTTACGCTGATCCTCGTCGCGCGGGAATACCGCAGAATGGGACTCGGCACGGCGCTTATATCCGCGCTCGAGGCGGCTTTGAAAACGCCTCTGACCGAAAAGATCGAATTTTCGTTTTATAATCCGCAGTCTTTACCGTGGATCGTCCCCGGTACGCCGCGCCACGATCATCCCGGATATCCGGGCGTCGATATGATAAACACGGGCTACGTGTTTATGAAGGTTATGGGTTACCGCGATTACGCGTATCAGAATTCATATTATCACAAACTTGAAAACTATAAGATGCCCGCGGATATCGAAATGATAGAAAAGGAAGCCGCAAAGCTCGGCTACGCCGTAACGTACTACGACAAAAACCGCCACTACGGGGCGGAGGAGTGTATGGATAAAATAGGCTCTGCGGGCTGGAAAAGCACGGTTTTGAACAATATAGCGACCGAGGGCGCGCCGCCTCTGCTCATCGCCGAACACGTCGAGGCGGATAACGGCACGGCGCGTATGGTTGGCTTTACCGGACCCGTATACGTTCAACCGAGCGGACGCGGATATTTAGCCGGTATCGCCGTCGACCCCGATCACAGAGGCCACGGTCTCGGCAAGCTCCTTTTCTGCAAGCTCTGTCAGGCGTTAAAGGACGAGGGCGCGGAATTTATGACGCTTTTCACCGGAGAAACGAATAAAGCGAGAAATATTTACGAGGCGGCGGGAATGAAGGTCGTCAGATGCTTTTCCTGTATGCGTAAAGAGATAAAATGAGCGTTTATATCTGCCCCGTCTGCAAAGCGCCGCTTTTGCGATACGATAACGTTATGCGCTGTCAGAACAGGCACAGCTACGATATATCGGCAAAGGGCTACGTAAATCTGCTCGGACCCGGCAAAGCCTCGCGCGGAGACGATTCGGAAATGGTCGCCGCGCGGCGCAGATTTTTATCGGCGGGTCATTATTCGCCCTTGCGCGAAAAGCTCTGCGAAACGCTTCAAAGCGCGGAATTTGAAACTCTGCTCGACGCCGGGTGCGGAGAGGGATATTATACGAAAGCGGTGTGCGACAGCTTTCCCAAAGCTTCCGTTTACGGTCTCGACATATCGAAAAAAGCCGCCGAAAAGGCGTCGTCCTTGTGCAAGACCGCGCACGTCTGCGTTGCGAGCGCGTACGATATGCCTTACGCCGACGGCAGCTTCGACTGCGTGCTCAACGTCTTTTCGCCGCTTACCGCCGAAGAATACCGCCGCGTGCTCAAAGAAAACGGCGCTCTCGTTATGGCTGTGCCGGAGCCGGATCATCTGATAGAGCTCAAGCGCGCCGTATACGACAGCGTTTTCATAAAGGAAATGAAGGATTCCGACCCGGAGGGGTTTGAAAAAACGGGTGAATACGGCATTAAATACGAAATGACGCTCGATAACGCCGGGCTTAAAGACCTTTTCACGATGACGCCGTATTACCACAAAACATCATATCACGACAAATCGAGACTTGACGGATACGACGTTATGACAGTCACGGCTTCATTTCGGATTTTTACGTATTCTGTAAAACGGAGAAACAATGTTTAAAAAGATCACAGTCCTTATTATAACGCTTTTGCTTTTTTCTTTCTGCGTTATAAACAGCTTTGCCGAGGGTGAGCCCGACGATACCGGAACTCCGGTTGAAACGGAAGAGACCGGGTCGGAGATACCGCCGCACGATCATGATCCGGTGCTTGTGCCCGGGTCGGAGCCGTTCTGCGAAACGACGGGCGTAAAGCCTCACTTCGCGTGCAGTATCTGCGGCGAAATGTGGGCGGATCCGGGTATGACCGAGCCGCTTACCGAAAGCGACATTATTATACCCGCGCTCGGTCACGACTGGGGCGACTGGATAGCCGTAAAGCCCGCAACGGCGACGGAGCCGGGCGAATACAGACGGTACTGCAAAAGGACGCCCGATCAGAAAATTCTGTATATGACGCTCGACGCGGGTCACGGACCTTATGACAATCAGGGCTATGACAAAGCGTATTACGAGGGACGCAGAATGTATACGTTAATGACGTTCCTTGTCGAAGAACTGAACAAGTATTCAAACGTTGTCATTTATCAGACAAGATACGATATGATGGACGCTCCGGCGCTTGGCACGCGCGGGATGACCGCCGCAGAAAACGGAAGCGAGCTTTTCATATCGCTTCATTCCAACTGGTACGAAACGACTAAAGCCACCGGCGTTTCGGTATATTACAGCTTTATGAGGCCGGAGAGCGTGGAGCTCGGCAGGCGCCTCGGTCTTGCGGTCACGAACGTGATGAACGAAGTTACCGGAGTCACGTTTATGAGAAACGACGATATGCCGATGACGAGAACGGAGCCGGCTGAGGAGCCGTATTACGGCGACGGAGTGACGCAGGATTATTACAACGTCCTGCGCAAATCCACAATGTCGGATAAATGCCGATATACATATATAATAGAGCACGGCTTCCATTCAAATCCCGAAGAGTGCCGGTTCCTGATGTCGGACGACAATCTTAAAAAAGTCGCAAAAGCCGAGGCTGACGTTATAGCGGAATACTTTGATCTGCATACTCTTGCCGGCGTACCCGACCCGGACAGGCACGTTGAATACAACATAACGCCGCCTACCGGCTCGCCCGATTTGCCTATACAGTATGACGTGCCGGAGAATTTCACCGTCGACGCGACGGGAGCTTTCCCCGGGGGAGTGACCGTTTCCGTAAAACCGCGCGGCGATCTTTCCGTCGAAAACAGAGAAACCGCCGCGGCGTTCGAGCTTGACGGCGGTATCGGCGAATGGAGATTCGAGCCGGAAAAGAGCATAAGCGTATCATATAAAACGGACGATCCCGATCGGCTTTCAGGACTTCGCGCCGCCGTTATGACCGAATACGGTTTTCTTAACGTGCCGTATGAAACGGATACCGAAAATATGACGGTAAGCTTTTCGGCAAACGCTTTGGGAGAATATATAATATATCTCTGCGACGAAAGCCTCGATCTTTTCGGCGATATAAACGGCGACGGCGCGACGAACAACAAGGACGTCGCAATACTTTTCCGTTACGTTTCGGGCGACGGAGGAACGGCTGCAAAAAACAGGACCGCCGCGGATACGAACCTCGACGGTGCGGTGAACAATAAGGATATAGTAAGATTATTCAATTATTTGTCGGGACGGGAATAATGGTACAGAGGATAGTTCTCATAAAAGACGGATACGACGTAAACGGATATTTTTACGTTGACAAAAGCACGGGACGCGGTTATTTCTTCGATCCCGGCGCTGAGGCGGAAAGAATAGCGGAGATCATCCGTAAAAACGGCTTGATAATCGAAAAAATTATTATAACTCACGGTCATTTCGACCATATCGGCGGAGCGGAAGAACTGAGAAGCCTTATTTCCGCGCCGGTCTTCATACACGAGAACGGCAGGCTGTTTTTATCCGATCCGCATTACAATCTGTCGGAATTTACCGGCACGGGAAAGATCAGCTTCGAGGCGGACGGATATTTTAAGGACGGCGATATGATATCGCTTGACGACGGCTCGCTTCCGTTGAAGGTCATACACACGCCGGGGCATACCGACGATTCGTGCGTGTTTTATTCGGAAAAAGAAAGCCTCGCGTTCACCGGCGACACGATCTTCAAGGGAACGTACGGAAATCCGCGTTTTCCCACCGGCAACGAAGCTTTGCTTATCAAAAATATAAGAGAAAAGGTGCTGACCTTGCCGGACGAAACGGTCTTGTATTCCGGCCATACCAAAGCGACTACGGTAAAGGACGAAAGACCGTTTTATCGGGTCTGATCATTTTTCGGCTTTTATCCATTCCTCCCAGACGCCTGCCGTTTCTTACGACGGGCGTCTTTATCAGGGAAGGAGTGTCAAAAAGCGCGTCGAGCTTGTTTTCATCGTATGCGTACGCCCGGACGATCTCTGCGTCCGGGTGCTTTTCGTTTATAAGCGCTTCAAGCCCCACGGACTGAACGACGCTTTTAAGCTCTCCGCGGCTCATACCGTATCTGTCGAGGTCTATATACTGGTATTTTATGCGCCTTTCCTTAAAAAATCTTTCCGCTTTTTTGCTGTCAAAGCATTTTCCGCGGCCGAATATCTGTATGTTCATCAAAGCCTCCCGTAAACCCGAATAACTTTTTGACTGTCACGGCGGCAAAACCGCCGCTCTTTTGAAATATTATATCATATAAAATCAAAAAATGCAATAATCGATCGGTAAATTTTCGTCCGCAAGCCTTGACACGGTGTTTTATCGGGTGTAAAATATAAGTATGAAAAACAAGCTGAGAAATCCGGCGGCGTTTATAGATCTTTTCTGTGCGATATTAAACGCCCTGTTCGCCGACAACAGATATTTTTTTGTTTTCGCCGTATCATGTACGGTTTTTTCGGCTTTGCTTTTGTATTTCTGCCTCAAAAGCGATGAAAAATATGAATATAAAGCGGTGTTTTCCGTTTTTTACGCCGTCGCCGTACCGTCCGCTTTGTGCGGACTTTTCGGGAACGTTTCAGGGTACAGATGCGGCGCGCTTTTGTTTATCATAATCGGCGCGTCGGAGACTGTACGGATGATAAAAAGAGTGAACAAAAAAGCGCTTGCCGCCGCATTTGCCGCGGTACCGCTCGCCGCCGCGCTGTGCTTTATCGCCTGCGATATAAAGCCCGAGCTTAAAGGAAACGAAACGCACGGCGCCGTGACAAAAAGAACGTACGACACGTCAAGAGGCGCGAGCGTCATATATCTCCCCGAAAACGCGCGGGGCGGGGAAACGCCGGCGATAGCGTACCTGCACGGTTTTTACGCGTACAACAACAGCGACATATACGAGGATACGTATTATTACCTCGCCTCGCAGGGCTATATAGTGATAGCGCCCAATTACGAAAGTATTTTTCTTAACCCCGCGTACTACTCAAAGACCGCCGCGGAGCAGATAACGGACGGTATGAAATACGCGGAAAGGGCGGGCTTCAAGGTCGGCGGCGTCGGTCTTATAGGTCATTCCGTCGGCGCCGTGACCGCGCTCAATATATGCGCGGAAGAGCTTTTGCCGGTAAAATTCGTAATGGCGCTCGACGCAAGCGACGGCGGCGCGGATATAATACCGAAAAAGAGTTTGTCGGGTGTTTCACCCGATCTGAACGTGCTTATTGCGGCGGGCGAGGACGATAACTCAGACTGCTTTGAAACGAGCCTGTTTTTCCGTGATTCGTTAAAAGACCATCCCGAAAGCGCCAAAGCGTTTTACGTCCTGCAAAGCGACGAAAACGGGAATGAATACGTAAAAGCGGATCATAACTGGATGATAAAAAAGAGCGGAGAAGCGGATAACCTGCTCGTGAACGCCGCATTCAAATGGGCGAAAGCGCTTGCCGACTGGACGTTTTACGGCGAAAATTATGATATGTGGCACGGCGATACAGCGCTTGATATGGGTACGTGGAGCGACGGCAAAGCCCTGAAGCCCGCGGTCCGCGGAACAGGTCTTATGGAAAAAGGCGAATAAAGGGGACAAAAACTTTAAAAAAAGTATTGACAAACGGCTTTATTAGTGGTATAATATCACAGTCAGGAAAAAAGGTATGCCGGAGTGGCGAAATTGGCAGACGCCCGGGACTTAAAATCCCGTGGGACCTAAATCCCGTACCGGTTCGAGCCCGGTTTCCGGCATTATATCGCGGGGTGGAGCAGCTGGCAGCTCGTCGGGCTCATAACCCGGAGGTCGTAGGTTCGAATCCTTCCCCCGCAACTAATTTAAATAAGCACCCCGCGGGGTGCTTATTTAAATAGTTATGAAATTGAATACAAACATTTGATACCGGTTATGAGCCCGGTGGCGAATAACCCGGAGGGCGAGGCGGTAGTGAATGACAGTCCGGGAGACTGTCAGAGCCGCCGAGCCGACCGCAGCATTTTTACCGCAGTAAAAATGCAAGACCGTAGGTTCGAATCCTTCCCCCGCAACTATGAAAGAACCGTGATTTGACAAACAGATCACGGTTCTTTCAATGATATCCGTTCCTTGACGGAACGGATGATATACCGTCGGTATGATATACTGCTTTGCAGTATGATATACGCTTCGCGTATAATGGAACGGATATTATATCATATTGCGACGAAGGAGCGATATATCATACGGCGTATAACGTATATCATATCGCGTAAGCGATATATCATTAAAAAAATCGAGTATGATGAAAACTGAGGTGATTATTATGCCGGAAAACAAACTTGTAGAGTTGTCTTTTGAATTTGCAAAATCCATATTTTTCTTATAGACGATATCAAAACGCCAAAGAGTTCATATATGATCGATCAACTTGCAAGAGCAGGTACTTCCATAGGGGCAAATATACACGAAGCGCAGTACGCCCACAGCAAAGCTGATTTTATTGCTAAACTTGAGATTGCGTTAAAAGAAGCGAGCGAAACAAGTTATTGGCTGAAGTTGATGTTTGAGACAGGACGAATTACAGAAACGGATTATAAAAACACCGAAAAACTCTGCGGTAATATTCGCAGAATTCTCATTGCTTCTTGTAGAACGGCAAAAGAGAACAATACAATGAACATATGAAATAGATTACAGATTTATGACCGCAGCATTTTTACCGCAGTAAAAATGCAAGTCCGTAGGTTCGAATCCTTTCCCCCGCAACTATTTAGAGTGGTCATAACGGATTCGAGTTATGACCACTCGTATTTTTTATTGATTTTTTCTTGTTCTTGTGCTATAATCCAATTGGTGAGGTGATTATTATGACGCTGACCATCGAAAGAACGACTGTTGATTTCGATCTTGAAATGACTCGGGAGTATTACAAGTCTCATACTGTCTGTGACTGCTGCGACGATAAGAATTATCAGGAATTTGCAAAAGGAAAATTTCCTGAACTTGATTCTTTCTTGTCGCAGTTTGGCGTGGATATCTCGCGTCCTGACGAAACCGGCTCCGTTTATCTTGAAAAAAACGGTATGATTCAATACTTGTTTGTTGCCTATACGGTTGTCGGAAGAATCATTACAGAGGATCAGAATGATATTAACTTAAACGCTTCCGACCGCCCAATAAAGGTTTCAATCAATAACGAGTATTATCCTAACGAGCAGAAAGGCGATTATTTCAGCATTGTTGTCACAGGTATTGAATTGCCTTGGCTTCTTGGCGGTGAATATCCCGACAAGCCGAAAAAATCACTGTTTCAACGATTAGCAGCACATTTAAAAAAATAACTCTTATGTATCGGAGCAGGTTTTCCTGCTCCTTTTTGTTTCGGGGTCCTCGGCAAGCCGATAGGCTTGTTGGGGTGAATTTATCCTCCTTCCTCGGTTTCTTCTCCGTCGTCGCGTATCATTAAAAAGCGGCGGAGTACGATCTGTCCCTGCCGTTCTTTATGCTGTTCAGTTGTTCAGGGACGCTTTGTAATTGCTCCCCCACGCCTGCATTGAATCGAGGATAGGGCGCATGCTCTCGCCGAGCTCGGATAGCGCGTATTCCACGTGCGGCGGGACTTCGGGATAAACGGTGCGGGTGATGATTCCGTCCGC
>CACZVC010000096.1 GCA_902784545.1 uncultured Ruminococcus sp. | reverse complement strand
AGCTGCCGCACGGTCTCGGCGCTTTCGGAACAGCTGTGTATGATCGCGGTGCCTTTGAAGCCGCGTATCATATCGAAAACGTCGCCGTGCGCCTCCCTGTCGTGTATAACGGCGGGGAGACCGAGCTCCTCGGCTAAACGGAGCTGGGCGTCAAAGTATATGAGCTGGCTTTCCTTCGGGGAAAAATCGTAGTGATAATCGAGACCGATCTCGCCGAGCGCGCGGACGTCGTTTTCCGTCAGAGCGCGTCTCAGAGCGTCCATACTGTCGTTTAAGGATCCATACCTGTAACAATCGGAGGGGTGTATGCCGAGCGCGGCGTACACCCTTTCGTATTTTTTGCAGAGGCTGAGCGTGTCGCTGAAGTTTTCAAGGCACGTCGCGCAGTTGAGCACACCGGACACACCGTTATCGAACATATTATCGAGCAAGCCGTATCTGTCCGTATCGAACTTTTTATCGTCGTAATGCGCGTGAGTATCGAATATCATTAGCTTATTCTCTGTCCGTTCGGAGTTTCGGGATCGAGGAATATCACTCTTACCCTGTCGCCCTCGGCGCTTGAAGCGAGCACCATTCCCTTTGATTCATAGCCAATCATCATCCTCGGTTTGAGGTTTGCCACGACTATGACCTTTTTTTTTTTTTTTTCGGCGGGCGTGTAGTAAAGCGCGATGCCGGACAAGACCTGTCTTTGCTCATAACCTAAATCAAGCTTTAATCTGAGCAGCTTTTTGGACTTCGTCACCGGCTCGCATTCAATGATCTGCGCCGTCCTCATTTCTACCTTTACAAAGCTGTCGAACTCTATTTCCGGCTCGCCCTCTGGCTTTTCGGGCTTTTCCTCTTCCGCCGGTTTATTGACCTCTTCAAGCACCTTCGCCTCATCGAGACGGCTGAAAAGCGCCTCGCCCTCTGTGATCTGTCTGCCCGCAGACAGCTTGCCGAAGGTCTTCGTGCTTTCCATATCGTCGCCGGATTCGCCTAACGCTTCGAGTATCTTCGCCGCGCTGTCGGGTATCGCGGGCGCGAGCGCGACGGCGCAGATGCGTATGGTTTCAAGCAGGTTGTAAAGCACGGCCGCAAGGCGTACCTTTCCCTCCTCCGTTTTCGCCAGCACCCACGGCGTCGTTTCGTCGATATATTTGTTGGCGCGGCGGAGCGCGGTGAAAACGGCGTCGAGCGCGTCGGACACCATGAATTTGTCCATAAGTTCTCTGTACCGTCCAACAGACGAGAGGACGGTTTCCTTTAAGTCGCGGTCAAGCTCGGTTTCCTCCGACGGGGCGGGGATAACGCCGTCAAAATACTTGACGGTCATGGATTCCGTGCGCTTTACGAGGTTGCCCAAAATATTGGCGAGATCCGAATTATATCTGCTTATGACGTTTTCGTACGTTATCGTACCATCGCTTCCGTACGGCATTTCGGCTAACGAATAGTAGCGGCAGCCGTCGCGGCCGAAAATTTTAATAAGATCGTCGGCGTAAATGACGTTTCCGCGGGATTTGGACATCTTGTCGACGCCGGAGAGCAGCCACGGATGCGCGAATATCTGCTTAGGCAGAGGCAGACCCGCCGCCATCAGGAATATCGGCCAGTAGATGCTGTGGAATCTCAATATATCCTTGCCGATGAAATGCACGTCGGCAGGCCAGTATCTTTTGAAAGTCTCGGGCTGTTCTTCGTTTTCGGGATCGTAACCGAGCGCGGTTATGTAGTTTATGAGCGCGTCCATCCAGACGTATAAAACGTGCTTCGGATCGTTTTTGACGGGGATCCCCCATTTGAAAGAGCTGCGCGTTACGCAGAGGTCCTGAAGTCCGGGCTTTAAGAAATTGTTCACCATTTCCTTTTTGCGCGATTCGGGCAGTATAAAGTCGGGATTCTCGTCGTAGTATTTCATAAGAGCGTCGGCGTATTTGCTCATTCTGAAAAAGTACGCCTCCTCCTTGGCGCGGACGACGGGTCTGCCGCAGTCGGGGCATTTGCCGTCAACGACCTGCGTATCTGTAAAGAAAGACTCGTCGGGAACGCAGTACCAGCCCTCGTATTCGCTTTTATAGATATCGCCCTGCTTTACGAATTTGTCAAACAGGTTTGCGGCGGCTTTTTCGTGATGCTTGTCTGTCGTTTTTATAAAAACGTCGTACTGGGCGCCGACGGCGTCCCATATCTGCCTCACCTGATTCGACACCATATCGGCGTATTCCTTTGGCATCATTTTGTTTTCGGCGGCGTATTCCTCGATTTTTAGTCCGTGCTCGTCCGTGCCGGTGGAAAGATACGCGTCGTAGCCGCAGAGCTGTTTATATCTTTTTATGCAGTCCGCTAAAATTATATCGTAGGTATTGCCGATATGCGGCTTTCTTGAAGCGTAGGGGATCGCCGTAGTGAGATAGTATTTGGGTTTCATTTTTCAAATTTCCTTTCGGTAACGTAAAGATTATACAGATATCCGCCAGCGCGGGCGAAGCAGACCGTCATATACGGCAGCGTATACGCGAACAGCAGCACGCCGAACGTTGCAGCGGAAAGTAATATCAGGGGTATAAAAGATATGAGAAGCGAGTAGAGCCGCCACATTCCCGTAAGCGACGCCGCGGCGCTTGTTTTTATCGCGGCGAAGGCCTTTATATCCTTGTTCCCGTTTATGACGTAAGGTAAAGGAGCTAAAAGAAATATAAAGAACAGAGCCGAAAACACAGAACAGAACACGACGGCGGCGTTTACCGCGACGGTCGCGGCAGGCGGCAGACCGAGCTTTGCGGACTGCGATATGACGAACACCGACGGCAGGGCGGAAAGAGTCAACGCGGAAAGCAGAACGAGGCTTATGCCGAGCGTCCGCCGGAACGACGATATATCGGCGACGGGCGAAAGCATAACGGACATTTTGGTAAGCTCGGGTTTTCCGTGCTCAACGTCGGGCTCGCTCTCAAGCTCTGAGGCAAGTCTGTAAACGCCCGCGAAAAACAGGCAGAAGAACACGGCGGACAAGATATACAAAAGCGCGCATATAACGCCTGTAAGCGCCTTTGCGGTACCTCCCGTCATAACGGCCGATATAAGCTTCGGCGCAAGCTGAGCGAGATAAATAAAGCCTCCGCAGGCGGCGCCGCAAATAAAATGCGACAGCACGGCTTTGTAATAATTGTCCGCGGCGAAAAGCGCTTCCTTCGCCTCGGTCTTGAAAAACCGGTTTTGCTTTATGCTTTTTCTTTTTTGTTTTCTTATCGGCTCGCCGATAAAAGCGATTTCATTATCCATACTTATCTCCTTTTTTTGATTATCGTCATAAAAAAGGAAAATAATACCGTTATTTTATGATTTTTCCGCGGCAGACGGTCAACAGAACGTTTTCCTTGTCTGTCAGCACCATATCGGCGCGTTTGCCGACCTCTATCGAGCCGGTGCTGCCGTAGATACCGACCTGCTTAGCGGGGTTGGCGGTCGCCGTGACGACAAGCTCCTCAAACGGCGCGCCCGTGGCTATCATAAGATTTTTCAGCTCGTCGAAAATATTCGTCGTCGAGCCGGCTATCGCGCCGGCGTTGTTTATCGCTTTGCCGTCCCGCACGTTCACCTCCATACCGGAGAGATCGTAATTGCCGTCAGGCATATCCGCGGCGGATATCGAATCGGAAACGATAACGAAACGGTCCGCGCCTACGGCTTTGTACGATATCGCAAGCACTTCTTTTCTTATATGGAACAGATCGCATATAAACTCGGCGTAAGCTCTGCCGGAAAGCGCCGCGCCTACGGTGCCGGGCTCTCTGTGATTCAGCCCGCGCATAGCGTTATAAGTGTGTGTGAAAGATACGCAGCCGAGCTCCACCGCTTCAAGCGCGCGGTCGAATTTGCAGTCGCTGTGGCCTATGCCGACGGTGGCGCCGTGCTTTATAAGCGTTTTGATGAACATATCCGCGCCCTCAAGCTCCGGCGCGACTGTGAAATGCGCCTTGTACGGCTTTATCATTTCCGTCAGCTTCGCCGCCTCGTCGCAGTAAAGCGGGCGAAGCTGTGAAACGTTGTGACAGCCGGGACGGACGGGCGAGATATACGGCCCCTCGACGTGTATGCCGTCGATATTTATATCGCTTTTTGTGTTTTTGATATTATTAATCGCCTTTGTTATATCATCGTACGGCGCGGTCATCACGCAGGGAAATACCGTCGTTACGCCGTGCTTCAAATAAAGTCCGAGACATTCGCTTATTTTATCCGGTTCCGCGTTCATAAAATCAACGCCGCCTCTGCCGTGGCTGTGAACGTCTATAAGTCCCGGTATCAGGTACGCGCCGCCGGCGTCGATATCTCCGCTTTTTTTATCGGATATCTCCGTTATAACGCCCCGGTCAAAGGCGACGGAGCCGTTGAAAAAGCATTTTTTGCTTGTATCGTAGATTTTTGCGTTATATATTATCATTTGTTTATCTCCGCGTATAATTCGGATTTCGGCACGCCTCTGTCCTTCGCCGCCGCTTTAATGGCGTCCATTTTCGTCATACCCTGCGACATATACATTTCAACGTGTTCAGCCGCCGTCATTTTCGGGACCTCGTCATTCGCCTCCGGCGCGCCTTCGATAACGAGCACGAACTCGCCGCGCGGCTTTGCGCCGTTATAATACTCAATCGCGTCCGACAGGCTCATTATTACCGCTTCCTCGTTTATCTTCGTCAGCTCGCGGCAGAAGGCGACGCGCCTGTCGCCCAGAGCCCCGTAAAGCTCCTTCAAAGTCGACAGCAGATGATGCGGCGCTTCATACACGATCGTCGTCCGGCTCTCATTTGCGAGCGCTTTGAGCCTTTCTCTTCTCTCCGCCTTTGACGGAGGCAGAAAGCCCTCGAAGCAGAAGCGCCTTGTCGGCAGTCCCGAAAGCGTGAGCGCCGTTATCGCGGCGCACGCGCCGGGAACGCTTACGACCTTTATACCGCGCTTTTGACACAAAACGACGAGATCCTCGCCCGGGTCGCTTATCGCGGGAGTACCCGCGTCGGTGACGAGAGCGCACGATTCGCCCGCCTCGAGCCTCGATACTATATATTCGCCGTGCTCGCGCTTGTTATGCTCAAAATAACTGTAAAGCGGCTTTTTTATGCCGTATTTCATAAGCAGCTTCGGCGTGTTCCTCGTGTCCTCGGCGGCTATGAAATCGACCTCCGACAATATTTTGACAGCCCTGTACGTTATATCCGCCAGATTGCCTATCGGCGTGGCGACAAGGTACAGCGTGCTTTTTTCGATTTTGTTTTTTTCTTCTTCGTTATATATTTCCGTATTCATTTCGTCAGGCTTCTTATCCTGTCGCGGTAAGCCGCGGCCTCCTCGAAACGGAGCTCCTTCGCCGCCTGCCGCATTTTCGCCGTAAGCTCTTCTATCAGCTTGCCGCGCTCGTTTTCCGTAAGCTTTTTATCGCGGTCGGTCTTGTGCTTTCTTCTGCCCTTGTCCTCGTTTTCCGCTATCTCTATGACGTCGCGGACGGATTTGACGACGGAATGTGGAGTGATATGGTGCTCCTCGTTATACTTTTTCTGTATCGTCCTTCTTCGCTCCGTTTCGTCTATCGCCTTTTTCATAGACGCGGTTATATGGTCGGCGTACATTATGACCTTGCCGTTTTCGTGCCTCGCGGCTCTGCCTATCGTCTGAATGAGCGATACCTCCGAGCGAAGCAGTCCTTCTTTATCCGCGTCGAGTATGGCGACGAGCGACACCTCGGGAAGATCGAGACCCTCGCGGAGCAGGTTTATGCCGACGAGCACGTCGTAAACGCCCAAACGCAGATCGCGCAGTATCTCCGTGCGCTCCATCGTCTCGACCTCGTGGTGGATGTACTGCACCTTGATGCCGTGACCGCGGATGTAATCGGTGAGGTCCTCCGCCATTTTCGTCGTCAGCGTCGTTACGAGCACTCGCTCGCCGCGCTCCGTCCTCGTCTTTATCTCGCCTAAAAGATCGTCGACCTGACCCTCTATCGGTCTTACCTCGATTTCAGGATCCGTAAGCCCCGTCGGTCTTATGAGCTGTTCGGATACGGAGGCGGAATGCTCCCTCTCGTATTCTCCCGGCGTGGCGGATACGAATATCGCCTGATTTATCTTGTTTTCAAACTCCTCGAATACAAGCGGTCTGTTGTCGAACGCCGACGGCAGACGGAAGCCGTAGTCCACGAGATTCTGTTTTCTCGCGCGGTCGCCCGCGCTCATACCGCGCACCTGCGGAAGCGTGGCGTGCGATTCGTCGACGAAAAGCAGATAATCCTTCGGGAAATAATCGAGCAGACAGTACGGCGTGGAGCCGGGCGCTCTGCCCGAAAACACGCGCGAATAGTTTTCAACGCCGGAGCAGTAGCCGACCTCGGATATCATTTCAAGGTCGTATTCCGTGCGCGTCCTTATCCTCTGCGCCTCGAGCATTTTGCCCTGCGCCTCGAAAAACTCCACTCTCTCCTCCATTTCGTCGCGTATCTGATCGAGAGCTTTCAGGCGCTTATCGTCCGACACGGCGTAATGCGTGGCGGGATATATCGCGGCGTATGAAAGGCGGCGCAGTACCGCGCCGGTAAGCGAATTTATTTCCGATATCCTGTCTATCTCGTCGCCGAAAAATTCAACGCGGAGCGCGTTTTCGTTTTCGTTCGCAGGGAACACCTCGACGGTATCGCCGCGCACCCTGAATTTGTCGCGGACGAAATTCACGTCGTTGCGCTCATAGTTAATCGACACGAGGCGGCGCAGGAATTCGTTTCTTTCCATCTGCATACCCGGTCTTATCGACACCATGAGCTCGCTGTATTCAATCGGGTCGCCTAAGGAGTATATGCACGAAACGGACGAGACGATTATAACGTCGCGCCGCTCGAACAGCGACGAGGTCGCGCTGTGGCGCAGCTTGTCTATCTCGTCGTTTATGAGCGAATCCTTTTCTATATAAAGGTCCTTGCCGGGGATGTAAGCCTCCGGCTGATAGTAATCGTAATACGATACAAAGTAGCCCACGGCGTTTTCCGGGAAAAATTCGCGGAATTCAAGGCAAAGCTGAGCCGCAAGCGTTTTATTGTGCGCCAGAACGAGCGTGGGACGGTTTACCCGCGCTATCACGTTCGCCATCGTGAACGTCTTGCCGGAGCCGGTGACGCCGAGCAGCGTCTGCATCCTGTCGCCGCGCATTATGCCCTCGCAAAGCTCGTCTATCGCGCGGGGCTGGTCGCCCGTGGGCGTGTAATCGGATACAAGCTTGAATTTATCCATTTATCTATGCTCTATCGTACAGTATTTATTGTCGGCGATCACAAAATGATCGACGAATTCTATTTCAAGCGTTTCAAGCGCCGTTTTGAAATTTCTCGTAACGTTCAGATCGTCGGACGAGGGTATGGGCAGACCGGACGGATGATTGTGCGCGAGCACCACCGACGCCGCGTGCTTTTTCAGCGCAAGCTCCGCCATTTTGCGTATGCTGACCGCCGCCGAGCTTACCGAGCCCTCGTGTATCTTTTCAACGCTTATAAGCCGCCTTTTGTTGTCGAGCAGAAGCAGAAACACCGTTTCTTTAAGAACGCCGACGTACAGCTTTACAAGATAAACGCCTATATCGTCAAGCGTTAAAAACTCTCTCTGCTCCGCCGCCTTGGCGCTCTGATAATATCGCGCCGTATCGGGCAGAAGCTTCAGAAACGTCGCCGTGTGTTCGGATATGCCGTCCACCTCGAGCAGATCGTTATAATCCGCGTCGAGCACGGCGGTAAAGCTGCCGAACCTGTCGAGCAGACGGTGCGCTATCGGATTGGTGTCACAGCGCGGGAGCGTATAGAACAAAAGCAGCTCGAGCGCGTTTATTTCATTGAAACGGTCGAGGCCGTCTTTTAAAAAGCGTTCCTTAAGTCTGGCTCTGTGTCCCTCCGCCATTTATTTCTGCTCCTTTACGTTTACTGCTTCTGCGCGGGCTGTTTCGCGTCCTTTTTGACGTAGCCGATAAGCTTTACGTCGTCGCGGTTGTATACCTTCGGCGCGGCGTCGGGATTAGCCGACAGCTGTACCTTTACGAGTCCCTGAAGCGGCACGGTCTCGACGACCACGCCGTCGCCGTCGTCCGTGCGGACGAGCGAATCTATTTTCGGAGTTTTTCTTATCTCCTCCTCGTACGTTTCGTGCTCGTAGCGCAGACAGCACATAAGTCTGCCGCAGGTGCCGGAGATCTTCGCCGTGTTGAGCGAAAGATTCTGCTCCTTCGCCATTTTAATCGATACCTGACCGAAATCGTCGAGGAATGCGTGACAGCAGACGGCTCTGCCGCAGACGCCGAGACCGCCTATCAGCTTCGCCTCGTCGCGTATGCCTATCTGGCGCAGCTCGATCCTCGTTCTGAAAACGCCGGCAAGGTCCTTTACGAGCTCGCGGAAATCAACGCGCGATTCCGACGTGAAATAAAACAGCATTTTCGAGTTGTCGAACGTGTATTCGACCTCGACGAGCTTCATTTCAAGCCCGTGACGGGCTATCATCTCCTCGCAGACGGTAAACGCCTCTTTTTCCTTTTTGTCGTTTTCCGCCTTGTGCTTTGCGTCCTCCTCGGTCGCCATGCGTATAACGCTTTTGAGCGGGCTTATTATCTGCGACGCTCCGACCTCCTTGCTCGAGTAGACCGCCTCGCCGTATTCAAGCCCCCTCGCCGTTTCGACTATGACCTTGTCGGAGGCTTTTATATCGAATTTACCGGGGTCGAAATAGTATACCTTTCCCCCGTCCTTGAAGCGCACGCCGACGACCGTTACGAATTCCGGCTCTGCCTCCGGTTC
>CACZVC010000095.1 GCA_902784545.1 uncultured Ruminococcus sp. | reverse complement strand
CTTTTTCAACGTAAAGACGGACGTCGCGCCGGTAAACACGCTGACGGGCGACGTGCGCTCGGCGAGGCGGCTTCTGACCGATCCTTTCAACGTGTCGGGCATACGCGATATGGCGCCGGGCGACCCGTTCAATTCGATAAACTTCAAAGCCACGGCGCGCACGGGCGGTCAGAGAATAAAGGTGAACGAGCGCGATTTCTGCTCCGGGCGGATTTTCATGATATTCATGAATTTGCAGCAGCCCGCCGACCCGATACCGGCGGAGCGCTTTGAGATAATTATGGAAAACGCGTTGTCCTATTCCGCCTCGCTTTTGCGCTCCGCGCTCGACGCGGGCTACCGCGCGGGCTTCGCCGCTAACTGCGGCGGCGAGGGCGTGAGTCCGATATGCTTTCCTCCGTCGAGCGGTCTTGCCGCGATGGAGGGAATATTGAAGGAAATGGCGGCGGCGCGGCTTTTTGAATGCGATATGTCGTTTTCGGCGCTTTTGTCGCAGCTTCTGCCGACGGCGCGCGACGCGGACGTTTTTATCATCACCCCGACTATGCAGAAGGATTACGATATACAGATAAAGGCGTACAAAAAGCGCAACAACACCGTTACGATACTTAACACGGGCAGGTAGGATATGAAGGATAAATTCAAAAAAGCCTTGCGCGACCCGCTTTTCATAAGGCTTATACTGCTCGCCGTCGCAATGGCGGCGCTCGCGGTCGCCGCGGTCATAATGTACGGAAAGCCCGCGCTTTCATATCCGCTTCAATTCGTATACGTCGCGTACGCCGTCATACTCTTTTTCTTCATCAGAACGCTTATCAGGCTGTATCTGATCTATTTCAGGGAGAAGAAGGAAAAAAAGGAATCGGCTTTCGGAAAAAGGGTAAAAAAATTCTTCCGCGCGGCGCAGGAAAAGCTCCGCGATTTCTTCAATCTCAAACCGCGCGACGCGTTTTTCGGCGGCACGGATCAGCAGTTCGACGCCGAGGATATATACACGTCGAAGCGCGGAAAAAACGACGCGGCGCGTATAAAATGGAGCATGCTCAATAAAAACCACGATAAAATACGGTATCTGTACGCCGAGCGCGTCAGCGAGGGGATAGCCGGAGGCGCGGACATCGTTTCGTCAGACACGGCGCGGCAGGTCGAGGGCAAGATAGAGAAAAGAGAGAGCGACGGGCTTTTGTTCGAGTTGTACGAAAGCGTGCGCTATACCGATCACAAAATAAATATCGACGACGGGACGGTATCGTATCTGTCAGAAAAGAACACGGCGAAAAAGAGGAAGAAAAAATAATGGATTTCATATCAGACGTAACTGAATTTTTGTTTATAAGCTCACCTCCGCGGCCGTCGGACGCGATATTCCTGCCCGGCGGCTCCGACCCGGGTCTGCCGGAGCGCGCGGCGGAGCTGTATTTACAGGGCTTTGCGCCGCTTCTTCTGCCGTCCGGACGGTACGGAAAATTGAACGGACGGTTCAAAACGCCGAAACGCAAGCGCGAGATATACTCGGGCGACTACGAAACGGAGGCGGAATTCTACCGCGACGTGCTGATAAAAAACGGCGTGCCGGATAGCGCGATACTCTGCGAGGATAAGGCGGAGTACACGTATCAGAACGCGCAGTTTACAAAGCAGCTTTTGCGCGAATCCGGTATAACCGTGCGCCGCGCGATACTCGTATGCAAATCGTACCACTCGCGCCGCGCGTACACGTATTACAAAAACGCTTTTCCCGACGTTGAAATAAGCGTTTCATCCGTCGAGGGAACGGAGGTGCGCTCCGACAACTGGTTTGAAACGGAGGCGGGCAGAGAACTCGTCGCCGGAGAGCTGCGCCGCATATCCGACCAGCTTGAATATCTCGCGGTCGAAAAAGAGACGGAGACGGTATGAAGGTCAAAGAAACTCTTTTATGGATCCTCGACAAAAACGGCCGCGATAAAGCAAGGTTTGACAAGGAAGAAACGCAAAAAAATATAGATTTTGTACACTCTCTCGGGTTGAAATGCGACAGCGTGGGCTGGTGCAGGCTCGATCTTTCGGACAAAAACGCCGATACAATCCTGTCAAAGATCGACTTGTTCTGTAAAGCTTCCGGTTGGAGCGCGCGCGGCGTGTATGATAGAACATACGAGGATTTTGAAAGCGGGTATTACGTCCTGACGCCGTCGGCGCTCAAAGAAGACGCGATAGGCGAACTCAGGGAATATGAAAGCGAAAACGGCGAAAAGATCCCGTCTTTTGACATACGCGCGTACCGCGATCCCGCGCCCGGACCAAAGAATCGGGGCGATATCGTGCTCGTTCCGGAGCGTTTCAGAGATTTTTGCCTGAAAAACAACGTCACAGGCGTGACTTTCCTGTGGGCGAGGGATGTGGGAAAATACAGCGCGGAACAGTACTTTCAACTGTTCTGCAATAACCGCATACCGTACGTCGCAGTTGAAAAGAGCAGCTATCAGGGCGACAGAGCTTCGATAGAGGCTCTCGGCGGATACCTTCCCCGCATAGACGATATTTTTCAATCTGTACAGCAGGTGGTTCTTACAGACTGTTATATAGAGAAATATTTGCACGACTGCGACGTATCAAACGCCTTTATTCCGCGATCGTTCAGTATGAACGGCAGAAACTCTTTTCTTATTCGCAAAGAGCTTGCGAAAAAGCTCTTAAAAGAACGCGTACTGCCCGTAAACAGTCTGAAGCCCGCGTTTACCGCAAAGGAAGCGCCGGGCGGATACGACGTCAGAAAAACGTACGCCTCGCCGCATCCGACAGCGGAGGTTTTGACAGCCGGCATATCAGGATACGAAAAACTGAAAGCCGCGGGCAGAAAAGCGCGTACCGTCACCGAAAAAGAGGCGCTTTCGGTATTAAGAAAAGCAAAAAAAGAGCGGCGCGGGGATTTCGGCAAGCCTTTGCCGGCATCCGCGTCCGTTGACGCCGCGTACCGTTTGCTTTTGCCGTATTATCTCGTCGCTGACGGAGGATATCTGTCAGATGAATACCGGCTTTTGCCGTACGGCGAGGCGGTAAAAGCGACCGTTTCGTTCTTCTCCGCGCTCGATACCGAGGAATTGCTCGACAGCAGACCGGACGGCGTCGTTTTTGCCGTGTGTCCCGACGGCGATACCGTGCTGCTTTTAAAAAACGGGAAAGTCGTCCGTTTCAGCCACGAGGCGCCGGAGGTGGTCGAGGAGCGGCAAAGCCTGCCGCAATTCATCGTCGATGCGATCTATGAATAGCTTTGTTCATCCGGACCGGCGCGACAGTGTGAAACATTTGTTCGCTTTTTTTGAATTTTTTTGAAAACCTCTTGATTTTTGTACGCGCATAGTGTATAATGAAGAAAAACGAACGTGTGTTCGTTTTGTGGATCCCGCTCCGATGAAAGAAATAAAATAATCATATATACGAAAGGACAGAAAAATGGCAAAGATCAAAAAATCCGCCGAGACGCAGGACGTCCCCTCGTCCGCGGAAGACAAGAAAAAAGCGCTTGCTACCTCGATATCGGGAATAGAAAAGAAATTCGGCAAGGGCGCGATAATGAAGCTCGGCTCCAACGCGCAGATGAAGGTGCAGGCGATACCGACCGGCTCCCTCACGCTCGACCTCGCGCTCGGCATCGGCGGCGTTCCGAGAGGCAGGATAGTTGAAATATTCGGTCCGGAATCCTCCGGTAAGACCACGGTCGCCCTGCACATGGTGGCGGAGGCGCAGAAGCTCGGCGGCGTGGCGGCGTTCATCGACGCGGAGCACGCGCTCGATCCCATATACGCGCGCAATTTAGGCGTCGATATCGATTCTCTGCTCGTGTCCCAGCCGGACAGCGGCGAGCAGGCGCTCGATATAACGGAGGCGCTTCTCCGCTCCGGCGCTATCGATATAGTCGTTATCGACTCGGTCGCCGCGCTCGTCCCGCAGGCGGAAATAGACGGAGAAATGGGCGCTTCCCACGTCGGTTTGCAGGCGAGGCTTATGTCGCAGGCGCTGCGCAAGCTCTCCGGCACGGTGTCGAAAACGAACAGCATCGTCGTTTTCATCAACCAGCTGCGTGAAAAGGTCGGCGTTATGTACGGCAATCCGGAGACCACGCCCGGCGGCAGAGCACTGAAATTCTATTCGTCCGTGAGAATAGACGTCAGAAAGACGGAGCAGCTCAAAAACTCCGGCGAGATGGTCGGCAACAAAACGCGCTGCAAGGTCGTCAAAAACAAGGTCGCGCCGCCTTTCAAGCAGGCTGAATTCGAGATAATCTACGGCAAGGGCATATCTAAATCGGGCGAGGTGCTCGACCTCGGCGTCGACCTCGATCTGATAGAAAAAAGCGGCTCGTTCTTCTCGTACAACGGCGAGCGTCTCGCGCAGGGGCGCGACAACGCGAGGAAATACCTTGAGGAACACCCCGACGTTATGAAGGAGATAGAGGAAAAGATAAAGGCGCAGGCGTCGGAAATAGAGATCGACACCGGCACCTTCGAGCTTGACGACGACGAGTCAGACGAGGACGCCTACATCCTCAACACCGGCGCTCTCGACATAAACGCCGATGACTGATAAAAAAAGCGAGGCGTACCGTGCCGCGGTACGCCTCCTCTCCGCTTCCGATAAAACGCCCGCCGCGCTCGTTTCCCGTCTTGTCGGAAAAGGCTTTGACGAGGGCGAGGCGAACGACGCCGTTCTCCGTCTTACGGCGGAGGGATACGTAAACGAAGCGCGCCTCGCGGAAAACACCGTGGAGCGCCTTTACGAACAGTATTACGGCGAGAAATATATCGTATCCTACATGACGGAAAAGCAGTTTTCGGAGGACGCGCTCGATTCTGCGAGGGATATGATGAAAGAGCTCGATTTCAATAAAAAAGCGAAAGATTATTACGCCTCCCTTATACGCGCCGGAAAATCACGTACTCAAGCCCTCTCGGCTTTGAGCAGACGGGGATACACGGTGTACGATTGAAAATATAAAAGAAAAAAGAATAAATAACAAAGAATAAAGAAAAAATACGGTGTCGGCAGAGCCGACGAATTGTGTGCGCCGTTCCGGCGCAGTTGGGGCTCCCCGCCACCCGACCGCCCCAAACCCCACCATCCCCCCGAAGTATCGGGGCTTTTTTGACGGTATAAAATTCGGGGCTTTGCAGCGTAAGCTGCGCGCGCGGGCGTCCCCCATCCGCGCTTTGCGCGGTGCGATATATTTGCTTGCGCAAATGCGATATAGCCGGCTTTCGCCGCCTGCGATATGCGCTTCGCGCGTGATATGTGCCTTACGGCACGTTAAGGAGTCGCTTCGCGACGAATTGTGCGCCGCGAAACGCGGCGCGGTTGGGGCTCCCCGCCCCCCTTACGGGAACCCCCACCGCTCTCAAGTTCGCGGCGGGGAACCCCTTTACCGCCCACAGTGCACAAATAAAGGTACTGCACCATATTTTGCTTATGATACAATAATGCCGCCGGATTTTTCCGGCGGTAGTTTTATAGAACTATATCGATCAATGCACCGGCGATTTCGGTGTTTTGGAAGCGCATAATGCTCTCATCATGTGTTCCGAACGAGAGAAAATTAACGCTGCCGTACCAGACGGTTTGATTGTCAATGACAGTGAATTTTTGATGAAAATCCGATTTATACCTGACGTTAATACCGCAGTTTTCAAGTGACTCGGCGTTTTGCTTTACCGTATCCCATTCGTTTTCCCTGAAATCTTCCGGCGGGCGTATCACTGCTGTTACTGTAACACCGCTGGATATTTTCGGAATAAGCGATTTTTTGATTTGCGTTACGCGGTTTTTGCGCATAAACGGGCTGACGATAAGGATCTCTTTTTCCGCGTTTGCAATATCCGACAGATAAACCGGATAAAACGATCTGCCGTCGTAGATGATATCAGGCGATACCGGCGCTTCCGCGCTTACCCGTGTTTTGTATCCTATCATCGCATAGCCTTTAACACGCTTCTGATACATATTCTCAAGCACGGGAACGTGAAGATCCACGTAATCGTATACTTGAACTTCTGTTTTTCCGTTATAGCTGCGGTGAAGCCGTCCCGTATATTGCGCGACCTTGCCTTTCCAGGATATGGGCAGAGCGAGAAACAGCGTGTCGAGCCGCGGAAAGTCGAATCCTTCTCCTACGTATCTGCCGGTCGCGATTATCACGAGCTGTTCTTCCTTTGGTATCGCTTCAAGTTGTTCCATTGATTTCCGCCGTTCTTTTAAAGATGATGTACCGACCAGTGTTATGACGTTTTTACAGCGTTTTAAAATCAATCTTTGCAATACTTCAACGTGTTCACGTCTCTCTGTCAGTACTATCGGTGTTCTTCCTTGCTTGACTGCAAGTTCAACGTCGGAAACTATCTGCCGATTTCGCGCGTCGTCATCCGTCAGGTCCTTATATAATTCCGTGATCTTCTTTTCGGCGGTTGTTCTGAACGCTGTGAATCTCGGTATGAGCACGTGGTCAAACGGTCGTTTTTCCGCCTGCTCTTTTGCATCCACACGATAACGTATCGGTCCGCACTGCATATATATTATAGGATGGTGTCCGTCCTGCCGTGTCGGCGTTGCGGTAAGCCCGTAAACGTATTTTGCATTCGCCGCGCGTAAGACTTTTTCAAAATTTACAGCCGACACGTGATGGCACTCATCAACTATCACCATTCCGTAATCTTTGACGAAGTCTTTTGCTTCCCCGTCGGATAGTGCTGATTGAATTATGGCGACGTCAACGATTCCGTGAAGCGTGTTTTTAGTCGCTCCGAGCGTACCTATCGACGACCACACGGTTTTTCTGCCGCGCCCTTTTTGTTTTTCCGGCGGCGTTACGTTGAAATACAAAAATGCTTCAAGCGACTTTTTCCACTGGGTCAACAACGCCTGTGTATGTACTAAAACCAAGGTATTCGTTTTTCTTTGTCCGATAAGATATGAAGCGACGACTGTTTTTCCGAACGCAGTGGTCGCGGAAAGCACGCCCATATCGTATTTCAGCAGCGTTTCTGCGGCGGCGGTCTGTTCTTCTCTCAATTCTCCGTTGAATGAAACGGGTATCGGATGGCCGGCGTTTCTTTGATCTGAAATACTATATGGCACACCGATACTGCCGAGAAGCTCGCATAGCGCTTCTTCACAGCCGCGCGGCAAAGCGATATACCGTTCGTCAAGCTCCGCGCAGCAGATTATTCTCGGCTTATCGTATATCGGCAGCCGCATCGCCTGCGCTCTGTAAAAATCGGAATTTCTGAACGCCGCAAGCCGTTTAAGCGCGTTCACCGCCGCAGGCGACAAATCCGTGCGGGGCAGATACAGCATATTTGCGCGAACTATCGTCAGCTCCGGCGGAAAATCGAATCTGTTAAGTGACGTTTTTTTGACGGTTTCCCACGGTTTTTCATCCGAGTCCTTTATCAGCGAACCGAGTTCTTTTTTGCCGTGCAGTGCGATAAGCGTATCAACCGCTTGAGCTGAAAGGCGTTTTACTCCCGACAAATACGCCCATTGATCAGGATAAGGCTCAAAGCTTTCATCGACAAATACACTGTTTCCGTTTTTACGCGCAAGCCCCTGAAGCGGCAGAGCAATCAGATTTCCGAAACCGCCGGATGGCATCGTATCCTGATTCGGAAACAGACGGTCGTATGATTTAAACGACAAATCGCCACGCTTTTCCATTGCAGCGGTCAATATCGCGCCTCCGAGCTTGCGGGCGGACGATGCGGGAACGGGCTGCTCGAAAAATATCCACGCGTGGGCACCGCTGCCGGAGCGCGAGCGCTCGACTGAAACGGGGATATTCCATTCGCCGCATACCTCACGGTAAGCCGATACGTCGTCCTTATAGTTTTCTTCGTCAAAATCGGCTGCTAAAAAGCGGCAGGTGTCATCCGTCAGCATCGGATACACGCCGACGACGTCCCTGCTGTATTCATCCTTGCCCGCAAGATGCGCAAATACCGCTTCATAATCAAGCGGATGAAGCTTCCTGTTAGGACAATCCGCGCATTTATACGTTTTCTTGTCACACAAGCCCGGTACCCATTCATTCTCGCAAACCGGCTGATAACCGCTTTTACCGGTCGTTTTACTGTACCATCTACGTGCAAAAACGTCTTCACGACCTGCGAAAAGCGAGCGAAAAAAAGCAATCTTTTCGACAGAAGAACTGCGCATATTGACAGCGGCATTTTCTGCCGTGGCTTGCTCGGCGATTTCAGGTTCTGCTATGCCGAGTCTATTTTTTAACTCCGCGTTTTCCGCTTTCAACCGTTCGGTTTCGGATAACAAGGCTTTATATTTTTGAAAAAGCTCGTCATACGTCATTTTTTCTTCCATTTTGGCTTCTCCTATGCGGTTTTTTCCAACTTACGATTAACACCCTCGTTAATATCAATTGTATCAAATCATATATGATATGTCAATATTAAAAAATGTCGCGACGTTTACAACCGAGCGGTTCCGTATGCTTCCGTTTTTCAATATCTTCGCGGAGTTTTTCGACAATATCCGAACTGATATATTTTGAAATTACCTTTTTGCCCTCACGGTATTTTAAATAGTAATACGTTTTGCCGCCAACATGCCGTTCGGATATACTTCCCCTCGGAAGCCCGCTCATCGTTTTTTCGTATTTCTCTATCATAAAGCTTATACGCTGCTTTTTCTGCATGACTGTGCTTATAATCAAATTTATTCTATTCACCTCAAAACAAATTATACACTACCGATATGCGTTTGTCAAAGGGTATGTAGTACATTTCAAACTTTGATTTCATATTTTTTGATGTTACTTCGTTATGAAATCTCATCGTTTATCCCATTTTGCATAGATTATCCCAAATTATTGACAAACGCGGTGTTTGTATGTATAATTATATTAAATAAATGA
>CACZVC010000094.1 GCA_902784545.1 uncultured Ruminococcus sp. | reverse complement strand
ATATTCGCTTTATACGAATCTCACGGGATGACGCCGACGTACGCGAACGACAACTGGTTCACGCGGCCGGAATGGACGGAGCCGTGCGCGATAATAGATTCATATATGGTATCGGCGCAGTTGTACGCGCTGTGCGACGAGCCGCATTACGCGGAGCTTTCACAGCTCATACTTTATAACGGCGTTTTCCACGCGCAGAGGAACAACGGCGGCTTCGGCTGCGACAGCTGCGCGGAGGACGGCGAGCTTTATATGAAAACGTACGAGGCGTACTGGTGCTGTACGATGCGCGGCGGTGAAGGTCTTGCCGCGGCGGCGGCTTACGCCGTAACGGATAACGGCGTTATCGTAAACCCCGTATCGTGCGATACCGCCGTGAACGGCAAAAAACTGAAAATAACCTCAGGTTATCCGCACAAGCCGGAAATGAAGATCAGATACGAGGGCGGCGGAAGACTTTATCTTTTCGCGCCGTCGTGGACTGAAAGCATAAAATGCAAATACGTTGCCGGATGCGACGAGCATTACGTTTATTTAGACGCGCCTGACAACGAGGAATTTACCGTGGAATTCGAAAGCCGTATTTGGGACGACGGCAAACGCGTATACGACGGTGCGCTTCTGTTATCGTCGGACAGCCGCGTCAGACTGACCGACGCGTGCGACGTCGAAAAGAAAAACGGAAAATACACGGCGCGCGGCGCGGAGCTCAAAACGCTTGACAAAACGTATCTTTCAAGCGAAGCCGAAGCGTCAAACGAAAAGCTTTTTGTCGATCTGATATGAAAAACGTACTGATAACCGGAGCCTCGCGCGGAATCGGCGCGGAATGCGCTCTTACTTTTGCGGATAACGGATACAGAGTTTTCATAAACTATAACAGATCCGAAGAAAAAGCGCTGGCGCTTTGTGAAAAAATACGCGGAAAAGGCGGCGAATGCTTTGCGGTGCAAGCCGACGTTACTGACAGGGACGCGGTGCGGCGCATGATATCGCTCTGCCGGTATCACGGCGGCGGTCTCGACGTGCTCGTCAACAACGCGGGTATTGATTTTTACGGCACGATAGAGCAGACGGAGCCTGAAATATGGGACAAAATAATAAACACCGATCTGACCGGCGTTTATAACGCAACGCGCGCGGCGCTTCCCGAGCTTAAAAACTCATCATCCGGGCGCATAATAAACGTTTCGTCGGTATGGGGCGTATATGGCGCGTCGTGCGAGGCGGCGTATTCGGCGGCGAAAGCCGGAGTTATCGGGCTGACGAAGGCGCTTGCAAAGGAGCTCGGTTTATCCGGCGTAACGGTGAACTGCGTGGCTCCCGGCTTCATAGATACCGATATGAACGCGATCTTCGACGAAAACGCGGTATCGGATATAATAGACAGAACTCCGCTGAACCGTGCGGGAACGTGTAAGGACGTAGCGGAGGCGGTTTTATGGCTCGCCTCGGAAAAAGCGTCCTTCATCACCGGGCAGGTGCTCGGCGCCGACGGCGGATTCATGTAAAATAAAAAATAATTTTTAAACCCTTAAAAGGAGGAAAAACAATGAAGAAAACACTTGCGATCATCATCGCCGCGATCATGTGTCTTACCGCGGCGGCTCTGACTTCCTGCGCCGGCACGCCCGCGGAAACGACTACGGACAAGGCGCCCGAGACCACGGCTGCCGGGACAACGGCGGCTGAAACGACGGCTGAAGCCGTGACGACTGCGGCTGAAACGACCGCCGAAGCAACGACGGAAGCGGCGACGACCGCCGCCGACACGCCCGCGGAAACGACTGCGGCTGAAGAGACGCCCGGCGGCGACGTTGCGTATATCGAGGAAGACGTTGCGCTGTTCGAGTACAACGAACCGCACAACCCCATTTCCGCCGCGAATGGCTTTGAGCTTGCCTGCAAATTCAAGATAGAGGCGAACGACCGTCTTATAGGTCTTACGTTCGAATCCTGCCCGACGTGGACGAAGGAAGGCTCCGGCTTCTTCGTAGAGCTTTACAAATGGGACACCGATTATGAAAGCACCGTTATGAACGACCCGATCTACTCCGAGGAATTCACCGACTGGGTCGACAACGCGGCATGCGAGGTCTCCTTCCTCGACGCCGCCGAAAACGGCTTCAAGGGCGGCACATATATGTGGGTGTTCAGAGGCACCACGCCCGACATCGGCATCTGGGCAATGGATCCGAGCGACGAATGCGAATACTTTGAAAACGGCACGTTCTCGCAGAACGGCTTCAGATGCAACGCCGTCATCCTTACACCCGAAGGCTGATAAACGCAGATAACAGATTTGACCGGAACGGGACAGACCCGTTCCGGCCGTTTTTTATGCCGCGTTCCGCAAACGTCCGACGCGCCGGCGGCGCGTATCGGTTTTATTTTTATTTATTTATTCTTTTTTATTTTAATAAAAGGCATAGAATATTTTATAAATATTTGTTATGATGACCTTATATGATGGGAAAGGAGGCTGACGGAGTGGCTATAACCACCTTCAAGCGGGTCGAAAAAAAGTTCCGCGTCACAAGAGAACAATACCTGCGGCTTTTGCCCTCGATCGAGCAGAATATGCAGGCCGACAAATATTGTCTTGACGGTCAGAGCTACAACCTCGTGAACCTCTACTTCGACGATGAGGAAAGCAGCGTTATAATCAATTCCATTATGAAGCCGCGGTATAAGGAAAAGCTCCGTCTGCGCTGCTACGGACCGCCCGCAAGCGACGATACCATCGTCTATTTCGAGATAAAAAGCAAGCTTTACGGCACGGTCATAAAACGCCGCGCCGGTATGACCTACAAGGACGCGATGGAATACATAAGGACCGGCAAGCGTCCGGATACCGACATTTACATCTACCGTCAGGTGATGGACGAGATCGACGAGCTGCGCAAGCGTATGCCGTGCGAGCCGAAGGTGATAATCTCCTACGACCGCCGCGCGTACTTCTGGCGCGAGGATCCGCGCGTACGGCTGACATTTGACGAAAACATTATGAGCAGCCGCGAGGTGACGGATCCGGGCAAATTCACGGGGGGCGAGCCTCTTCTCGGCAGGGACGAACTGCTGCTCGAGATCAAAACGCCGTCCAGTATACCTCTCTGGCTCGCACAGGTACTTTCCGAAGAAAACATTTTCATAACAAGCTTTTCAAAATACGGTTATGAATTCAGAACAAAAAAGAAAGCAGGTTTATTATGACTTTACTCTCCGCAGCGTCTAACACAACGCTTGAAAGCATTTTCACGTCGCAGATAGGCGGCGAAAGGCTGACCGTTCCGGCGGCGCTGATAATGGTGGGCAGCGCGCTTCTGCTCGGTTTCATCGCGGCGCTTTTATACACGTTCACGCAGAAACGCGTCGGCGGAAGCACTTCTCTTTCGGTCACGCTCCTTATCGTACCTCCGATAATCGCGCTCATCGTTATGCTTATACAGAACAACCTCGCAAGGGCGTTTACGCTCGCGGGCGCGCTTTCTCTTATCAGATACCGTTCCGAGCCGGCGTCGCCGCGCGATATAGCGTACGTTCTGTTTTCGCTCGCTATCGGCATCGCCTGCGGCATCGGCTACGTCGCATACGCCGCCATATTCACGGTCATTTTCTGCGTCGTGCTTCTCGCCGTCAGCTTCACCGGCTTCGGCGGACTCGGACGCGACACGCTTCTGCTTAAAATACTCATACCCGAAAGCCTCAATTTTGAAGGCGTTTACGACGATCTGCTCAATCAGTACGCCTCGAACTGGAAGCTGCGCCGCGTGCAGACGACCGATTTCGGCACCGTTTTTGAGCTGATTTACGTCATAAGGCTCAAAAAGGGCGTGAGCAAAAAGGAATTTATGGATAAGATCAGATGCAAAAACGGCAATCTGAACGTAACGCTCAATCTTATGCCCGACGAGGAAAAGGTAAAAAAATGAGAAAAAGCCTGCATATAACGATCATATCCGTTATACTTGCCGCCTCCGTTCTGTTCCTCGCCTCCTGCGGCGTAGATTTAGGCATAGGCACGGCTCCGTCGGATACGCAGAGAGACCCGTCTGATATGCAGCCCGGTCCCGGCGGCATAGGCCTGAAGGACGGCGCGTACAACGGACTTTTCGATAAAACTGCGGAAATAAGGATAACGATAGACGACGCGGGGATGGCGACGATAAGAGACCACGCGGACGCGGAAATGTACTGCGAATGCTCGGTAAAAGCCAACGGCGGTCAGACCGTCGGCGCGGCGATAAAGCCGCGAGGCAATATTTCCTACGTCACCTCCGTCGGGAACGGCAGATATTCTTTCAAGCTGAAATTCGACAAATATACGAAGGATCAGACGCTTGACGGGCTTGACGTATTGTATCTGAACAACATTTCATACGATCCGTCATATATAAGAGAATATCTTGCGTATTCGCTTCTTTCCACGGACGCAAGATTCGCGGCGCCGCTTGCGACGTTCGCAAAGCTTTATTTAAACGACGAATACTACGGACTTTATCTTGCGGTCGAGGGCGTTGACGACAGCTTTCTGAAACGCGCCTGCGGCGAAAACGAGGGCGGTTTATACAAAGCCGACAAGGGCTCGTCCTTCTTATCGGACGACACCTCGTCCTTCACGCTGGAAAACGGCGACGACGAGAACCTTGTAAACGTCAGAAAGCTTTACGAAGCGCTGGGATCCGGCGAATTCGAGGATATGCTCGACGTCGATTCCGTACTTCGCTACGCGGCTTTCATGTGCGTCGTCTGCGGAACGGAATCATATCTCGGCCCCAAAGCCGAAAACTATTATCTCTACTGCCAGAACGACGGAACGATGTCAATAATACCGTGGGATCTGAAAATGACGTTCGGCGTGAATTCCGAATACAGAAAGACCTCGTATTCGATAGACGGCGATCTTATAGAAAAGCCGGTCTCCGAGCCTTATTTCGGCGTTACCGCGGAGGACAGACCTCTCGTTTCAAAGCTTCTTGAAAAAACAGAATACAAAACGGAATATCTTTCTTACGTAAAGCAGTATAACGACGAGCTTGCGAAAATGCTTCCGAAGCTCGCGTCGCTCAAGGCGGAGATCGACGAAGCCGTCAGCGCGGACGAAAAGCGCTTTTACGACGACGAAACGTATCAGGCGGAATATACCGACGGCGACACGCTGTACGGCTTTATAAAAGCGAGATGCGAATTTATCGGAAGCAGCCTCGGATGACACGGAGGACCATATGAAAAAAAGGATCATTTCAATATCGCTTATAATAATCACCCTGCTTTTATGCTCCTGCGCAAGAACGCAGACCGATACGCCGTCAGGGATGAAGCTGGCGTCGGTCGAGGCGGCGGATTACTATATGTACGTGCCGGACAGCTGGACGGTAGCCGATCAGGACGGCGTGACGAGCGCCTACGTTTCGATAGCCGACAGATCGAACGTCACCTGCGCGCGGTACGCGATAAAGAACGAAGCGGTCTTCACCGTTCCCGCCGACAAGGACGAGAACAAGCCGGACGCGGTCGTATACGCGGAAAACTACTGGACCGGCTACACGACGGAGCTTGAAGCTCACCTGCCGGGTTACAGACTTTTATCCGGTCCATCGGCGACGGTGCTGAACGGCTCGCCCGCGGTGAGATGCAGATACACGGCTTCGATGTCCGGCAAGGATTACTGCTTCGATATGGTGATATGCGTCAGGGAAAGGATGTTCGCGTATATCCTCACATACACCGCGGAAGCGGATAAATTCGACGGGAACCTGCCGTCGTTTGATAAGATAATCTCGGAATTCGTATTTCAGACCGGAGTATTATCATAATGACATCATATTTTGACAATGCGGCGACAACGCGCTTATGCGGTGCTGCCGCAAACGCTTTTACCGAAGCGGCTCTTGTTTTCGCAAATCCGTCCTCCCTGCACTCCGCGGGGCTCGAGGCGGAAAAGCTCGTTTCAGCCTCGCGCAAAAAACTTCTGTCGATCATCGGCGGCGCGGGAAAAGGCGATCTTATCTTCACCGGCTGCGGCACGGAATCAAACGCGACGGCGATATTCGGCACGGCTTACGCAAAAAGATCGAACGCCGGAAAAAACATAATAATATCGGACTCCGAGCATCCGTCCGTGTATAAAAACGCGGAGGCGCTCGCCGCTCGAGGATTCGCGGTGCGGCGCGTCGGAACAAAGGGCGGAAGAGTCGATCCGGAGGAGCTGTACGGTCTGACAGACGAAAACACTTTTCTTATAAGCGTCATGACGGTAAACAACGAAACGGGGGCGTTATACGATATAAAAGAGCTTTGCGCCGCCGCTAAAAGAAAAAATCCGTCCGTGCTGTTCCACACCGACGCGACGCAGGCGTTTATGAAAACGGACGTTAACGTGTCGAAGACCGGCGTCGATCTTATGACGGTTTCGGCGCATAAGATAGGCGGTCCCAAGGGCGTAGGCGCGTTATTCGTAAAGGACGGCGTGATACGCTCGCGCTCCTTATCGCCTCTTATGTACGGCGGCGGTCAGGAGGGCGGTCTGCGCTCCGGCACGGAAAACACCGCGGGCATAGCCGCGTTCGCCGCGGCGGCGGAATACGGGAAGGAAAACTTCGATACCGATATAAAAAACGCACGGGAGCTGTCGTCTTACATCAAACGCGAGCTTTCCGCGGCGGGCGTCCGTATAAACGAGCCTTACGCGTATATACCGCATATAATCTGCGCAACGCTGCCCGGGATAAAAAGCGAGGTAATGCTCCACTTTTTATCGTCGAAGGGCATATTCATATCAAGCGGCTCGGCGTGCTCGTCGCATCACAGGGGCGTATCGTCCGCTATGACGTCGTTCGGTCTGACTGAAAAGGAAGCCGACTGCACGGTGCGCATAAGCATTTTCCGCGAAAACACGGCTGATATGGCGGCTCATCTCGTCGAGGGGATGCGCGAGGGACTGTCAGGTCTTATAAAAATGTATAAATGATATTATAAATTAACAACTCGTTAAAAACTTGTTCCTTTGAATATTTATCTGATATGATATAATGTCAAAAGCAATATTATAAAAATAAGGAAGGTCCGGTAAACAAAATGGGCAACACTAAAAAGAACGTAAAAAACGTAAAGAACAAAACCGACGTCTGGTATAAGATACTGGCGATAGTGATCGGCGTCGTGCTTCTGTTCGGTCTCGGAGTAGCCATACTTCAGCCGACGGGACTTATGGATTACATCTCCCTGCACACGCAGACGGCTATGAAGACTGAACATTTTTCCGTAAACAACGCGCAGTTCACATATATGACGTACCTCACGTACAACACCTATTATCAGTCGTTGTATGAAAATTACAGTCAGTATATGTCAAGCTTCGGTCTTGACAGATCTCTGCCGCTTTCACAGCAGAAATATTACGGCAGCGACACGATGTCGTGGCGCGACGCCTGCGTGAACGAAGCGACGACGACGCTCGAGCAGACTCTGGCTCTCTGCGAGGCGGCTAAAGCCGAAGGCTTCGAGCTGACCGCGGACGACAGGGCGAGGATCGACGAAAACATACAGTCGTTAAAGGATTTTGCAAAAGCCAACAACTACTCGTTCTCCTCGGCGGTCGCCGCAATGTACGGCAGCAAGGGCATAACGAAGGGCGATATAAAGGGTATGCTTGAAATGCAGATACTCGCCTCCAACTACGCCACGAAGCTGAACGACGGCTACACCTACACGGACGAGCAGTACAACAAATACTATGAGGACAACAAGCTCGATTTCCTGAAAGCCGATTATTACTCCTTCGAGGTAAAGGCCGATTACGAAAGCGGCGCGACAGAGGAAGAAAAGACAGCCGCCATATCAGCCGCGAAAAACAAGGCTGACGAGCTTCTGAAAAAGATCGAGGGCGGCGAGGACTTCGTAAAGGTCGTAATGGAATACAAGAAAGAGCTTGCGACAGCCGAGAAGGAAGCCGCGCAGAAGGCTTACGACGAGGCTAAGAAGAACGAAACTTCTGCCGAAAGCGGCGACACGACCGCGGCTGAAACTAAATCTCCCGAGGAAGAGGCTCTTGAAAAAGCAATAAAGGCGCTTGATGAAATAACCGAGGAATCGGTAAAGAAATCCGTCCTTACGACAGAGCACAAGACGAGCAGCACGGGTACGAAGTCCGAGGCTGACGAATGGATCTTCGCGGACACGCCCGCGGCGAACGGCGCGACGAAGCTTATAAGCGGCGACGAATCTGCGACGGTATATCAGATAGTAAAGAGCGCTTACAGAGACGAATACAACACAGTTACCATGCGCGAGCTCGATATAAAGCTTTCCGATTTCACGAATCCCGAGGCGATGAAGGAATACGCCGACAAGATAGTAAAGGACTTCAACGAAGGCTCCGATAAATCCGGCGACGCGTTCGACGCTCTTGCCGAAAAGTACACGACTGACAAGATAACCGTTTCCAAGACGGGTCTCGTCAAGGAGACGATAAAGAGCGGCAACACGCACGAGGAGCTTATCCCCGTCGACGAATGGCTCTTCGCCTCCGACCGCAAGGCGGGCGACGTCAAATACTTTGAATTTGAGGACGAAGGATTAAGCATATACTTCTACGAGGAAGCCGGCAGGATCGCGTGGCTCGCCAGCGCAGACAGCTCGATGAGATCGAAGGATCTCGAATCCGCCGTCAACTCCTTCAAGGAAACCTACGCCGTAACGATAAACGAAAAGGCGATAGCGAAAATCCAGTAAATGATCGGATGAAAAACAGTTTTCCCCGCGGCGGCTGCCGCGGGGAAACAATATTTGAAAATCAAAAGGGGCTGTCGCATTTGCGGCAACCTTAATGATTTGCGTCTTTAATGCAAATCAATTCATGACGGTACGACCGTCAATTCATGACGCTTTGCGTCGATTCATGGCGAAGCCAATTCATTTAA
>CACZVC010000093.1 GCA_902784545.1 uncultured Ruminococcus sp. | reverse complement strand
TTAGGGCATAGCCCGTCTTCATTAGTGAGCGAAGCGAACGTCTTCATTATACCGGTTGAACACGAAAAAGCAGACTGATTTTGTTCTCAGTCTGCTTTTTTTTATTTTATCTTATTTATACAGCTCCGGCACTATGGCTTTGAAAAGCTCGAACGAGGTGCAGTCCGGATGATCCTGCGCGTACTTCTGTGCGCGGGCTATGCTTACGTCCGTGTTTTCGGTCACGGCGTAGATAACGAAATTGCCGGCGACGACGACCTTGCCGGTGTCGATCATTTTGGCGTTCGTTCCCTGTTCATCGTCGTAAAGCTTGAAGTCGCTCTTGTTCTTCTGCTTGTTCATACGGTATTCGGCGAGAGCCTTGACCGCGTCGACGTTTTCACCGGCTTTTACTTTAAGCACGGTCACTTCCTCGATGTACTGACCCTGAGCGATACGGAGAACGTAGTTTTCAAGCGTGTTGAATTCGTCCGGGATCTTTATGACCCAGTTTTCGTCGAATTCGACGCTGTCCTTGAACCAGCCGGAAATATTGGAATTGTCCGCCTCTTTAAGGCCGTTCGCCTCAGCCGTCGCCTTGTCCGCGTATATGTCCGCGGCGACGTAGTTGAGCGTTGCGTCGGGTACGGTTATCTCCGCCTGCTGAGCCGTGGTCTCCGCGTCGGTACCGGGCGCGGTACCCTCCGCCGTCGTCTGCGCTTCGGTTCCGCTTTCCGCCGGGGTGCCGGTGCATGCCGTAAATACGAACGATACCGCAAAAAGCAGTACGAGCGTTAACGCTGTGATTTTTTTCATTATGAATATTCCTCTCTTTGTAATAGGAAACGCGGATATACTCCGCCAAATCCGTTTTTCATTTTACCATAATCGCAAAGAAAGTCAATATTCTGCTCCGTTTGTTTACAATATTGCCTGATGATTTTACAATGTTGTCCCCGTTAATTAAATTTTGTTGATCTTGACGTGTATCGAGGATATCTTTTTGTAAAGCTCCAGATCGGCGTGCTTGAATATCTCCTCAAGCTCCATATCGCCCATCGCGGTAGTGCGTCCGTCCTCGTAAAGCTTATCCACCTGCTCTTTTATCGCGGTTATTATCGGGTGGTGCTTGTCGATGCGCTCGTCGCCCTCAAGCGAATAGAAGCCGTTCAGCCAGTGTGCTATGCCCGCCGCGCCGCTGTGCGAATCAACCGCGACCATGACCGGCCTTTTGAGTATTTTTTCGGTATTGAATATATTATATATTTCCTCATCTTTAAGAAGCCCGTCCGCGTGTATGCCGGCGCGCGTGGTATTGAAGCTTCTGCCGACGAACGGCGTGCGCTCCGGTATCTCGTAGCCTATGTTATGCTCGAAATATCTCGCTATGTCCGTTATTACGGAAAGATCCATGCCGTCGTCCGTTCCGCGGAGCGACGCGTATTCTATCGCCATCGCCTCAAGCGGGCAGTTGCCGGTGCGCTCGCCGATGCCGAGCAGGGCGCAGTTCACGGACGAACAGCCGTAAAGCCACGCGGTGGCGGCGTTCGTCACGACCTTGTAAAAATCGTTGTGTCCGTGCCATTCGAGCAGCTCCGACGGAACGCCGGAATAATGCATAAGACCGTAGATTATGCCCGGAACGCTTCTCGGCAGGGCGACGCCGGGGTAGCTTACGCCGTAGCCCATAGTATCGCAGGCTCTTATTTTTATCGGCACCTTGTATTTCTGTCCGAGCTTCATCAAAGCCTCGACGAAGGGCACGACAAAGCCGTAGAAATCCGCGCGCGTTATATCCTCAAGGTGACAGCGCGGCTTTATACCGAAGCTTATGACCTCCTCGACGGACGCCAGATATTTTTCGAGCGCGGATTTGCGCGTCAGTCCCATTTTTTTGTAGATATGATAATCCGAGCAGGAAACGAGAATGCCCGTTTCCTTTATTCCGAGGTCCTTGACGAGCGCAAGATCGTTTTTGTTCGCGCGTATCCAGCTCGTCACCTCGGGAAATTCGTACCCGAGCGCCATACACTCGCGGACGGCTTCTCTGTCCTTTTCCGAATAGACGAAGAATTCCGACTGTTTTATTATACCCTTTTCCCCGCCCAGCTTGTGAAGCATGGTGAATATATCGACTATCTGCTGTACCGAAAACGGAGAGGTCGACTGCTGACCGTCGCGGAAGGTGGTATCCGTTATCCATATCTCGTCCGGCATGTTTATAGGTACGTGGCGGTGGTTGAAAGAGACCTTCGGCACCGAATCGTAATCGAAAAGATAACGGTACAGGTTCGGCGTGCTCCTTTCCTGCAGCTGATATTTATATCCCGACTGTTCGAGCAAATTGGTAGATTCGGAATAATGAAGCGATATTTCCCCGACTCTTGATTCTCTGTTCTGTTCCATCATATATCTCCCTGAAAGGCTTATTTTTCATCATTTCCCGTATTATATCACACTTTTTGCAATTTTGCAATAGCAAACTTGCAAATTATTGTAAGTTTTTGCGTATTTTTATGTGATTTTTAAAATTTCCGCGTTTTTCTTATTCATCACAATTTTTTACAACTTACTATTGACGGAAAGAGATTTTTATTATATAATAAAGAAAAAACCAAAGCGAGGTATTGTATGTATACAAAGCGTTTATTATGCGCGCTTTTATGCGCGGTGATGCTCGGCGCGGCGTTTGCCGGATGTGCCGGAACGCCCGAAACCACCGCCGGAGCCGAAACGACCGCCGCGGAAGTCACGACGGGAGAGGAAACGACCGTCGGCGAGATAACGACCGAACCGATAGAAACGTCAGCCGAAACGACGGAAGAGGACAAGCCGTCGCCTAAGGATCCGGGCTATGTTATACCCGACGAGGAGCTGACCGGTAAAAACGAATGGAAAGAGCCTCTGCCGGACGACGGAGACGGCGCGGCGATATTCACGCGGTTAAAAGACGGGGAATATTTCAAAAATCCCGACGCGGAGCCGGGTATGACGCTCACGCGCGATTCGTTCGCTTACGATATAATCGTTTACTCGGGCTTTTCACAGCAGCAGGCGGTTTATATCTGTCAGAACGTTTACGGCGATCTTGAAAATTACTCTACCATGATGCGCCGCGCGGAAATAGCGGTAAACCAGGGCTATATGCTGAAGCCCGCGGGCAATGAATTCAAGCCCGAGGAGCCGGTAACGTACGGCGAGGTACTGCGCGGACTTTTATACGCGTTAGGTTACAGGGAATACGCCGATAAATACGGCGTTGCAAAATTAGCCGCCGAAACGGGGCTCAGCAACTGCATGGATCTGTCAAAGAAAAACTCCGATACGCTCACGTACGCCGAATACGCTCAGCTCGTATCGAACGCCATGCGTATGAAGCTCGTTTTGTGCATAGAAAAGGACGGCACGCTTTACACGGTATCGCGCGGCGAAAACTACAACCTCAAGACCGCGTACATAGACAACAAGCCGGACGAGGCGGAGCCTCTGTTCAAAATCGCAAACGCCGGCTGGGATATCTTCCCCGGCGACGGTTACAGATACGGACCGAGCATGATAATAAACGATGACGGAACGATCGACTGCTGGCTCGCCTCCAACTCCGGCGTCAGCGGCGAAGTAGACTGGGGCAAATACAGAAGATCGTACGACGGCGGCTTTACGTGGACCGTCGACACCGGCTCCGTAAGACCCACCTCAGCCGCCGAGGACTGGAACTGGTCGTGCGACCCGGGCCTTGTGAAGATAGGCGATTATTATTACGCGACGTACACCACGATACTGTGGCACGACGGCGTCGACAACAACCTGTTTGTGGCGAGAAGCAAAACGCCGAACGGCGCGTTCGTTGAAAAATGGTGCGGCGACGGCTGGGGCAACGGCAACCCGAAGCCGATAGTCACGTACGACGGCGTAAAATCCAACTGGGGCTGCGGCGAGGGCTCTATGGTCGCGGTAGGCGACACGCTTTATATCTACGCCTCGTGGAACGACAATACCGGCGATTATACGAGAGTTTTCACCGCCGACGCGAAAAGCGAGAACTGGCCGGCGACGATGGTGTTCCGCGGCACGACCTACAAGCACAACGCCTCCGAGGACAGCTGCGACGTCAAATACGTCGACGCGTACAACTGCTTTGTATCCGTCGCCACCGCCTCGCGCTTCTCTGACAACTGCTACATCAACGTTATGACGTCTTACGACGGCATACTTTTCAGACACGAGGTAAGCCTCAGGCACCGCACGAAGGGCTCGTTTATTGAAAGCAAGATACATAATATGGGCATAACCGGCGACCCGGCGGGACATATCGACATATTCAACACGCAGCATTTCGTCGGCTACGCGTTCGAGCCCGCGGGCTACAGCTGGGCAAACTGGAAAACGAGGCTGCACCCGATAGTATTCATAGGCTCCGAGCTTTATAACGACACGGATAAGGTCGTAACCCGGGACGAAAGCATAAAGGGACTGCTCGACACGAAAAACTCGCCCGCCGCGGCGCAGATACGCGCCACGCTGAAGGGCGGAGTGGGAAGAACGATACACGTAAAGAGCCAATCGAAGGAATACGGCTTTGAGATCTTCGTGATGAACAAGAGCGGCAAGGAATCGAAGGCTTCAAAGAGCGTGCTTGAGGAGATCGAATATATCTATGATCCCGAAAAGGTCGAGATAAACAAGACCGACCGCACGGTAAAGCTGCTCTGCGAAGAGGTCGTGAGGATCTATATCAAGTACAGAGATCTGATGTGCGAGCTGGCGGTAACGCCTGACTTCCTCGATCTTTCAAAGCCCGTTGAATTTTATCCGGAAGTCGATACCGTGACGTTCTATTACAGGAACGAAAAGAAACAGCCTGCCTTCATAGCGAGGAGCGCGACGAACGATTATCTGATGCTCTGGCGCGGATCGTCGAGCTACACCGCCGCGAATACGAAGGATCAGCCCGATCACATCCGCAAATGGGATCAGAAATGCGAATACTCGGGATATGACGAGAGTATAATCACGATAGACAATAACGGTCTGATCACCCCCGTCGCGGTCGGCGAAACGACGATCACGGCGAAATACATGGGATTTGAAGCGACTATGAAAATAGTCGTCGCCAAGATGAGATAACAATTCCGAATAAAACAAACCGGCGCGGGATCGTATCCCGCGCCGGTTTTCATTATTCCTTTATTGATTCATATGCTCGATCCTGTCAAGCTCTCCGCTGTCGAACAGAACGAGGAAAGCGTCGAGCAGGTCGGGGTCGAACTGTGTGCCGCGTCCGTCCGTCAGCTCTTTTCTGATGACGTCCTTCGGCAAGCCCTTGCGGTAGATACGGTCGGAATGCATCGCGTCGTACGCGTCCGCTATGCTGACGACGCGGGCATGCAGCGGTATGCTTTCACCCGACAATCCGTCCGGGTAGCCTCTGCCGCCGTATTTTTCGTGGTGATGGCGCGCGGTGTCGGACGCGCCCTTCAGCTCGCCGGATTCCGCTAATATATCGCCTCCGACCGTGGCGTGAGATTTTATAACGTTGAACTCGTCGTCAGTCAGTCTGCCCGGCTTGTTCAGAATACTGTCCGGCACGCCTATTTTGCCGATATCGTGCAGAAGCGCTTCATAATGGAGCGCCTTTACCTCATCCTCGCTCCAGCCGAGCTTTTCGGCAAGCGCGACGGAGTAAGCGGACACGCGGAAGGAATGGCCGTTCGTGTACTTATCCTTTGCGTCGATGACTCCGGCGAGCGTCAGCACCACCTCTTCGGTCATATGCTCGAGCTTCAGTGCTCTTTCCGTCGCCGCCCTCGTCTGCTTTTCGACCTCATCGTTCAGCTTGTTCGTATGCTCTATCTCAAAAAGCGCCGCGCGGTGGTACTGTATCATCCCTATCGCGGTAAAAAGCGCGACGCCGATGAACACCAGGGGAAAGCGCGTCATAAACACTTCCGAATAATACCCGCTTACAAACTGTTTAAGCGGCGTGTAAAACATAACGCAGTAAAGCAGCGAATAGTAGATCGAAAGTATTATTCCGGATCTGACGCTTACGAAATACGACATACCCATGGGCAGAAGCAGCGACCACATTATCGCCGTACCGCCGCCCGCGCCGGTAAGCGCGTATATCGTAAACATTACCGCGCAGAAAACGGTGGGTATGATAATGGCGATCTCCCGCTTTTTGAAAACTCCGGCGATAATGCCGCACGAGGCGCCGCCGGCAAACGTCAAAAACGCAGGTATCAGCATCGGATAGCTTTTCGTTATTATGTCGATAACTATAAGAACGACGCCGAGCATCACGCATACCAGACTGACGAGCGTGAGCGCCGTCAGATTGAGCGTGAGGCGCCTGCCTGTATAAATTGTCCTTCCGAGTTCTTTCCAGAGGGAAACGATTTTCTTCATATATCCGACCTTGAATATGATTTTCATCACACGTTACAATATTTTGATTTAATTATATAGGTAAAGTGTAAACAAATCAATTTCAAAAAATTGACGTCGGGTAAACGTCAATTTTTGCGCCTTTTATGTTGACAAAGAGGTTTATTTTTGATATAATGAAAATCAAGAATAACGAAAGGACGCCTTTTATGAAAAAATTCGTATCGTGCCTGACGGCGGCGCTTTTGCTTTTGCCGCTGTTGACCGTATTTTCTTTTGCCGCCGGGACCGCGTCGTCCGCGCCGGAGGCTTACAGAGCGCTGCACGCGCTGACCGCGGAGGAGCAGGCGCGCGCGGAGGAGCTTTTGAAGGTCTTCGACCCCGCGCCGGAGGTGAGCAACGACCCCGTGACCGCCGAGTTCGAGGACGCGGGGATAAAAATGTGGTTCGACCACAGCTATTACAACACCCCGGCTGAGGAGATAACGCCCAACGGCAGAAACACTTATCAGATACGCCTCGCCAAAAACGAGACGGAGGGCTGTCACCTGCTTATCGCCGCCGACAGGGATGTGAGCGATATGACGCTTTCCGTATCCAAATTCAAAAACGAAGAAGGTATAAAGCTCGATAAAGAGGTTTGCTACGGCTGGTATTTCGACGGCGTGGACGGCAAGACCGTCGCCGACCCGATACCCGTACTCGAGCACGAATTCGAGCTGCCCGCCGGCAAAAGCCGTATGTTCATAATAAAAGTCAGATCTGAAGCGGACACGCCCGCCGGTCAGTACAAGGCGACGGTCAAGCTAAAGGATTCCGAAGGAAAGACCGTAAAGCAGGCGGACGTTTACGCCTACGTATGGGATTTCGCTCTGCCCGACGCTTCGTACTGCAAGACCTTATCCGACCTTAACGAATGGTCGGTGATAGTCGGCGCGAACAGAGAAAACACGACGACGGACGGGTTAGAGGACGATCTTTACGCAAAATACTACGAATACCTGCTTGAAAACAAGGTAAACTGCTATACCCTGCCCTACGCAAAGCGCGGACAGTTCTGGGACGACAGAGTCGAGCAGTATATGGACGATCCGCGCTGTACGGCGTTCACGCTGTTCTGGAAGCATCATCCGGAATCGCTTTCAAACGGCAAGTATCTCGACGCTTATCTTGAAGCCGCGTACAACCGCGTTTCCAAAAAGCAGGAATGGCTCGACAAGGCGTATTTCTACCCGGACAAGGGCGACGAGCCGTTATCTGTTACGGCGCTTGCAAATATAAAAACGTGGAACGCACAGTTCACGCAGTATTTCGGCGCTCACAAGCTGATAATACCGGTACATTACAACACGCTTATAAATACGAACACGGACTTTTTCAAATATCTTGAAAACGACGTGAACGTCTGGTGTCCGAAGACTTATTTCTTCAACACCGCGGCGGACAAGGCGGCATATCCCGCGCTGTATAACGATTTCTACAAACAGACTTACGAGGATAAATTCGGCGTGTTCGCAGACAGAATGGCAGCCGAGCAGGCGGGCGGCGACGAGGTATGGTGGTACGTTACGCGCTTCCCTCACAATCCCGAGATAACGTTTTCGATAAACGACGAATCAATAAAGCACAGGCTTTTGTTCTGGCAGACTAAGCTGTACAACGTTGACGGCGTGCTTTATTATATGTGCAACGACTGGGAGAACGCCAAGCAGTGGACGAAAAAATACGAGTATTCCGCCGCGGGCACGGTAGTCAACACATACGGCAACGGCGTGCTGATATATCCGGGCGGCGCACTTAAGGAGTATATCGACAAATACGGCAGCGACGGATATCCCGGACCTATCGGTTCCCTGCGGCTTGAATCCATACGCGACGGCGTTGAGGATTACGATTACTTTACCCTGCTCGATCAGAGATACGGCGAGGGTACGTCAGATCTTCTGATAAAGCAGATGACGACGGCGCTCGGCGATTATTCGACGGATACCGAGGCATTCGCCGCAGTCAGGACGGCTGTCGGCAATCTCATAGCAAAGCCCGAAGGCATCGCCGGCGACGTCAACCGCGACGGAGCCGTAAACAACAAGGACGTGGCTATACTGTTCAAGCTGGCGAGCGGCGGCGCGGAATCGTCAGCCGATATGAAAGCCGCCGACTGCAACGGCGACGGCGCCGTCAACAACAAAGACGTGGTAAACCTTTTCCGGTTCGTATCCGGTCTGGACATAGAACTCAAATACGGCGTGTAAGCCATAAACGGTTCCCGGTATCGGGAGCCGTTTTATTTGCAAATAACTCATTGCTCGAATAATTCACACGCGAAGCGCATATCGCAGACGGCGAAAGCCGGCTATATCGCATTTGCGTAAGCAAATATATCGCACCGCGCAAAGCGCGGCATATCGTCTGAACAAGCGATATGTCCTCCGGACGCGATATGCCTTTCAGGCGCGATATGTCTTTGACGCGATATGCCCTGTGGGGCGTGAGGAGAAACTGCGGTTAAGAATAGTGAAATCAATAGACTATATAAAACAAGCGCGCGGGTGGAGGGGGCACCCCGCGCGCGCAGCTTGCGCTGCAAAGCCCCGGATCCCGTACCGTCAAAAAAGCCCCGATAT
>CACZVC010000092.1 GCA_902784545.1 uncultured Ruminococcus sp. | reverse complement strand
TATTTATTCTTTTTTTTTTTTTTTTTATTCTTTATTCTTTTTTCTTTCTTGTTTCTCTCCCCTTCTTCCGCTTTATTTTCCCGCATCAAAAAAGCGGCCGGACGCGCCGGTCGCTTTATTTCCGATATGGTTTTACTGGGTTATATTCTCAAGTCCGTACAGATGTCTTTGCAAGAACAGCGCGTTTTCTATCGTCACGTCGTTTTTGCCCTTGATGACCTGCGCCGCGAGGTTGTTAGCGCGGCTGTCGAGCAGGTGGGACGCGCCGGTGAGATAGTCAAGTATCACTTTTACGTCCTTGTTGTTTATAACTCCGTTTCCGTCGGTGTCGCCGAGAACGACGACCATATACGAGCTGTCCTCTACCGTCAGCGTCATGCCGGTGCCCATTCTCATGGAATCGGCGGCGACTGCGCCTTCGGCGTTCAGCACGGTTATACTTTCGGGCGCGATATTTTCAGCCGCCGCGAGGTCGCTTATGGTTTTTGCGACGGTTACGCCGGGGTTGAAGCCGGTGGCTACTCTTTCGCCGGTTGACGGAAGCGTTTCAAACCTGATGTTTGAATCCGATACCGTTACCTTGCAGACGCAGCTTATCTCATCGCTTTCGCCCTTTATAGTTATTTCGGCTTTACCGGATTTATGAGCGGTAATAACGCCGCTCTCGTCGACTGACGCTACCTCGTCGTCGGAGCTTGTGAACGTAAGTCCCTCGGCGTCCTTCGTCGTGCCGTCGGACATTTCTGCCGTCACTTTGAGAGTGTATTTATCGCTTGTGCCGATCCTTATCTGTTCCTCGGAAACGCTTATCGAAACGACGTGCGTCTCGGGTGCGGACACCGTGACCCTGCAGGTGCAGCTTATATCATCCGTCCCGCTTGCGACGGTTATAACGGCCTCGCCGGGGGCGACGGCGGTTATAACGCCGTTTTCGTCGACTGTGACCGCGTCCGCGTTATCGCTTGTGAACGTAAGACCCGTGATCATCGCGGTCGTGTTGTCGGACATCGTCGCCGTGATTATGAGCGAATGCGTTTCGCCCGCCGCGAGCGTAAGCTCCTCAACGTCGGCTTTGATCGAAACGACGGTCGGCGCGGCGCCTTTCGTGACCGTGACTTTAATCGTGCATTTGATATCTTCCGTTTCTCCCTTTGCGGTTATGACCGCTTCGCCCTCGGCAACGGCGGTAATGACGCCGTTTTCGTTGACTGTGGCCGCGTCCGCGTTATCGCTTGTGAACGTAAGTCCCTCGGCGTCCTTCGTCGAGTCGTCGGACATTTTGGCGGTCACCTTCATCGCGTACGTTTCGCCCTCTTTCAGAGTTATCTCCGTTTCGGATACGCTTATGGAAACGACCGTTACCTCGTCCCCGACTTCTTCCGTATCGCCGCCCGTGCTTTCCTCGGCTCTTACGTACACGCCGGGAACAAGGATCGCGGCGGTAAGTACGAAAGCGAGCAGTACGGCGGTCGCCGTGAGAAGTATATGCAATACGTTTGATCTGCTTTTACTCATCTTCTTTTTCCTCCTCAGCGATATCTTCGCCGTCAGGCTCCCCGTCTTCTTCCGTTTCTTCATCGTCGTCCGCTTCGCCGGTCTCTCCGTCCTCGTCGAGGTTTATTATATCCTCCGTCGTAGTATTCGTCGTCCTCGTCTATTTCCTTTTTGCGCTTGAAGTAGATGAATATGAAATATCCCACGCCTCCGAGCACCGCGAGGATTATGACGCCGGCAACGATGTACCAGATTATATTGCCGTTCGACTTTTTGGTGTTGTTGTCCGACGTCGTTTCGCCGCCGGACTTATCCGTGGTTTCCGGCGAGCCGGACCCCTGATCGGTCGTTACCGGGTTTATTAAGCTGTGGTAAATGTCGCGCGCGTCCTCAAGCTTCTTGAAGTTGGTGACCGCGTTTTTCTGAAGCGTTGTCAGGCTGTTGTATTTGATTATAAGAGATTCTATCGTTTCCCTCGAATCGAGCGATATGGTGTTGAGATCGAGCGCGTCTATCGCCATTATAAGCTCGTCCACCGCCTGCTTCGGGTAATACGTTACTCTGAACGACGAGGAAACCGTGGCGTACGTGACCGTAACGTCCTGATCGCCGACGTACGTGCTGTCGTAGCCGGAGAGCATGTTTTTCGTTATCGGTATCTCCTCGTCCGTGCCGTCGTCATAAACGACGAGCAGAACGCCGCCTGTCGTGTCGATATCGTCGCCTATAAGATACTCGGTTTTGGAAACCGGGGATTTTATTGTGAACGAAACGACGTTTTTGGCGCTTACTCTGATATTGACGGAGGTCGTCTTATCCTTATATTTTATAAGAAGCCTCTGATCTCCTATCGCTCCGGCGTTGAAGCCGGTTATCTCGATATCCTTATCGTCCATCGGAAGCTCGCTGTAAGTTCCGTCCGTATACGTTACGAGCAGTATCCACGCGGAGTAGTCCGGCGTTATGCCGACGGGGTATTCCGTATTGTACGTGCCGGGCTTCACGGAGAGGTGCGATATGGATTTGTCTATCGTGAACGTCTGGGAAATCTGTTCTCCGTTTGACGTTACGGTTATCGTGTATCTGCCGTTTTTGTCGCAGCGGTACGGGCTCGTTACGGACACGGGCTGACGTCCCTCGTAAACGAGGCTGCCGTTTGCCGCGTCGAACGTTATCTCAACGTCCTCTTTATACGTTCCCGCGTTTCTGTCCGAGCCGTTGAGCATTATGCCGGGGCGGGACGGCCATACCGTCACGCTGTCCGTCTTAGGCTCCTTGCACTCTATAAGCGAATATTTGCTTTCGTCCTTGCCGTTATACAGCGTAAGATCGCTTACGGTGAATTCCGCGGCCGTTTTCTCCGTGACCGTGTTCTTTACCTTCAGCTTGAAACTGTATATCTCGTTTGCCGTTGAGGGCAGAAGCGATTTTTTGGTATTTGAATACGTGTAAGCGAAGCTTACCTTTTCTATACCGTCGAATGCCGCGCTCGTAAGGTCTCCTGTATTCGTTTTGAGCAGAACGCTCTCCGACCCGCCTACGTATTCAAAACAAGACGTATCAAAAGAGACGGAAAGAAACATAGCCGAGATACGCGGCGACATCGTCCTGTAATTGTCTATGCTGACTTTGACCGTTATCAGCTCGCCTATCGTCGGGTTTTTATTCGACGACGTCACGCTGATCTGCGCCATGTTCTGATCCGTGACGGCGGACGGTGCGACAGCAAGGCAGGATAACAGAACAAGTACCGACAAGATCGATGCCGTTATCTTCAATCCTTGGCTTTTAAACATTGTGATCATACCTTTCTATGTAAAAATCTTCAGTCTAATTATATCTTACAAATATGAAAATCACATATTCTTTTTTTAAATTTATTTACGACTTGCCCTTGAAAATCGTCGTAAAATGTGATATACTGATATAAAAATAGAAATTCTGTTCATATTTTGACACGATATCAATGAAAAGGAACGGTAAAACGACATGGCTGATAAAAATATTATGTTCCGCACGTCGGTAAGCGGCTTCAACAAAGCCGACGTTATGGCGTACGTCGACAAGCAGAACGCGGATTTCCGCGAGCTTACGGAAAAAATGAACGCGGCGCTTTCCGGCAAGGACGCCGAAATAGCCTCTCTCCGCTCGGAAATAAACGAATTGAAGAAAAAAGACGAGGAGATAGCGGCTTTGCAGGCGGAGCTTGACGGCTATAAGCAGAAAGCCGCCGAATTCGAGAAGAAAAGCGGCTCCTCCGATCCCGCGGAGCTTTCGGCAAAGCTGAGCGAGGCGGAAAGCAGGATAGCCGAAAAGGAAGCCGAGATAGAGAGACTGAAAACAGAGGCGGCGGCAAAAGGCAAGGAAAGCGAGCGCAAGGCGGTGTTATACGACGATATGTCGGCACAGCTGGGCGATATAATCATAACCGCAAACAAAAGCGCCGACGGTATACTTTCCGATGCCAGAGCGGAGGCTGAAAAGATAAAAGAGCAGGCTTTGGCTGACGCGAACGAGTTCAGAAGCAATTTCACCGCGAGGATGGCGCGTATATCCGCCGAGCTGAGGAGCAACACGCGCACGGCAGAGGAAAACTACAAGAACGAGATCAGCTCCGGGCTCGAGGATATGAGAAAGCTTCTGACGGAAACGATAAAGGCAGTCGATGAAAAAAGCGCCCTGTTCTCCGCTATGTCCGACAGACTGCAGAGCCGTCTCGATTCCGAGGTCGAGACCGCATCGGCTGAGACCGACAAGGAAGCGGAAATATTAAAAAAAGGAATATAATATGATAAGATCGGTCGTATTCGACCTTGACGGAACGCTGCTTGACACCATACCCGATCTTACGGCGGCGATGAATCACGCGATGAGTCGCGCGGGTTATCCCGGAATAACGGTCGAACAGGCGCGCGCGTATATCGGAAACGGCATAAAAATGTTTGCAAAACGTGCGATAAGCCAAAGCTATGAAACGGATACGGACGACAGGGAGGCGGACAGAGCGGTCGCGTTTTTCAAGGAATACTACGCCTCGCATCTCGTCTGCCATACGACGCCGTACCCGGGGATAAGCGAAACGCTTTCGGAGCTGAAAAAAAGAGGTCTGTACCTCTCCGTGCTTTCCAACAAGTACGACAGCGCGACGAAGCATATAATAAACACATTTTTCCCGGATACGTTCGATATCGTTCTCGGCGAGTCGGATATCTGCAAAAGAAAGCCCGATCCGTCCGGCTTTATGCTTATATGTGAAAAAACCGGCTGCACCCCCGCCGAAACGGTGATGATAGGCGACTCCGCGACAGACCGCGCCGTAGCCGTAAACAGCGGCGCTCGCCCGATATCCGTAACGTGGGGTTACAGAAGCAGGAAAACGCTTGAAGAGGCGGGAGCCGTGACCTTTGCGGAAAGCGCCCATGAGATAGTCGGTATAATCGACGGAATAAACGGCGAAAAATAAGCCGCAAAAACGATAAAATCAAATAATGTCAGCGACCGCGGCAAACGTTTATGCCGCGGTCCCTTTTTTTATCATAACGAGCCGTATTTTCCACCGTATAAAGCGGATTTTCAAAAAACTCTTTTAATGTTAAAAAAACATCTTGATTTTTCCTTTTATATGATGTATAATAAAGGAAGGATATTATATTTATTCAAATCAAAGGAAAATTTACGATCATGGACTATTCAAAGCTCGCGGATATGCTTTTCCCCGACGTCAGCATGACGCCCGAGGATATGGAAAAGCGTTATCCCGAAAGAAACCTGCCCGAAGGCGCGAAGGTAACGCGCATCGCGCCGTCGCCCACGGGATTTTTCCACTTCGGCGGACTTTTCCCCGCCACGGTAGCCGAGAGGCTGGCGCACCAGTCGGGCGGCGTGTTTTATCTGCGCATCGAGGACACCGATTCAAAGCGCGAGGTCGAGGGCGCGGCTGAATTCATTACGAAAATTTTAGGTTATTACGGGCTCAATTTCGACGAGGGCGTAACGGCTGACGGCGACAAGGGCGACTACGGCCCCTACACGCAGAGTCAGAGAGTCGATATTTACCACGTTTACGCCAAACAGCTCGTCAGAGACGGGCGCGCGTACCCGGTATTCTCCACCGACGAGGAGCTTGACGAGCTGAAAGCGCTCGACAAAAAAGCCGAGATAAAAAGCGTCGACTGGGAAAACGAGGCGCAGGCGCGCCGCGAGGCGATGCTGAAACGCCGCGAATTCACTATGGAGCAGGTCGAAGCGGAGCTTGCCGCGGGTCACAGATTCGCGCTTTTCGCCGCCGCCGACGGCGATCCCGAAAAGAAAATAAAGATAACGGACCTTGTAAAAGGCACGCTTGAGATACCCGAAAACGACGAGGACGTCGTTCTGCTCAAATCCGACGGCATACCGACGTATCATTTCGCCCACGCGATAGACGATCACCTTATGCGCACGACGCACGTCATACGCGGCGAGGAATGGCTGCCGAGTCTGCCGAAGCACGTTATGCTTTTCCGTTATCTCGGTTTCAGACTCCCGAAATACATGCACATCGCCCAGCTTATGCGTCTTGACGAAAACGGCAACAAAAAGAAGCTGTCAAAGCGCGATATGGGCGCCAATCTCGACGATTACCGCAGAATGGGCTATTCGGTCGACGCGGTGAACGAATACGTCATGACGCTGCTAAACTCCAACTACGAGGAGTGGAGGATGCAGAATCCCGATAAAAGCCGTCTTGAATTCCCGTTTTCGATAAAGAAAATGAGCGCGTCCGGCTGTCTTTTCGATATAGAAAAGCTGAACGACGTATCGAAGAACGTGATAAGCAAAATGACGGCGGCGCAGGTTTACGACGGCGTGACAGAGTTTGCAAAAACCGAAGATCCCGATTTTTACGAAACGCTCAGAGCCGACCGCGCGTACGCCGAAAGCATACTTTCGATAGGCAGGGGCGGCGCGAAGCCGAGAAAGGATTTCGCGCTGTGGGCTGACGTAAAGCCTTATATGAGCTTTTTCTACGACAAATACTTCACGCGGCAGGATGAAATGCCCGCCGGCAAGGACGCGGCGGATATAAAGTCTGCGCTTGAAAAATTCGTTGAAACGTACGACGAAAACGACGATCAGACCGCGTGGTTCGAGAAATGCAAGGACATAGCGGAGCAGATCGGCTACGCCCGCGAAACGAAGCTTTATAAAAAAGAGCCCGAAAAATACAAGGGTCACGTCGGAGACGTCGCCGCGTTCATACGCGTCGCCGTTACCGGAAGACAGAACTCGCCGGATCTTTACGAAGTCATAAAGATATTGGGCAAGAGTAAAACGACCGAAAGGATAGCCGGGCAGATCAAACTGCTTTGAAAGGTACAATATATGGAATCATCTAACTTCATACACGATTTTATCGACGAGGATCTTAAAAACGATCCGAACCTGAAAATACACACGCGCTTTCCGCCGGAGCCGAACGGATATCTCCATATCGGACACTGCAAGGCGCTCGTAATAGACTTCGGTACCGCGCTCAAATACGGCGGTTTATGCAACCTCCGCATGGACGACACGAGCCCCGCGAAGGAGGATACGGAATTCGTCGACGCGATAAAAGAGGATATACACTGGCTCGGCTTCGACTGGGGCGACAGATTTTACTACGGCTCCGATTATTTCGAGACGACGTATCAGCTGGCGGAAAAGCTGATAATGTCGGGCGACGCCTACGTCTGCGAGCTTTCCGCGGATGAGTTCAGAGAGTACCGCGGCGACCTCACAACACCGGCGAGATCCCCGTACCGCGACAGACCCGCCGAAGAAAGCCTCGATCTTTTCAGACGGATGAGAGCCGGGGAATTCCCCGAGGGAAAATACACGCTCCGCGCGAAGATCGACCTCGGAAGCGGCAACTTCAATATGCGCGACCCGGTGCTTTACCGCATACGCTATATCGACCATCACAGACAGGGCAGAAAATGGTGCATTTTTCCGATGTACGATTTCGCGCATCCGATACAGGATATGATAGAGGGCATAACGCACAGCCTCTGCTCGCTCGAATACGAGGATCACAGACCGCTTTACAACTGGGTGCGCGACCACGTCGACCTCGACGCAAAGCCGAGGCAGATAGAATTCGCGCGGCTTAACGTAACGCACACCGTTATGAGCAAGCGTTTCCTGCGCCATCTCGTCGAGACGGGTCTCGTCGACGGCTGGGACGATCCGAGGATGCCCACGCTCTGCGGTCTTCGCCGCCGCGGCTTCACCGCCGCCTCGGTGCTCGATTTTATCGACCGCGTAGGCGTCGCAAAATCGAACAGCCTTGTCGACATCGGTCTTCTCGACTACTGCGTGCGCGAGGAGCTGAATAAAACGGCGCTCCGCCGCATCGCCGTGCTCGACCCGGTAAAGGTCGTGATAGACAACTATCCCGATGACAAGGTCGAATACTTCGATCTACCGAACAACCCGAACGACGAAAACGCGGGCACTCGCAGGGTGCCGTTTTCAAAGACGCTTTACATCGACCGCGACGACGTCTCGATCGATCCGCCCCCCAAGTTCTTCCGTATGAAGAAGGACGGCGAGGTAAGGCTCATGGGCGCGTATATCGTAAAATGCACCGATATAAAAACAGATGAGGACGGCAATATAACCGAGGTACACTGCGAGGCGGATCTTGAAACCGGAAACGGTATGCCCGCCGACGGCAGAAAGATCAAAGGCACGATACACTGGTTATCTGCCGGACACTGCCTGAAAGCCGACGCGGCGCTTTACGACAAGCTGTTCACGTATCCGAACATGAACGAGATAGACTCGTCCGAATACGACAAATATCTGAATCCCGATTCAAAAAAGCTCATAAAGGATATAAGGCTCGAGCCGTCTATGGCAGACGCGAAAAACGGCGACAAATTCCAGTTCGTGCGCCTCGGCTATTTCACGCGCGACAGCAAGAACGAAAACGTTTACAACAGGATCGTAACGCTTAAAGATTCATTTAAGCTGCAATAATAAAGAAAGGAATACACACTATGAAAAAACTTCTTTCATGCATTCTCGTACTTGTGCTCGCTCTCTCGCTCTGCACCTTCGTGTCCGCGGACGAGGAAGAGGCGTTTGCAACGGTTGAGGCTCTGCAGTTCGACCGCCTTCCCGAGATAGACGGCAAGGTGACGGTCGACGAATGGGGCGAGCCGTCCGTCGCTCACATCAAGTACCCGGAGAATCCGCAGACCGACGTCAGCAAGGACGACCAGACCGACGTTGAGTTTACGATCTGGTTCCGCTACACGTTTGACGGACTTTACATCGCGGCGCAGACGCCCGACGACAGTCCCTGCAACGACAACGTCGACAACCAGAACATCTGGAACGGCGACTGTCTGCAGATGAGACTTGACCCGTACGGCTGCACCGAGGATCAGGGACTTTTCCCCGCCTCCGCCCGTGACGCAAACTATTCCGAGGATTATCAGGAATTCGCGTTCGCTTACAGCAAGGACGACGGCGACTGCTACTCCTACTGCTGGCACGGCATTATGCAGGGCATGGCGCTGCAGAGCGCCGACGGCAAATACGGCGCCTCGAACGACGGAACGATGACGACTTATGAAGTATTCATCCCCTGGGACGAGCTTGTTGACAATCTGCCGCACGTCGGCACCACCTACGGCATCGCCGCGGCGCTTCTCACCGCGACCGAGGGTGAAAACGACAACAAATGGCAGAACTGGCTTGAATGGGGCTCCGGCGTTATCAACAACAGAGACGACAACATCTGCGGAACCAACCGTCTCGTCATGACGGACAAGACCGTTTTCGGCGGCGCTTCTCTCAAAGACCCGAATCCCGACGGCGAGATCGTTACCAAGGCTCCAGTACCGGAAGCTTCCGGCGACGCCGTTATAATCTCGCTTGAAAAGCTTGCCTCCGCTAATCAGATGCATTTTGAGCAGAACGACGACGGCAGCGTAACGTTCACGTTCGACGAAGGCAACGACCCGTACATAACCATACCGATATCCGGTCAGGTAAAGCTTCTGGCTGAGGATTATCCGTACTTTGCGATGTGCCTGAAAACGAACTACTCCTACGCCATGGGCGAGATATTCTACTGCGCCACGGAAGGCGTATCAGACTATGCAGGCGGCTACAGCACGCAGTTCGAATACTACGAGGTAGAGGGAAATCAGGTCGCGGTAGTTGAGCTCGGCGACAGCAACGGCTACGAGGGCTACGTCACGAAGCTCCGTTACGACGTTTTTGACGGCGGCACAGACGAACCGGACGAGACCGAGGTCACGGTTTACAAAGCCGGATTCTTCAAGAATTATGAGGACGCCGTGATGTTCAAGGCGGAAGGCGTAACGGTCGAGCTCGATCCCGAATACGTAAAGGAAGTATCCGATACAGCCGATACCGGCGAAGAGGCGACGACTGCGGCGGAAGTCACGCAGGCGGAAACGACTGCGGCAGCCGAAACTGACGCCGGCACCGAAGCCGGAACGACGGCAAAGACCGAAACGAAGGAAGCTGTAACGACCTCCGGCACGCCCGCCAAGACGTCCGGAAACAACTGGATCATCTACGTTGTCATAGGCGTCGCGGTGGTCGCCGTCGCGGTCATTGTGATCATTATAGTGTCGAAAAAGAAAAAGTAAATCATAAAAACAAAAAAGGGCTGTTTAAAAACCTGAATTCAGATTCAGGCGGATAAACAGCCTTTTCTACGGGAAATCGTGCAAAATCAGCATTAAAGCCTCATCCACCGCTTACGCGGTCCCCCTTCCCCGAAAGGGGAAGGTCAATCAGCCTCATCCACCGCTTACGCGGTCCCCATTCCCGTGAACCCCCACCGCTGTTCGCGGCGGGGAACCCCGGTCCCCGAGAGGGAAAGGTCAATCAGCCTCATCCACCGCAAGCGGTCCCCCTTCCCCAAAAGGGGAAGGTATAAGAGCCTCATCCACCGCTGTCGCGGTCCCCCTTCCCGTGAACCCCCACCACTGTTCGCGGCGGGGAACCCCGGGTACCCGAAAGGGGAAGGTAATAAAACCTTCTCGGTCGGAGAAGGTGGCACGCGAAGCGTGACGGATGAGGCCGAAGTACGGCGCAGTAAAGGGATTGTTATTATTGGTATTAAAGCCTCATTCACCGCTGTCGCGGTTCACGGGCGTGCGTGAGGGAAAGGTCAAAGAGCCTCATCCACCGCAAGCGGTCCCCGTTCCGTGAACCCCCACCGCTGTTCGCGGCGGGGAACCCCGGTACCCGAGAGGGGAAGGTATAAGAGCCTCATCCACCGCAAGCGGTCCCCATTCCCGTGAACCCCCGCCGCTGTTCGCGGCGGGGAACCCCGGTCCCCGAAAGGGGAAGGTTATCCTGCTATATAGCAAAGGGACGCGCTGAAAACCTTCTCGGTCGGAGAAGGTGGCACGCGAAGCGTGACGGATGAGGCCGAAGTACGGCGCAGTAAAGGGTTTGTTATTATTGGTATTAAAGCCTCATCCACCGCTTACGCGGTCCCCCTTCCCGCGAACCCCCGCCGCTGTTCGCGGTGGGGAACCCCGGGCGCCTGGTAATTCAGCAAAAAGGGACTTCGTCAGAGCCTCATCCACCGCGCGAGGCGCGGTCCCCGTTCCGTGAACCCCCACCGCTGTTCGCGGCGGGGAACCCCGGTCCCCGAAAGGGGAAGGTCAAAGAGCCTCATCCACCGCGCGAGGCGCGGTCCCCCTTCCCCGAGAGGGGAAGGTTTAAAAGCGGCGCGCCCTCCGTTTTTTGATTATTCTTTTTTCTTTACACTTTTTGATTGCTTTATATAAATTTCCCGTATATAATAAAAGCAGACAGATACGGAGGCATAAATATGAAAAAACTGCTGTTTGTATACAATCCGCATTCCGGCAAGGGAAAGCTGGGTAAATATCTTTCGGATATAGTCTGCACGTTCACTCAGGCGGGGTACGACGTTACCGTACACCCGACGTCAGCGGCGCGCGACGGTCAGGAATATATAAAAGCGCGCGCGGCTGAATTCGATCTCGTTTCCGTCGCGGGCGGCGACGGAATGCTTCACGAGATGTTCTGCGGCATAATCGGGTCCGGCGCGGGCGTTCCGTGCGGATATATCCCGTCCGGAACGATAAACGATTTCGCCTCGTCGCTCGGCATTTCAAAAACGCCGGAGGAGGCGGCGAAGACCGTTGTTTCCGGCAATTACGCCGATATTGACGCGGGCGTGTGGAACGGCAATATTTTCTCTTACGTCGCCGCGTTCGGTATGTTTACCGACGTGGGATATTCCACGGATCAGAAAATGAAAAACGCGATAGGTCCCTTCGCCTACTATCTTGACGTTTTAAGGGATATGGATATAAAGAATTTCCGCGCCTCGTCGGTACACGCAGTCGTGAACGCGGACGGCGTGCAGTTCGAGGACGATTTCATATTCGCGATGGCGGGCAGCACGAAATCCGTCGCGGGGCTTACGAGCCTTATACCCGATGACGCTGAAATGGACGACGGACTTCTCGACTACGCTTTTATAAAAACGCCCAAAAACCTGATAGAGCTTGACGAGATACGAAACACCCTTATGCTCCGCACGTTCGACCCCGAAGTAATGATCTCCGGCAAGGCGGAGAGGATAACCGTCAAAGCGGACAGGGACGTAAAATGGACGCTTGACGGCGAGCTCGGCGGACAGACCGGCGAGGCGGAGATATCCGTTATCAAAAAAGCCGTAAAGATCGCCGTGCCTTTAATATAAAGCGCGCTTATCCGGCTCCTTTTCCGCGCTTTGATCGCGTGCGGCAGGGCGGCGCGCTTTGCGTACGCAAAGCCGGAATATTTTTCCTTTATAAAACAAACGTCTTAAACGCAGGGCCGGCGCGGAAAAATATTCATTTCCGTGCCGGACTTTGTTTTATTTAATTTTTGCCGCGCTTTATACGGCACGGAAGCGCCGCCGCGTCACATGACCGCGGATCGGAACGCTTCGATCTGTTCCGCGGTCGGTATAAGCGATCTGTCGCCGTTGTCGGGCAAACCCAGAAGCACGGCTTTCGAGCCGCCGTAGGCGTGGTACGGCAAAACGTCGACGCCGGTACAGCCGCGAAGCGAGCGCTTGATTTCCGCGACCTTTTTGTAATGCTCCGCGTCCGTGTTCACGCCGTTCACGAGTATACAGCGGAGATGCGTTTTCGCACCGGCTTTATCGGCGGCGAAAAGATTATCGAGTACCGGTTTGTTTGATTTGCCGGTATTTTTTATATGCCTTTTTTCGTCCGTATCCTTTATATCCCACAAAAACAGGTCCGTAAACGGCACGGCGGCGGAAACGTCGAAAAATCCGCACGTTTCGACCGCGGTGTTTATCCCCTCTCTTTTGCACGCTTCAAGCAGCTTTACCGCGTTTTTCTGCATAAACGGCTCGCCGCCCGACAGCGTAACGCCGCCGC
>CACZVC010000091.1 GCA_902784545.1 uncultured Ruminococcus sp. | reverse complement strand
CGAATTTCTTCATTAGCGAAGCGTCTTCATTTCTTCATTAGCCCGCTTGCGGGCGTCTTCATTTTCGGCGCGGCAAAGTTTATACATAATACTTCCTTACCACGCCGCGCCGAATGCGCCCGCGCGTCCGTACCGGCGGTAACTCAGTACTGCTTTACCGCGTATTTCGCGTCTCTGTTGTAGCCTTTAACGACCGTCGCGAATATGAAGCATGAAACGCCGAGGCATATCACGCCGAGAGCCTCGACCCATTGAAGGATGAAGAAAAATCCTACCGAGCTCATTATCACGAAAATACCCATGAGTATAAGCGCGGCGGGCACCGCGGGAAGCGTGTATTTTTCAAAATTGTCTCCCCTCAATATGCGAAGCGCCTTGACAGCCGTCAGAATAAGCGGCAGTATGCAGAATATTTCAACGGCGAGCATTATTATAAGGATCGCGCGCAGCCACGACGTGAACATGCTGCCTGCCGACGCGGTGAAAAGCAGGATCAGCGGCAGGGCGACAAGGGCGAGCAGAATCAGCGAAAGCATGATAACGATAAATATCACGCCGACGTTTATGACCGCTTTGTTTTTCTTTTTCGCGCCGATATATGTGATGATAACGCCGGTCGTCAGCATAACGAGCGGTATGCAGGCGATTATCAGAATTACCGTGAGCGCCGGTCCGTTTAAAAGCGAGACGAGGTTTTCATTTCCCGAGGACGAAAGCGAATCGTATAACTGCGACACGCCGTAAGCCGAGGTCAGACCGGCTCCGAGCGCAATTACCGCGACGAAACCGAAAACGGTCATCAGAAACGCGGCGATGTGGAACCACATACCGACGGCAAACCTGCCCGACCTTGCCGCGTCGATCAGAGCGTCCCTCGGATCCTTCGGCTGAGGCGGCTGAACGTATACCGGTTGAGGCGCGTAAACCGGCTGCTGATAATACTGCGGCGCGGGCTGATAATACTGCGGCTGAGTATATTGAGGCTGACCGTACTGCGGCTGACCTCCGGCGTACCGGTTTTCCGCGGGACGCGGACCGGCGCCGTTCTGCGTGTTGTTTTCCGGGGCGGCGCCGGCTTCTCCGTCCGGCGCGGAAGCTCCGTCGAAAAGCGCGCCGCACACGCTGCAGAACTTCACTTCATCTTTCATCTCCGCTCCGCATTTTTTACAGTTTTTCATTTAACCCTCCAAAACAAGTTCTTTGATTATATAATTCATCGCTTCATAGAATTCGATTTTTGACGAAACTTCATTTTTAAATCCGCATTCCGTGCATTTCCATTTCTTCTTATCCGTACCGAAGCCGGTTTGTCCGTCAAGCCTTGCGCCGCATTTTTTACACGTCCATTCGATTTTTGACAGATCGAACGCCGGCACGGCAACGCCGTTTACAGTCTTTTCGTTTGTAAGCATATTTGTATTCAGCCTTTCTTTCACGATTTTTGTCCCGTGAATACAGTATATCATCATTTAAAGCATATTTCAAGGACACCTTTTGTCCGGTTTTGCAAAAAACGGGAGCAGTTTTTATTACTGCCCCGTTTTGCGGATCATTCGTCGAAGAAATCCTTAATGGAAATACCGAAGAAGTCCGCGAGCTGTTCGAGCGTGGCGAGATTCGGGAAATCCTTTATCCACCGTCTTACCGTGCGCGACGTCGTGCCGAATTTATCGGCAAACTCCTCCTGCGTGAGGTTGCGTTCCTTCAATAGCTTTTTGAGCTTTGCTCCGACCTTTTGTCCCTGTGTGATTTTCGGCATATTTTTTCTCCTTATTACAAAACGGCGCCGGGTCTCCCCGCCGCCTGTAATAAGGACTGTAATTTTCGTAAAAAATGCCCCACAAAAAACAGGCTGACGGATCAGCCTGTTTATTACTGTGTTATTATTTAACTCATAAGCTGCTGGCGGCGGTGCTGGAGGGTATAGAGATTATAATACCTGCCGCGTTTTTCGAGCAGCTGCTCGTGCGTGCCCTGCTCGGCTATCTGACCGTCAGCCAGAACGATTATATTATCCGAATGCTGTATCGTCGACAGACGGTGCGCGACTATGAGCATCGTACCGATATTCATTATCCGCTCGAGCGAATCCTGTATCAGCTGCTCCGTCTCGGTGTCGATGTTGGCGGTCGCCTCGTCGAGTATCATTATTTTCGGCTTGTAAAGCACGGTACGGGCGAAAGATATGAGCTGACGCTGACCGGCGGAGAAGTTGTTTCCGAACTCCCTCACCTCGTGGTCGAGCCCGTCGTCGAGGCGGCTTATGAATTTATCGGCGTTTACGTATCTGCACGCCTCCCATACCTCCTCGTCGGTGAGCGACTCGTCGCGCAGGACGATATTCGACTTTATAGTGCCGGAGAACAGGAAAACGGTTTGCAGCATCTGCCCGAACTGGCGGCGCAGCGACGATATCGTGAATTTTCTTATATCCACGCCGTCGATAAGGATCCTGCCCTTTTGTATATCGTAGTTGCGGCACAGAAGCGACAAAATCGTCGTTTTGCCCGCGCCGGTGGGTCCGACGAGAGCGACCGTCTGACCGGCGCCGACCTTGAAGGAAACGTCCTTCAGTATCCAGTTTTCATCTTTATACGCAAACCATACGTGATCGAACTCTATTTCGCCCTTTATATCGCCTATATCGACCGCGCCTTCGTCGTCGGTGACGCCCGGCTCTATATCGAGTATCGTGAATATCTTTTCAGCCGAGGCGAACGCGGACTGGAGCCAGTTGAACTGCTCCGCGAGCGTCTGTATCGGGTTGAAGAATTTCTGTATGTACATATAGAACGCTATGAGCACGTCCGCGGTTATAACCTGACCGGCAAACGACAGACCGTAAATATATCCGCGTCCGGCTAAATACAGAAGCGCCAGCACGCTTGAAATATAGAGCATATATATCGTCGGTCTGAAAATGCCGAAAACGAATATCTGATTACGCTTCGCCCTGCCCAAATCGTTGTTCTTTTTGTCGAACTCCGCTTTTTTGCGCTCTTTTCTGTCGAAAACGCGCGTTATCTTCATGCCCGAGAGGTTTTCGGACAGAAACGTGTTTATATCCGTCGTTCCGTCCTTGACCTTTCTGTACGCCTTGCGCGAGAATTTACGGAAAATGAACGAGAATATGACGATGAACGGCACGAAGCAAAGCACCATGAGCGTCAGCTCGAGGTTCAGTATCAGCATCGCTATGAGTATGCCGATTATGACGAGCGAGTTTTTTGCGAGATTCACGAAAATGTTCGTGAACATCATCGAAACGGCGTTCGTGTCGTTTGTGACCCTCGTCACGAGCTTGCCGACCGGTATTTCCGAAAACTGCTGATGTGACAGCTTTTCGATATGCTCGAACGTATCGTAACGGAGCGCGGAAATTATCCTCTGCCCCGTTTTCTGCAATACTATCGCCTGGAAATACTGGCAGGTCAGCGATACGAGAAGTATGCTTATATAAATGCCGAGCCTGATAAAGAGGTCGCGCATCTCGAATTCCGCTTTTATCAGATCCGCGATGCCGCTTATGATAAGCGGCGACACTATGTCGTAGCCTATCGACAGTATCATTATAAAGAATACGAGCAAAAAGCTCTTCCACTGCGGCGCGGCGTATTTCAGAAGCCTTTTCGTTATTTCCGAATCCTTGACGTTTCTGTCAAAGCCTATCGCTTCCTTTTTGTCCTTCATCAGAGCGTAAGCGATTATGAACGACGTCGCCAGAATACTTATCGCGGCGCCGACGATGAGAAGCGGTAAATACTCACGCATTGATATCACCCTTCCTCTCTTCCTCGAGCCTCTGCAGCTCGACGGTCTTTCTGTACGCCTCGCACGTTTCGTACAGCTCCTCATGCGTGCCGACGGCTGTCACCGTGCCGTCCTCCACGTAGATTATTTTATCCATATCCTCGACGGTGCTTACGCGGTGCGCTATCATCATCGTCGTTTTGCCGGATCTTACGGTGTGCAGAGCTTCAAGTATCTGCTCCTCGGTCTTCGTATCGACCGCGGAGACCGCGTCGTCCATTATGATCATCGAAGCGTCCTTCATAAGCGCTCTCGCTATCGAGATCCTCTGCTTCTGACCGCCGGAGACCGTTACGCCGCGCTCGCCTAAGATCGTTTTGTATTTTTCCGGGAATTCCTCTATATCGCCCGCAACGCCCGCGTACTGCGCCGCCTGTTTCACCTCGTCCTCGGTAAAATCGTCGACGGCGAAGGCGATATTGTTTTCTATCGTATCGCTGAAAAGGAAATTATCCTGCGGGACGTAGGCGGTGTATTTTCTTATTACCTTTATCGGTATCGTGTTTATGTCGTGTCCGTCGATGAATATCATTCCGTCGCCGACGTTGTACTGCCTTAAAATAAGGTCCGCTATCGTCGTTTTGCCCGAACCGGTCTTTCCTATGACGCCGACGCTTTCGCCCGCGTTGATCTTGAACGACACGTTATGAAGCGACGGCGCGTTCATACCGGGATACGTGAAGGTAAGATCCCTGAACTCTATTTCGCCCTTAAGCTCGCCCGGATCGACAACGTCGTCTCTGTCCTTGACGCTGATATCGGCTTCTATAAGCTCGGTTATGCGTTTGAGCGAGGCTTTGCCGCGCGAACGCATATCTATAAGCTCCGCTATCGCCATAATGGGCCAGATCACGGAGGTGAAATATCCGGCGAACTCTATAAGCAGGCCTACGTTGAATACGCCGGTGTAAACGAGATAACCGCCGTAACCGAAAATTATGCATATAACGGATTCGACGAAAAGCGTAACGAGGATGTTCAGCAGAACGGACGCGCGCACGAAGCTGACGTTCGCGTCCTCGTTTTCACGGTTGAGCCGCGCAAACGCCATAAGCTCGCGCGTTTCGCGCACGAACGCTTTTATAACGGAAATGCCCGAAAAGCTTTCCTGCGAAAAGTCGGACAGGCGCGAGAACGCCTCCTGACGGCTGTCCCAACGCTTCGTCATCGTTTTGCCGACGACCGTGCCGACCGCGCCGAGAAACACCATCGGGATCAGGGCGAAAAGCGTGAGCCAGATGTTCATCCGCGCCATTTTTATTATGGAAAGCACGCCGAGCATAGCCGCGTCCGCCGCCATGAGAACGCCGCCGCCGAAGCAGTCCTGCACGGTTTCAAGGTCGTTCGTGAAAAGTGACATAAGACCGCCGACCTTGTTTTCGTTGTAATATTCCTGCGACAGCTCCTTGCAGTGGTCGAACATCGTCGAGCGCAGATCCGTCTCCATTTTTATCGCGGAGCCGAAAAAGCAGATACGCCACGCAAAACGCCCGATGACGAGCGTGAGTATCACGAACAGAAGGGGGAGACATACGTTATCGAGCAGAACGTCCATATCGAACGTCTTCAGGACGCCGTTGACCTCCGTTTCTCCGTACATTATTCCGTTTACCGTGATGCGGTAAAGCTCGGGAACGATAAGCTGCACGCTGTCCACCATGAACAGCGCGGCGATCCCGAGCAGAAGCACCCAAAGGTACTTGATATAATACTTATTTATGTACTTGCCGAATATCATGATCTGCGCTTCTTTCGTTATTTACAGAATAAGGGTTTTTGTTTTTGTTTTCCTGTTCCTTTTTGTTTCCCATGTACGTCAGCCAGCCGACGACGCGCATGAACACGATCACTCCGATGATCCACGCGGCGAGCGCCGCGAAAAAACACCATATCGGAATGCCGATGATAAAGTGCAGCGCAAGCAGGATCCACGCCGGTATGCTCCAGTACCAGTGGAACAAAAGGCTCAACAGGACGGACAGCAGGCGTTTGAAAAAATTCTTCATTTTCCCCGATACCCCTCCGTTTTGCAAAATACGGAATGATTATATCAAAATATGTCATTATTGTCAATATATAAATTATCAAAAGTTAATGAAAAAACAAAATAAGTTGATACGTTGAACGATTAACGGCAGTACATAATAAAAGGGAGCCGTTTTCGCTCCCTTTGCTTTATTCTTTTGCCGCCGCTTTCTTTTTGCTTAAAATTATTATCAGCACTATGACGCCCGCAAGCGCGAGAAGCAGTACCGCCGCGACGATGATGAGTATGACCACGACCGCGCCGCCGCCCTGATTTTCCGCCGGCTTCGTTTCGGCGTCAATCGCCGCCGTATCCGCCGTACCGGGCGTTTCGCCGGAAATCGTCGTATCAACGGATACGTCCGCGGTCTGCTGCGCGTCCGTTCCGGCAGCGGTTTCGCTTTCCGTCTCAGCCGCGGACTCCGTAACGGTTTCAGTCACGGTCCCGGTCGGCTTGTTATACGTCACCTTCGCGACCTCCGATAACAGACCGGCTGAGGTATCGGCGCCGTTTACCGTGTAAACGTAGCACAGATAATACGAATCGCCCTCCGTCTCCGGCGGCTTGAACGTGTTTTTCGTCTCGCCGTTTATCTCGGCGGCGTCGGAAAATTCAACTCCGTCCGCCTTGTACCACTGATATCCGAGCTCGTGATCGCCGTCAGCCTTCGCCTCGACCGTCAGTACCGCGCCGTCGCCCGCCGTGAACACGCCGCCCTCGGGCTGTTTCGTTATCGTCGGCTTCGGCACCTCGGGACTTACGACCTTTACGGTAAACTCGGCAGACAGCTCCTCGTATCTGAGCTTTACGGTCTGATCGCCCGCTTTCGTAAGCGTTTTTGGCTCAGCCGTTATACCCTTGCCGTCCTTCAAATTCATATATCCGTCGGAGCGGATTATGCGCACGACAAGCCCCGAAAGGTCGAGGTGATCGCCGACGTTATACTTCGTTTTCGACGGCATGGTAAGTATTTCCATACCGATATTCTCTATCTTTTCGGCGACGTCCACCTCTATAACGTTAGTATAGCTGTAATTGCACATCGCGGCGTTTTCCTCGCCGTCAAACACGCCGCAGACATAGTAAAACGTGCCGGGCGCGCTCGTGTCGACCGTTAAGACGTTGTTTTCGTACATATCCTTGCCGGTCTCGATAAGCGTTATGTCCTGTATTTTACCTGTGGGCGTTTTATACCAGTGATACGATATGTAATCCCTGAACTGGTCGACGTTGCCCGCCGTGGTCGTGCCTTTTACGCTCAGCTCCACCTTGTCGCCCTGCTCGCATCCGACAAACACGGGCGACTTTATCGCGGGCGGCGTGAACCGCTCGGACCCGATAACGGATATTACGGCGGCGGGAGTCGAAACGGAGGCGTAGGAGCTTTTTACGGTGCAGTAGATCTGCGCCCCGTCAAGTCCCATTTTGACGCCGTCAAGAAATAGCGCGTTCCCGACAAGACCCGTATTGCCTGATTTTGTATCGACGAAGGCCGTCCACGGAGCGGAAAGACCGCCGTCGACCTTGTAATCGGCGCCGTCGAATACTATGTGCCATTCATAAGTGAATTTGTCGTGACCCTTGTCGTTATCGCAGACGCACTGATAAGAGGCGAGCGAGCCCTCGGGCCATTGCAGATTTTTCGGAGCTTCGGATATAAGCGGGACGTTTGACGGCATTTCCGCAAACGATGCCGTCGACAGAACGCACGTCAGAATGAAGACGAGCGCGATAAAGGATGTTACTGTTTTTTTCATTCATCTGTCCTTTCTTATTCAAACACGACGGACAAAACGGGATTTTCCGCGGCTGAAACGGCCAAGACCGCCGCCAGCTTCGCCGCGTAATCGTCGAGCCGTTCGTAAGCCCGGGCAAAATTCGTCACCGTTATGCGTGTCCTCCTGCATATCGACGTCAGCGCGTCGTGCAGGGCGTCGAGATTGTTTCCGAAATAGTTTTTTTCGCCTATCGCGGCTTTGAGCGCCGCGTGTACCGACGGGACGTCGGTGAATCCGGCCGCGTCGACTGTTATTTTCTCGATTTTAAACATATCCACCTCAATATAACTGAGTAAACGTTTCGTAATGGTCGTCGGTATAGAATATAAGCCCGTCGTTTGAGAAAACTATACGCTTTGCACCGCGCGATTTCGCGCCGGCGGTGTCTATATCGCATTCGGTATATTTTCTGCCCTTCGCTTTCGGCAGTCTGCCCTCGAAGTTGCCGAAGCTGTCGCCGCCTATGCTCTTGCCCTTGGCGTATTTGTCAAGTCCGCCGCTCGTCCAGCCGAGCTTCTGCGCTTCGGCTTTTGTTATAAAGTTGCCGGGAAGCTTTCCGTACAGGTGGATATAGAGCGCCACCTCGTCCTTTGACGAATACCAGCCGTTTTTATCGAGCGTCGGCTCCGGAGCCGTCGTTTCCGCTTTCGTGGTCTCGGCTTTTGTGGTCTCGGCTTTTGTGGTCTCCGCTTTCGTAGTTTCGGCTTTCGTGGTCTCCGCGGTCGTTTCCGCTTTCGTCGTTTCGGGCGCGGTCGTCTCCGCCGCCGTTGTTTCGGCTTTCGTCGTTTCCGCCGCCGTCGTTTCCGCGGCGGTCTCCGCTCCTGTCGTTTCCGCGTCGGTTATTACCGTCAGCGGTTTATCGGTCTCCGCGTCCGTGATTATCACAAGCGGCTTATCCGTCTCGTACGGCTTGTTTTTAAGGCATGACGCAAACGTGAAAACAAGCGCGGCAAGCACCGCTATTGCGGATATTTTTTTAAAAAGATCCCTCATTTTTTTGCCTTTCAAAAGTTTATATATCAAATATATCACTTTTTTTATGAATTGTCAAGGCAGATATTATTAAAAGGCTCCCTCCCCTACAAGCGGCTTCGTTCATTGTGCGGCGGTGATTTGCGGGAGGGCTGACCCCTTTTTAAGGAACGGGAGGGCAGACCCCTCCCCTACAAGCGGCTTCGTTCATTGTGCGGCTAAAATTTGCGGGAGGGCTGACCCCTCCCCTGCGGAAACGGCGGAATTTTTTAAAAATATGATTTTTGTCTTGACAATCGACGGGATCCATAGTAAAATCAATTAAAGAAAAACAATCAAAGGAGACGTTATGAAAAAAAGAGCGCTTACCGCGGTCCTGCTTTCTGCCGTTATGCTGTGTGCGTGCGGTAACGGCGGCGCGGAGACCGTGACCGTTGCCGAAACGACGGCGGCGGAG
>CACZVC010000090.1 GCA_902784545.1 uncultured Ruminococcus sp. | reverse complement strand
TTCAACTTGAAGACAAAGTATTTACTCCCTTCGTCACGCCGTAAAACGGCGCGCCACCTCCCTCAAAGAGGGAGGCAGATCAAGGCTCCCTCTTCGAGGGAGCTGTCATCCGGGATTTTCCCGGATGACTGAGGGAGTTTGTCTGCACTCTTAAACGACCGGATCGCTCCGGTCGTTTATTCGATATCATTATTTACTGCGACAGTATTTTGAACAGGGCTATTACGTCTTTATTGTTCACTTCTCCGTCTTCGTTGACGTCGCAAAGAAGATCGTATTCCGCGGCGGAATGATCGGATATAACGCGGAACAGGGCGGTGACGTCCTTGTTGTTGAGATCGCCGTCGCCGTTCGCGTCGCCTACGATGGGAAAGACGTTCAGCGGTCCCTCTCCGGTACCGTCATCCGGCTCCGTTTCCGTTTCGTCCGGCTCCGTTTCCGTTTCATCAGGCTCAGTATCCGTATTGTCCGGCTCGGTTTCAGTCTGTTCCGGCTCCGTTTCCGTTTCATCCGGCTCAGTATCCGTTTCATCAGGCTCCGTATCCGTGACTTCGACGGTTTCAGGCTCCGACCACACGGCGTAAAGCGTTATTATTTCGCCTTTTCCCTTTTCGCCGAGCGTATTTCCGTCGACCGGCACGCCATCCGCTTCATCCGACCAGCCGAGGAATTCACAGCCGCCGCGCGACAGACCGAGCTGTTCAGCCGACGGCAGAGGCTCGTCCTCGGAGACCGTAAGCACGAGCTTTTTCGCCGTGCCGTTTATGAATATATCGCCCGTTTCCGCGTCGGCGTAATAATCGGTATCCATTACGGGAGCGACGGGCTTGCAGTAATGCGCGACGCTGACGGCGGTCCAGCCGCTGTACTGTCCCTCGACGACCTGCGCCCACGTATATCCGTCCGCGTCGACCGTTTCCTTGCCGTACAGCACGTCGAAATACGTGCCGTTCGGCATAAGCGTGACGGAGCTGTTGCCGAGGCCGGCACCGCTTCTCATATAAAGCGCGTTCGTTATTACTATATATCTCGTCGCCGTTTGAGTGCATTCTATACCGCCGCCGTTGCAGTTGAAGCTGACGGACGGATCTTTTGTCCCCGCGGGCGAATCGTTCCAGTATTTGTAATGCGCGACCCAGCCGACGCACGACGAATCGACCTGCAGGGGCTTGTCAAGATTTGTAAGAAGCGTTTTTATCTCCCTTTTGGAGTTGTGGTGAACGGTGTTCCTGTAATCGCTGTTCGCGTCCGAGCAGTAAACGTATGTATCGTCCATACCGGTCACGAAAACGGAATGGTCTGACGTTCTCGACTTGAATCTTATAACGTCGCCTATATGCAGATCCATAAGCGCGGCGGAGCCGTAGTTTATCGTCCAGTCCGGGTTGGGCTGCAAGCCCCTCGAATTATAGCACGGGAACGAGCCGAATATGTATTTTGATATCTGATTTGCAAAGCCGTAGCATTCCGTTCCGCTGTACGCCCTCTCGTTGTCGATATATTTCGAGCCGTCCGCGTAGACGTCGCGCTTGAACGAATCGAGCAGCTCGAAGAAAAGCTCCTCCGTCATTTCCTTCGACTGCGCGGCGTGCGGAAACAGCGGAAAAACCGCGCATAAAAACAGCGCGGTGAGCACGGCGAATATTACGGTTTTTTTCAAAAAAGAGATCTTTTGATTCATTTTGTCTTATTTTTTCGTATTTTGTCGGAATTTCCTCTATATTTATACCACATTTCCACACCTTTGTCAACACCTATTTTGAATAAATCGGGATATTTATTTTTATTTATACAAAACCTATTGACAATCGGCCCGATTTGTGATATAATAACTTGACATTATGATAAAAGGAGGGTGTGGGACGGTCCCACACCCTCTGATTATGGAGGAATATGAAAAAGAATATCGCACAATTCTGTGAGGAGCTGGCTCAGCCCGTCGCCGACGAGCTCGGTTACGTTATCTGGGATACGGAATACGTCAAGGAGGGCGGCAGGTATATCCTACGCTACACGATAGATAAGGACGGCGGCGTCGGCATAGACGACTGCGAGCGCTTCCACCGCGCCGTGGACCCTCTGCTTGACGAGGCGGATCCCATTGAAGAAAGCTACACGCTCGAGGTATCGTCGCCCGGCATCGAGCGCGAGCTGAAATACGAATGGCATTACGAATGCTGTGTAGGCGATACCGTCGAGGTCAAGCTATACAAGCCCTTTGAGGGAAGCAAAAGCTTTATCGGAAAGCTCCTTCCGCTTGACGAAAACATAAATATCGAAGTGAACGGCAAAAAAATCAGCATCCCGCGCGACGCGGTCGCAAAGGTGAACATCTGGTTTAACATAAAATCCGTAAATTAGGAGGTAAAAAGGAAAAATATGAACGCGGAACTGTTCAGCGCACTTGACGCATTGGAAAAAGAAAAGGGCATATCGAAGGAATATATGCTCGAAAGAGTCGAGGCTGCTCTGGTCAACGCTTTTTCAAAAGCGTTTCCGGGCGGAGAAATAAGCGTGCTTTTGGACCCTGATAAGAAGGAATGCAAGGTATTCCGTGTGCGCACTATCGTTGCGGAGGTCGAGGATCCCGCAAAGGAGATATCTCTTGAGGACGCTAAAAAATTGAACAAAAGGCACGTTCTCGGCGGCACCGTCAAGGACGAGATAAAAACAAAGAATTTCAGCCGCACCGTCGCGCAGTCGGCGAAGCAGGTCATAATACAGGGCATACGCGAGGCGGAGCGCGGAATACTCCGTCAGGAATACGAGAGCAAGCGTGAGGAAATAATAACGGCGACGGTCGAGCTTGTCGACACCGAGACGGGCGCCATCGTCGTGAACCTCGGCAACAGCAACGCCGTGCTCATAAAGAATGAGCAGATACCCGGCGAGCATTATCAGGCGGGCGACAGGATAAAGGTCTTCGTCACGGAGGTAAGCAAGGAAGCCAAGGGCAGACTCGTCACCATATCCCGCGTCCATCCCGGTCTTGTAAAGCGCCTGTTCGAGCTCAACGTTCCGGAAATAGCGGACGGCACCGTGGTCATAAAGAACATCACGCGCGAGGCGGGCTCGAGAACGAAGATGTCCGTCGAATCGACTGACGAATCCGTCGATCCCATCGGCGCGTGCATAGGCAACAAGGGCGCGCGTATCGCCGAGATAGTGAACGAGCTTCACGGCGAGAAGATAGACGTTATAAAGTATTCGGACGAACCGGTGCAGTATATCGCCGCGGCGCTCTCACCCGCCGAGGTAAAGAGCATAGAGTTCGACGGCGAGCGTTCGGCAAAGATAACCGTTTCGCCCGATCAGCTTTCGCTTGCCATAGGCAAGGAGGGACAGAACGCGCGTCTCGCCGCAAAGCTCACCGGCTACAAGATAGACATAAAAGCGGTCAACTGACGTGAAGACCGTAAAAAAGCCTCCCATGAGGCACTGTATCGGATGCGGAGAGGAGCTGCCGAAGTCCGTGCTTATCCGCGTCGTTCGCACACCGGAGGGCGATATCGTGATCGACAAAACGGGCAAGCTTTCGGGGCGCGGCGCATATCTGTGCGGCAGGCTTTCGTGCTTTCAGAAGGCGCGCAGGTCGGGAAGGCTCGGCAGGTCGCTTTCGTCGCAGATCAGCGCGGAAATATACGATCAGCTTGAAGGGCAGATGACAAAGGACGATGAATAAAACGTTATCCTATATAGGGCTCTGCAAAAAAGCGGGCAGACTTACGACCGGTACGGAGCTGACCGCGGAGGCGATCAGAGCCGGTAAGATAAAGCTGGCGATAACCACGTCAGACGCGTCGGAAAACACGGTGAAGCGCATAAAGGACTGCTGTGCATACAGGAACGTACCGTACGCGCCGTTGCCGTACACGAAGAAGGAGCTCGGAGCCGCGCTCGGCAGGGAGCAGACCGCCGCCGCGGGCGTAACGGACGATAACTTCGCTTCGATGATAATAAATGCAATTGACAAAAACATCTGAATCAAAAAGGATCATATTGAAAGGAGCCGTGATACGCGGCGTCGCGTATATACGGCAAGGGGATAATATATGATAGCAAACGCAAAATACAAAATAAACACATTATCAAAGGATCTCGGCTTGAAAGCCAACGATATCGTGAACATACTCAAGGCTCACCCGGGTGACGGCGCCGTTCATACCTCGTCGATCGACGAGGACGATTTCGCCGTTATTTTCGAGGTACTTACGACCGAAAATCAGATAAGCGGGCTTGAGGATTATCTGGCGGGCAGAGTTGACGTCGCGCCCGAGCACCGTCCGGCGCCGAAGCCGAAGAAAAAGGCCGAGGAAAAGCCGAAAACGGAGGATAAGCCGAAGACCGAAGAAAAGGCGGAAAAGCCGGCTGACGGCGAAAAGAAGCCGGAGCAGAAAAACGATCAGCCGAAGACCGACGTCAAAAAGCCGGAGCAGAAAAAGCCGGAACAGAAGCAGGAGCAGAAGCCGAGCCGTACCGAGCAGTTCCAGAAGCAGCAGCAGAAACAGCAGCAGCAAAAGCCGAAGGACAAAGACAAAAAGCGTGAAAACAGACCGAACGAAAAGGAAAGACAGTCGAAGATCATCACGCAGAGCGGCGGCGGACACGGCGACAGCACGCCCGTAAAATCGAAGACGAGGATAATAGACACCCGTTCCGCAAACGTCGATCTCGGCAAATACGACGAGCATCTCGACAGCTTTATTTCCGAGCGCGACAGCAGCAATTACAGCAAGGACCGCCAGAAGATAAAGAAAAAGAACGAAAAGCAAGCCGAAAAAGGCACGAAGATAAAGACCGAGCGCGAAAAAGAGCTTGAGCGCAAGGAGAAGAAAAAGCGCGAGGTGTTTGAAAACGCGAAGCACGCGCAGCTCCACGTTCAGATACCCGACTTCATCACCGTCGGCGAGCTTGCGGCGCGTCTGAAGGTCACGGCAGCCGAGGTCGTGAAAAGGCTTATGATGATGGGCTCGATGCTCACCGTCAACGATACGGTAGACTACGACACAGCGTTCCTCATAGGCGACGATCTGGGCGTAGCCGTATCGAAGGAGGTCGTCGTAACGATAGAGGAAAAGCTCTTCGACGAGACCGAGGACAGACCGGAGCAGCTCAAAGAGCGCGCCCCCGTCGTTTGCGTCATGGGTCACGTCGACCACGGCAAGACCTCTCTGCTCGACGCCATCCGCCACACGCACGTCACAAAAGGCGAGGCTGGCGGCATAACCCAGCACATAGGCGCTTACCGCGTAAGGATCAACGGACGCGACATAACGTTCCTTGACACGCCGGGTCACGAGGCGTTTACCGCCATGCGTCTGCGCGGCGCGATGGCGACGGATATAGCTGTCATAGTCGTAGCCGCCGACGACGGCATAATGCCGCAGACGGTAGAGGCCATAAACCACGCCAAAGCCGCGGGCGTAACGATAATAATCGCGATAAACAAAATGGATAAACCGCACGCCAACCCCGATCAGGTAAAGCAGGAGCTTATGAAATACGACCTCACTCCCGAGGAATGGGGCGGCGACGTTATCTGCGTACCCGTATCGGCGCTGACCGGAATGGGCATAGACGATCTGCTTGAAAACATACTTCTCGTCGCCGACGTGAAGGAGCTTAAAGCGAATCCCGACAGGGCGGCCAAGGGTATCGTTATCGAATCCCGCCTTGACAAGGGCAGAGGTCCCGTCGCGACCGTTCTCGTGCAGAACGGTACGCTCAAGAGCGGCGACACAGTTATAGCCGGTACGGCGGTCGGCCGTATACGCGCGATGAAGAACGACAGAGGAGAAAACGTAAAGTCCGCGGGTCCTTCCGTCCCCGTTGAGATCACCGGTCTTTCCGACGTTCCCTCAGCCGGAGATTCATTCGACGCGGTAGCCGACGAGCGTATGGCGAGAGAGCTTGCCGAACAGCGCAAAGCCAAGGAAAAGGAAGCCGAGCTCGGCAGCAGGACGAGAGCGACGCTCGAGGACTTTATGTCGGACGAGCGCGCGGGTATGAAGGAGCTGAAGCTGATAGTCAAAGCCGACGTCGGCGGCTCCGCGGAGGCCGTCTGCGCCTCGCTGTCAAAGCTGCAGAACGAGGAGGTCCGCGTAAAGATAATCCACAAGGCGGTCGGCGGTATTACCGAGGGCGACGTGATGCTCGCCGCGGCGTCCGAAGCCGTTATAATCGGCTTCAACGTGACGGCTGACAGAACGGCGCGCGAATCCGCAAAGGCGCAGGGCGTTGAGATACGCACTTATACGGTAATATACAACTGCATCGAGGACGTCGAGGCGGCTATGAACGGAATGCTCGCGCCGAAGTACCGCGAGGCTATAATCGGTCACGCCGAGGTAAGGCAGACGATACACGTACCGTCGGTCGGCACGATAGCGGGCTCGTATATACTCGACGGCAAGGTCACGAACAAATCCTTCATTCGCGTACTGCGTGATTCCGTTATCATATTTGAGGATAAGGTCTCGTCGCTCAAGCGTTTCAAGGACGACGTAAAGGAAGTCAATTCCGGCTACGAATGCGGTATCGGTCTTGACAAATTCAACGATATACGCGAGGGCGACGTGCTTGAAGCGTATATAAACGAAGAAATAAAAAGATAAAAAACCCGGCGCGGTATGATGCAAAATCATCATACCGCGCCGTTTTACGCGCTTTTTACGATAAACGAAACCCGCGGCTTCGGCGGACGTTTATATTATCGTCAGCTCCCCTGCGCCGTCCCCGTCCGTCAGTATCAGGCATTCGCCGCAGAGGGACACGCTTCTTTTATCCGGCTGATGGCCGCCGATATAAAGCGTTATTCCGCCGTCGGGTATAACGCGCTCTCCGTCCTCCGTCACGGCTTTGAGCCAGTATTTGTCAACGTCGACCGTAACGGTCTTTTTTTCTTTCGCCTTTAAAAACGCTTTTGTGACGCCGCACAGCTGATATACCGGCGTTTCCGTCCGGCTGTCGCGGTAATGCGCGTAGACCTGCACGGTCTCATAGCCGTCCGTGCCGCCCGCGTTTTCAAGCGTTACGGCGATCTGCGCCGATTTTTCGCAACTCGCCGTTATAACGGCGTTTTTATAATCGAATTCCGTATAAGACAGACCGTAGCCGTAGGGATAAAGCGCCTCTTTTTCGGCGTATCTGTACGTTCTTCCCTTCATCGAATAGTCTGTCATATCGGGTATAGCGTCGCCGCCGTGCGGGAACGTGACAGGCAGTCTGCCGGAAGGCGAGAAATCGCCGCGCAGAAGCTCCGCCGCGGCGAGACCGCCGAGCGCTCCGGGGTAGAAGCAATGGACGACAGCCTTAGCCGCGCCGCGCACCTTTTCGCCGACGTCGAGAGGACCGCCGCTGAACGTCAGAACGACCGTGTTTTCGCAGGCGCCGCACACCGCCTCGGCAAGTTTTCTCTGCGCCGCGGGCAGATACACGGATGTGCGCTCGCCCCTGTAAAAGCCGTCGGCTTCAAATGAAAGCTCCTCGCCCTCCGTCGTTCTGTCAAGTCCGAGGCAGAGTATCACGGCGTCCGCCTCGCTCGCCGCCGCGACCGCGGGGCAGATAAGGTTTTCGCCCTCGTAACCGTTCTCCGCTATAAGACGGCTGCCCGCCTCGACGTTTACGGCGCTGTTTTTGAAAACGCGTCTTACGCCGTCGGCGACGGTTATGTATTCAGCCGATCTGCCGTTGTAATTGCCCTCGAGCACCGTAACGGAAGCGGCGTTCGGACCTATCACGGCTATGCGGCGGTATTTATCGCCCATTGGCAGAAAGCCGTTTTTGTTTTCGAGCAGAACGAGGCTTTGCCGCGCCGCCTCGAGATTCAGTTCCCTGTGCTTTTCACACCCCAAAACGGAATAGGGAATATCGGAATACGGGCGTTTTTCCTCAAATTCGCCGAGCATCGCGCGTATGGTGTACAGCTTTACCGCCGCGCGCGTTATCTCCTCGTCGGTAACGAGGTCGTGCTCGTAGGCGTCGACCAGCTTTTCGTAAACGCCGCCGCAGTTGAGGTCGCAGCCGCGCTTCAGCGCGACCGCCGCCGCGTGCTCCGCGTCCTCCGCGAATTTATGCCCGTTATAAATATCGTGTATCGCGCCGCAGTCGGAGACGAAATAGCCGTCGAAGCCCCATTTCCCGTACAGGACCTCGCCCATAAGATACGAGTTGGCGCAGCACGGCTCGCCGTTCGTGCGGTTGTACGCGCCCATAACGCCGCCGACGCCGGCTTCAACGCATTTTTCAAACGCGGGCAGATACGTTTCCCACAGATCCTTTTTGCCGACGCGCGCGTCGAATTCGTGGCGCAGATATTCGGGTCCGGAATGGACGGCAAAATGCTTTGCGCAAGCCGTCGCTTTAAGATATTCTCCGTCGCCCTGTATGCCCTTTATATACGACACGGCGCAGGCGGCGGTGAGATACGGGTCCTCCCCGAAGGTCTCCTGTCCTCTGCCCCAGCGGCCGTCGCGGAAAATGTTTATGTTCGGCGCCCAGAAGGTAAGTCCCTTGTATATGCCTCTGTCGCCGAGCGACACGGATTTATTGTACTTCGCCCTCGCCTCGTCGGATACCGCGCCGCCTATTTTGTTTATAAGCGGCATATTGAACGTGGCGGCAAGCCCTATCGTCTGCGGAAAGACCGTCGCCATCCCCGCGCGCGCGACGCCGTGCGCCGCCTCGTTCCACCAGTTGTATTCGTTTATCCCGAGCCTTTCTATCGCCGGCGAATTGAACAGCAGCTGACTTATTTTCTCATACGCCGTCATCCTGCCGACGATACGCTCCGCCTTTTTTCTCGCTTTTCTCTTATCCATACGCCCCTCCGTTCTTTTCTGTTTTGATTATATCATAACAATAAAGCCGTGTCAATACAAACTCGCCACTTTAAATATAAAAATGAAATCAAAATGAATTTGAACTGAATTTCAAATGTTGTTCTGTTCAGGCTTGCAGTGACAACCTCTTTAATGTCCTTTAAGGGACAATTCATGAGCCGTAAGGCTCAATTCATGTTCGATACGAACAATTCATGCGGCGATAGCCGCAATTATGAATCGACGCAAAGCGTCATGAATTGACGGTCGTACCGTCATGAATTGATTTGCGTTAAAGACGCAAATCATTAAGGCTGCCGCAAATGCGACAGCCCCTTTGTTTATTTATTTGTTTTCTTCCGCCAAAGCCGCGTGCAGAGCCGCTAATTTGTTTTTGCGGCGCTTTCTGTCCTTTCTTATATCTCTTACGATACCGAAGATCAGCACGCCGCCGCCTATCGCGCCGAGCACAACGCCTATTTTGAAGCCCTGCGGCACGTACGTCATTTCTATCGTGTGCTCGCCCTCGGGCACGTCGAACGCGAGGAGCGCGCCGAACACCTTATCGTTTGCTCTGTAATCGCCTTCCGTCTGCACCTCGTCGTTCAGCTTGACCTTCTTTCCGTCGACCTTGACCGTCCAGCCCTTGTCGAACGGTATCGAGGTGAACATCACGCTGTCGCCCTGCGCCATATTGACTTTCGCCTTTATATGCGTTTCGTCAAACGACGTTATCTCGGGCAGGCTCGCCGTAAGCTCCTTATAGACCTTTTCGTACGTTTCCTCGTTGAAATAGTAAACGTAGCCGCAGTCTCTGTATACGTAGAGGTTTCCGCTCGAATCCTTTATCACTATTTCAAGCGTTACCTCGTCGTCAGCCTTGAAGGTGCCGAGGCAGTACATCGTGTGCGTATCGTTCGTAAGATAGTTGAACGACTTCGTCGCGGCGGTCGAGCCGTCCGCGTGCGTCGTTTTTATCCTCACGAGCGTGTCGCGCGGATATTCTGACGGGAGATGGAAGTAAACCTCTCCGTCCTTTTCGGTCGTGAAATCTATCGTCAGAGTAGCCGAGCCGTCGGAGCCCTTGGAAAACTTCTTGTGCTTTCCGGACGTCGTTCTCGAGACGCCGTCAGGCGATTTTATGCAGGTGTCGCCGACGACGAGCGGCTCATAGACCTGAACGTCGTGTCCGACCATCGACGAAAGCATGGAGTTGAGCACGTCGGGCGCGGAATATTCGCTTTCTATATCGTAATTCCTTATGTTATCCGATACGCCGTACATCACCGGCAGCGCGTGTTCGTTTATAAACGCGTACAGCATATTCTTCTCGGGGTCGTATTCCTCGTCCGTCACGTCCTCGCCGAGCTTCGTCGGATCCATCTCCGACATATACTGCTTATACCCGGCGGGCAGACCGTCGCTCTTGTCGTCAAGCACGTATTTTATGCCGAGCAGCGAGTCGTTTACTATATTTCCGCCTACGTATCTCGACCAGTGGGATTTTGAGGCGTAGCCCATTTTGAACAGCAGACGTATGACAGACTGATTGAGCGTCGAGGTGGAGTTCGTTATACCGCGTATCTGCAGCGTCATATTGTCGTTTACCTTGCGGTGCTTTATCTTTTCCATTCTGTAAAGCGTATCGTCGCTTTCCTGAACGGAGCGCGTTATGCCGGACCAGCGCTGCATGAATGAAACGTAGCTTTCGCGTGTGGAGTAATACACGTCCTCGTGAAGTCTGAAAACGTCGTACACACCGTTCACCATAAGCTCGAAGCAGACGATGCCGAGCGTTATCGCCGTCGCCGCCTTCTTTTTATGCGCCACCGCCCACAAAGCCGCAAGGACTATGCCGAGCATAGCCATGGAGAACCATATTGTCAGCAGGTTGTCCAGAAACATGAATTCTTTGTCAGACGCGCGTTTTATCGTGAATTCCGAATCTGGCAGCGCCTGGATTATTATGATAAGCACGCCTATAACGCCGCCGCACCCGAGCGCCGCCCGGTAGAGCTTCGGGTCGAGCGCCCGGAAGGCTTCGTACGCGAACACGACGACAAGGAAGATGAACATATAACTGTAACGGTAGTTGAGCCAGTTAGGTTTTTGCAGACCGTGCCAGAAAAGGTCGACCGTCGTCGCGGTGAAGGAGAATATCATAAGCGCCAGAATAATGCCGCTCATTATCTTTTCCCTGCCCTTTATGTTTTTCGACACGAAGTAAACGGGCAGAAGCACAAGACAGATCAGACCGCAGTAGATGAACGGCAGACCGTTCGGACGGACGGTATCGTATGAGTTCGGCAGCATCTGTGTGAATATTTTGATGTAATCGAATTTGGCGTCGAACGCGTACGACGGATTCTGGAACGTGCTTTTGCCGAACTGAAGCGAAAAGTACGTCGGCAGGATTATCATCGACGCTATCATTCCGGCGATGACGGAATAGATGAGCCATTTATAAAACGCAAAGAAGAATCTTTCAAAATTCTTGAACGGGTATTTGCTTAAATAGTAATAGAAGAAATAAAGCGTAACGAATATCGCCGTCATCCAGCCTATATAGAAGTTTGAGATAAAGCAGAGCGCCAGCGTTATGCAGTACATACTCGCCCTGCCGCGCTTTACTATGTTTTCTATTCCGAGGCAGATTATCGGCAGATATATGAGGGAATCTATCCACATCGTGTTGTGAGCCTGCACGACCGCGTAGCTCGACAGCGCGTAGCACGTTGAGAATATAACGACGTTGAGCGGCTTTGACGGGCGGCTGTTATGCAGATAGATCGCAAAGGTAAGGCCGCTCGAGCCGACCTTCAGAAGCGTCATCCAGAGTAAAAATTCCGTAATTCCGTTTTCGGGGAAGAAAACGGATAAAAGCGCGAACGGCGAGGCTACGTAATACGCGTAAATGCCCGAAAATTCGCCGCCGAGCGAGCGGAACCAGGTGTAAAACGGACTGCCGTGTCCCTGGAATATATCCCTCATCGCCTCGAAGAAATAAACGTACTGACCGTTCAGGTCGAGGACGAGGACTGAATTTTCCGTAATGGGATATACGCCCTTGATCATAAAGATCGCCCACATTATAACGAGCGGCAGGAAAAACGCTCCCACGAGGTAGAAGCTCCTTCCGTTTACGAATCTGTAGATCGCGCGCGTTACGGTTGTTTTGCCTTTTTCAATACGGATCTGTGGTGCCGTCATAATTTTGTACCTTTTCGATTTCCTCTAAAATATTTATCATTTCGGCCGTGCTTGAAGCCGAATTCATTCTGCGGCGGAGCGCCGCGGAGCCGGTCATTCCCTTTGTGTACCACGCCGCGTGCTTTCTGCCCTCGCACACTCCCGTGCGCTCGCCCTTGAGTCCGACCATAAGGAGCAGGTGGCGTTTCGCCGCGAACAGTCTTTCGTGCACGGTCGGCGGAGTGTACGGCAGACCGCCGAGCCCCGCGCGTATCATTTCAAAAACGAACGGGTCGCCGAGCGCCGCCCTGCCGATCATAAGCGCGTCGGCTCCGGTCGCGGAAAGCATTTTTTCAGCGCTTTCGACGTCGGTTATATCGCCGTTTGCGGTAAACGGTATCCTCGCCGCCGCCCGCGCCTCCGCTATCGCGTTTATATCGACCGTACCGGGCGCGTACATATCGCGGCTCGTCCTGCCGTGCACGCAGACGGACGATACGCCGCATTCCCCGGCTATGCGGCAAAGCTCCGCGCAGTTTATGTGTTCTCTGTCCCAGCCGAGCCGCATTTTTACGGTAACGGGAACGGGCGACGCTTTGACCGCGGCTTCCATTATGTTCGCCGCGAGCAGGGGATCGCGCATAAGCGCCGAGCCGTCGCCGTTCGATACGACCTTTTTGACCGGACAGCCCATATTTATGTCGAACGCGGCGGGCTTTACCTTTGCGTTATCGTATAAAGCCTTTATCGCGTAAGCGATAACGCCGGGGTCGTGACCGAATACCTGTAAGGCGCATACGCCCTCGCGTTCGTCTATTGCGGCAAGCCGGAACGTCTTTTTGTCGCCGTACTTCACCGCCGCGGCGGATATCATTTCCGTCGTGCACATATCCGCACCGTGATCGAAGCACATAAGCCGCATGGCGATGTCCGCCGCTCCCGCCATCGGCGCAAGATAAAGTTTCGTCAAATTCATCGTTTACACCTATACAGAGTATATTATAACGCTTATATGTGAAATCAAAATGAAGGTAGTGTTTAATATAGTTTAAATTATCGCCCTGCGGGGAGGCGCGAAGATGTTTATAAAGAAGAAAGAAGAAAGAACAAAGAAAAAAGAATAAAGAAGAAAAATCGGAAACGTCGTTATTTTCGACTTAAACAAATCGTCGCGCAGCGACTCCTTATTTATTCTTTATTCTTTATTCTTTTTACGCGTAGGATATTCGGGCGAAGCCTTCTCCTCCCTCTCCGAACGCGGTGCCGGGGACGATGGCGACCTTGCCTTCGTTCAGCAGCTTTTCGCAGAATTCGTCCGACGAAAGCCCGAAAACGCCGATATTCGGGAACACGTAGAACGCGCCCTTCGGCTCGAAGCACGGAATGCCGATGCGGTTGAGCTCCTCGACTATGTATTTTCTGCGCCTGTCGTATTCGGCGCGCATCATTTCTATATCCTTGTCGCCGTTTTTCAGCGCCTCGACCGCCGCCAGCTGGCTCGTCGTCGGCGCGCACATTATGGCGTACTGGTGTATTTTCAGCATCTGCTTCGTAAGCGGCGCGGGCGCCAGGACAAAGCCGAGGCGCCAACCCGTCATCGCGTACGCCTTTGAAAAACCGTTTACAACGATAGTGCGCTCCTTCATACCGGGAAGCGCGGCGATCGAGGTGTGGCGCGCGCCGTACGTCAGCTCCGAATATATCTCGTCCGACAAAACGGCGATATTCGTACCCTCAAGCGCTTTGCAGACAGGCAGAAGCTCGTCCCTTGTCATCACCGCGCCGGTGGGGTTGTTCGGGAACGGCAGAACGAGCAGCTTCGTTCTGGGCGTTATCGCCGCCGTGAGCTGTTCCGCCGTCAGCTTGAAATCGTTTTCCGGCAGAGTTCTTACCGGTACCGGCACGCCGCCGCAGAGCCTCGTTATCGGCTCGTAGCAGACGAACGAAGGCTGAGGGATTATAACCTCGTCGCCGGGCTCGATTATCGCGCGGATCGCAAGGTCTATGGCCTCAGAGCCGCCGACGGTCACGGTGATCTCCGTCAAGGGGTCGTACGACAGACCGAAGCGGCGCTTCATATACGCTCCGAGTTCATTGCGGAGCGGAACGGTGCCGGCGTTCGACGTATAATACGTATAGCCGCGCTCGAGCGATATTATGCCCGTTTCGCGCACGTGCCACGGCGTCGCGAAATCCGGCTGACCGACTGTCAGCGATATAACGTCGTCCCTGCCGCTGAGAAGATCGAAGAATTTCCTTATCCCCGACGGCTTTATATCGACGACGGTCTTTGAAAGCAGTTTATTATAATCCATCCGACAGCTCGCTCCTGATATCGACATCGCCGCGTTTCATGACGATACCCTTGTCCTTGTACTTGCGCAGAACAAAATGCGTCGCGGTGGAAATAACGCTCTCCATCGGCGCCAGCTTTTCGGCGACGAACAGCGCGACCTCCCTCATAGTTTTTCCCTCGATCACGACGCAGAGGTCGAAGCCGCCGGACATAAGGTAAAGGCTCTGCACCTCGGGATAATTGTATATCCTCTCCGCCACGCGGTCAAAACCGAGCTCGCGCTGAGGCGTTACTTTAAGCTCAATAAGCGCCGTTACGTATTCGCGCTCCGTTTTCTCCCAGTCTATAAGCGCGCTGTAGCCCGCTATCGTTCCGTCCTTTTCATATTTGTCTATCATTTCCTTTATCTCGGTGGGGTCGCGGCCGAGCATCGCGCCGAGCATTTCCGGCGTGAGCTGCGCGTCCTTTTCAAGAAGCTTGAGAAGTTCGTTCATCGTTATTCTCCTTTATATATTTCGTTTATCATATCACACGCCGTATCAAAGCCGGAGGCGACGTGCTCCGTATAATGCGCGTCGGAGCCGAGCCTTATTTTTCTGCCGCCGAGACTTTTATACATTTTCAGTATCCCGTCCTCCGGCAGATCGATGCCTTTTCTTACGTACACGGTGTTCAGCTCGTACGTTTTGCCGTGCTTTATCTCGCTTTCAAGTATCTGCTTTATCATACCGTTCCAGCGCGATACGTCGATCGGCATACCCGCTTTTTTCATATAGCGTATCGGGTAGGTCAGATGCGCGCACTGGTCGACGTACGGTATTTCCGTCATTTGCAGATATTCGTCGAAGTATTTGTCGAGCATATATATCGCCCTGTCGAGCGGTATTTTCGTAAAATCGAGGTAATACGGATCAGGCTCGCCCTTCGTGTTGTGAACGGAGCCGATAACGTAGTCGAAGCCCTGCTCGCCGACTATCTCCTCCGCAAGACCGGGATAATGCGTTATCTGTCCGAGCTCTATGCCGACGTAAACGTCGAGCTTTCCTTTATACTTTTCCTTCGCTTCAAGACATTCCCTTTTGCGCGCGGAATGATAAAGCGGCGGATACAGACGCTCCGCGACGGAATTTATTTCGATATGGTCGGTAAGGATTATCGCCGCAAGACCTTTTTGTATCGCAGCCTCGCACATTTTGTCGGGACTGTTGCCGTTTTCGGCGCAGTCGAACGAATAATATGTGTGCGTATGCGTGTCGATCCTGTTCAAAGAATATTTTTTCATACAATCTGCCGTTGAATTATTCATAATCATGGTGTAAAATATGGGAATATGGGGGATTTGATATGATCAAGGCTGTTTTATTCGATATGGACGGAGTGCTTGTGGATTCCGAGGAATTGACTTACGTCGCCGCCATAGAAATGCTTAAAGAACGCGGAGCCGACGCGTGCAAGGAGGATTTTCTCCCGTTTATCGGCTCTGGCGACGTGGCGTATCTCGGAGGCGCCGCCGGCGTGCACGGGTTGAAATACGACCGCAGTATGTCGGATATAACGTACGCAAAGTACGAAAAGCTCGTTCAGCAGCACGATATAGCGTACAAAAACACGGTGAAAACGGTGAATGAACTCAAAGAAGCCGGATACAAGCTCGCCGTCTGCACAAGCTCGGACCTCGTGAAAATGAACATAAATCTCAAAGCCATAGGTCTGCACGACAAATTCGACGCGCTGATAAACGGCAGGGATATAGTCAAAAACAAGCCCGCGCCGGATATTTACCTGAAAGGTGCGGAAATGCTCGGCGTTTCCGCGTCGGAATGCCTCGTCGTAGAGGACGCGAAAAACGGTATACTTGCGGCAAAAGCCGCCGGAATGCACAACGTCGCGCTGACCACAACTTTTAGCAGAGAAGAGCTTGAAACCACCGTTTCCCCCGAATATATCTGCGACGATATATACGGAATAATAAAACTTATTTATCAGTATAACACAAAACAAGGATAAAATCAATATTAAAAAAGTAATTTCTGAATTTTTTTCATACTACAGTTTTGAAAAACGTATTGACAAAACAGAAAAAGGATGATATAATATAAACGAAAAGAGAGAGCATACCGATAGCGGTTTGCCTCAAAATCGGAAAAGAACTAACCGATGTTTGGAGACTGGCGGTTAGTTCTTTTTATTGCCGTTGAATATGTTGACAACGAGCTGAATGATAGCTGTGATCAGCGTGAGCAGAGCAAAAATCTCTATCCCAGATTGGGAGGCTTATCATTTTTTAAAAAGACGTACCTCCCTGATGCAGAGGAGGCAAACCGCCACCGTTTAAGTATGCTCTCCGGAATAATTTCCTGGCGGACAAAGTCCGTTGAAAAGATAATATCGCGTTTTACGTATTTTGTCAATATATGCAGGAATATTTATATATATAATTAAATGAACGCCCGAAGCAGTTCAGAGGCTTCGGACGTGATTTTATTTTGTTTGATAATTTTTTATCAATTCGATAAATGCGGGATCGTTTTGCAGAAAGTCAAATTCTTTATGTTTCAATCTTTTTAAAATTATCTCCGTATGCGTTTCCGTATAGTTTTTTGTAAAACGTTTTGGATTACACGACGCAGCAGAGACGAAAATGCTCGTATAGTTTTGTTTTTTCAGCTGAAGTGCATCGTTTTTACGAGCGTGATGAAGGGCTTTTTCAATAGCTTCAAGGGTTTCTTTCTTTTCTTTGTTTCCTGCGTGCATAGATGCGATATACGAATAAATATCCGATACGCGTACGTGGTAGAACAGATAGTTTTCATCATAAATAAGCAGCTTCCATATATTGAGCGCCGCTTCCAGAGCTTTTAGATAGTATTCTTTCGGCATATCGTTGTCATATACAAGGCTTCTTACGAGATGATCGGCATAATACAGTCTGTTTTCATGTTTTGTTTCAATTCGCTTTTGTTTGCTTTCGTCGGTAAAATAAGCGTCTTCAAGCAGCATTTGACGGCAAACGCTCGCGTCGCCTGCCATTTCGGCGTATTCTATTGCTTTTTTCTCATCGGCAAGCAAAGAAACAGACGGCGCTGAATAGATATAGACAAGCGTTTGGATCGCGCCTTCTCTTATGGCGCTGTCAGTACAGTCACGCAGTATCTGTTCGCCGATCGTTACGCATTCACGCGCTTTCTTCTCCGATCCTTCATTTCCGTGATCCGCGCAAACGGAAAGAAACAGATAAAGCATAAGCTGGCGCATACAGTAAAAATCACCGGGAAAACGTGCAAGCGCTTCACGCCACAGCGCGATCGACGCATCAACTTTTCCGCTGCTGGCGTAAATCGCATCCTTTTCGTCGTATTCATTTATAGCTTTTTCCTTTTCACCCGGTGTTCTGCCGAGCAGTTCGTCAAGCGAGACGTCAAAGAAGTTTGCAAGCGGTATAAGCAGGGAAAAGTCCGGTGTCGTCTTTCCGCTTTCCCATTGTGATACGGCGGAAACGGAAACGTTCAAATATTCCGCCAACTGCTCCTGCGTCAGATCCTTTTTCTGACGTTTTTCTTTTATAACAGCTCCGATATTCATAAATATCCTCCTGATAATATTCAAAAGCGCTTTTGTGATTTTATTATATCATATTTTCCGGAGTTTGCAAGACAGAAATTCTGAAAAAGGATTTAAGTAAGGCTAAATATACGGAAATAAGCGCGCGGTGTGGTGGGGGGACACCCCGCGCGCGCGGCTGAAGCCGCAAAAGACCGGTAATTTTGAATTGAAAAAACTTATCAACCTATGATTGATAATTCTACAACAAATTGATGCTTGCATTTCATTCGGACGCGAGCTGCGCCGCCGCGACGGCAGGACGCAGGATGATCTCGCGCAGGCGCTCGGCGTAAGTCCGCAGGCGGTCAGCCGCTGGGAGCAGGGCGGAGCGTATCCCGATATGGAGCTTATCCCGTCCATCGCCAATTATTTCGGCGTGACGATAGATCAGCTTTTCGGCTATGAAAACGACCGGGAGAAAAAGGTGGATGAAACAGTAAAACGCTTAAGAGATATGAATTTTAAAAATAACGGCGTTGACATAAACATCACCGAATGTATCGCCGCCGCCCGGGAAGCACTGATCGAATTCCCGGGCAACGAAAAGATCACACTTTGCCTTGCTTCTATACTGTATAACGCCGGATACGTGCGTTACGGCGAATATCATATGACAGATGAAGAAGGCTTTGACGTATACGACGCCGAGCTGCACCGCACTTATGCTGAATGGAAAGAAGCGATAAAGCTGTATGAAAAGCTGCTCGAAACCATGAAGCCGGGCGAGACGCGTGGACAGGTAATACGCGAGCTGACACAGCTTTATCTGAATACAGGCGAACACGAAAGAGCGAAAGAAGTTATAAAGGAATTGCCGCATATATATGAGTCTTACGAATTTCTTCGCATAAACGCAAGCGACGGGAAAGAACGCGCGGCAGCGTACGGCGACGCTTTGATACAGGCGGTTTGTCACAGCGCCGGGCTCATTGTCGGTACTGTCATAGCCTGTAATGAAAACATGACGTATGCGGATAAAGCAAAGAGTATAGAAAACGCAATAAAACTGTTCGATCTCGTTTTCACGGACGGCAACTGCGGACATCATTCATACTATATTGCAAGGATCTATACGCTGCTTTCGGTATATTTATGGCTTGCAGACAAACGCGACGAGGCTTTTGATGCGCTTAACAAATCGCTTGAGCAATTCAAAGCGTATGAAAAATGCTACGGCGACAAGCCTGATTGCGCGTACTACACCGCTCCGCTTTTGAAATATACGGAGTTTGAAAAAATACAGGCGACGCCGAATTCGGAGTACCCGCATACGAGCGCGTACTCGCTTGTCGAAGACTGGCCGTGGTGGTCTGTTCCGGAATATGATACAGTCAAACCGCAGATACAAGCCGATCCGCGCTGGGAGCAGTGGGTAAAAGCGTGCAGAGAGGGTTGAGAAGTGTAAATCTTCACGAATTGTAGGGCGGGGCTTGCTCCCACCGCTTCTCATATACCGGGAAAATCGGGTCGTCGAGGCGCCGGCCCCTACCGT
>CACZVC010000089.1 GCA_902784545.1 uncultured Ruminococcus sp. | reverse complement strand
GTGCCGCCGACGGGGACGAGGGCGATATCGCATTTTACGGCTTTCGCCTCCTCCGTCGCGTCCGTGTCGCCCGCGATATAAACGCGCTTGCCGCCGGTTTTCAGTATATAGCCGACCCAGCCCGCTTTTTTCGGGTGGAAAGGCTTTATCGTGTTGTAGGCGGGCACGGTCTCAAGCTCAAGCCCGTGTATATCATAGCTTTCACCGGGCTTTACGCAAACCGTTTCACGGACGAGCTCTTTCACCGCCTCTGCCTTTTCTCTCATATTTTCGGGAACGACAAGAGTTGTGTTTTTATTCGCCGTTTTTTCTATGTCCGCGGGTGAAAAATGATCGTGATGATCGTGCGTTATAAGGATGATATCCGCGTCCTTCGGCGACTGCTCCGCCATAAACGGGTCGATATGTATTGTTTTCCCGTCCGCTTTTATCATTATGTGATTCTGTTTGAAGACCTCGATATTTCCGATCATTCCGTTCATCCTTCCTTTTGCGGCTTTTTACCTTGCTTTATCCGGCGCGCCGTTTACTTTGTTTTCGTCTGTTCTTCCAGATATTCTTCCATTCTGACGAACACTTTTTTCGTAAACGCCACGGCGTCGACGACCGTTTTGGGACCCGATACGATATCTCCGGCGGCGAAAACGCCGGGTCTGTCCGTTTCTCCCCATTCGTTCACGTCAAACAGCCCTCTCTGCGTGAGCTTTACTCCGGCTGATATTATGTCCGCGCTCGGTCCCTGTCCTATCGCTATGATGACCGAATCCGCCGGGACGTCGATCACCTGCGAGTAATCCTCCTCGAACGAAAGCGTGCCGTCCGGGTTTTCCGTGCGCTCGACGTGCACGCATCTGACCGCGTCCTCCGTTATGCGCACCGCCTGTACGTTATGTATGAATTCAACTCCGTCTATCTCCGCCATTTCCACCTCGTCGTGATTTGCGGTCATATCGTCCTTGCCCATATAATGCAGTATTTTGACGTAGGAGTGTCCGCATCTTATCGCTGTGCGCGCCACGTCTATTGCCACGTTGCCCGCGCCGACTATAACGACGCGCCTGCCGAGCCTGAACGAATAAGGCGATTTGAGATAATCTATCGCAAAATGCACGTGACCGAGCGTTTCGCCGACGAGTCCGAGTTTTCTCGGTCTGCCCGTTCCCGTGGAAACGAATACAGCCTTGTAGCCGTCGGGGAAAAGGTCCTCTATCATAATGTTCGAGCCTATGCGCGTGTTCGGTCTGAAGCGCACGCCCATGCGGAGCATTATATCCTTAAGCAGATCGAGAAGATCTCTCGGAAGACGGAACGGCGGTATACCGTACCTCAGAACGCCGCCTATATCGTCCTCCGACTCGAACAGCGTCACGTCGTAACCGTGCAGAAGCATGAGTATCGTCATCGTTATTCCGGCGGGACCGGCGCCGGCTACCGCTACCTTTATGCCGTTCCTTTTTATTTCCGGTATCTCCATCGTTTCAAGATAAAATCTCGATATATACTGCTCTATGCGGTAAAACTCGACCGGCGCTCCCTTTCTGCCGAGAACGCAGTGACCGGTGCAGTTTTTCTCGTGCGGGCAGATAAGCGACGTCACGGCGGAAATGGGGTTGTTGTTGAACAAAAGCTCCCCCGCCTTTTTTATCTCGCCGTTGAGGAACAGCTCCGTTATCTGCGGCACGGGCGTTGCGACCGGGCAATGCTCCGAGCAGAGGGCTTTTTTGCATCTGAGGCATCTTTCGGCTTCTTTTTTGATAGACGACATTTTTTGTTCTCCTTGAAACGTATTATATCCGATATGTTTTTTCGGCTTTACCGCGCTTTTGCGCGTATTTTTTTAAAATCAAATACATTATACACTTTCTTTCAATTAAAGTAAATAGGAAATTGAAAAAACAAACGTAAAAAATTTAACGCAGGCAAAGAAAAAAACGCCCCGGCCGGTATAAAACAAGCATACCGGCTGACTTTGCGCTTCAGTCGGTATGCTTTCGCACCGTTTTATCCGCCGTCGCCGCCCTTTGATCTGCGGTCCAGCTCTTTTTCGATATCGTTCAGGGTCTTGAAAAATCCGTGCGTCGCTATCATCGGGCCGAAAGTAAGACATCCCGCAAGGTTCCAGAAGAACATATGCTTCCACGACGTGTGCGCGCGCTTTACGCCGAGCTCCGCCGCCTTTGCTTTCAGCTCCTCCGATATGTTCGCCATCCAGACGAGCGGATAAATGAACAAAGTCGGTATACCGATAAGATACGCCTGCCAATACGGCCGTATCTTATGCCCCAGTATCTCCTCTAATTCCTCCTGCAAGCCGCCGAACGGCATATATATGAGAAAAAACAGCCCGGCGGTAAAGAAATCCGCGAAGCCGAGCGCAAAGCCCGGTCTGTCCGTGTGCTTGAAGCGCACGCTTTTATCGTCGTCCTCGACCTGTTTTCTGTGCTCCAGATGTATGCCGATATGACCGGCGCCGAGTATAAAGCCCGCCACAAAAAGAAACGGGTTTTTGCCGTAAACGGCAAGGAGCAGAACGGCGATCACCGGCAGGGTCGCCCCGGCGACCGGGAAGATGAAGATGCCCGAATAAAAATCCTTCATCGTTTTTTCGCTTCTGAAATAGCGTATCCAGTAACATTCGTAAAGGATCATGTGAGCAAAAGCCGCAAAAAGCCACAAAAGCCGGAAGGACAGCCCCTGCACGTTGAAATCGCTGAAAATGAGAACGAGGCAGGAAACCAGGACCTCGCCCGTCCGCTCGAGGATAAGAAGCGCCCTGTTTTCGCGCGGCGCGTATTTTCCATAATCCTTCGGCTTGTTTTTCGCCCAGAAAAAATTGGGGACAAACAGCATAACAAGAAATATAAGGCCGACGTAAGAAAATCCGAAATGCATAAAAATTCTCCGGTAAAGTGCAGATTATGATTCAGGACGAGGCGGGAGCGTAGTATCCGAGCGTGTTTTCAAGGTATTCTCCGAAATACGCGGGGCGGTCGTTTATGAACTCCTCCATGCCCGCAAACGAGCTTTTCCAGCTTGAATAGGTGTACGCGCGGTATATTTTGCCCTTTGCCTTCCAGTGCTCTATATGATTTTTTATCTCGTTTTCCGCCGCGGCTCTGTATTTTTTTACGGCGTCCTTCATATACGAGGCTTCCGCGTCGGAGCCGAGGATCCCGCAGAATTTTACGAATTTCTCCCTGAACTCTTCCGATCTCAGAAGAAAATCGTAAAGCCCCTGTATCTTCATATCGTCGCCGTACAGTCCGAGCGATTTGTCGTAGGAATACCCTTTGCCGTCGCGGTAAAAGACGAGAAGACGGTAAAACGTGTCCGTGTCCGCCATCGTGTACGTCGTTTTCGACACGCGCGACGCCTCGTCGTGCAAAGCGAAGCACAGATCCATATCGCGGATTATAAAGCGCCATTTTCCGTCCGAATACGGCTGATCCGTCGGCTCGCCCGCGTAACGCCAGACCATCACGTTGTTCTGCGGCCAGTCCGTGTTGCAGAGATACAGCATAACGGCGAGATACGCCGCGGCGTTGTCCGTGTCTAACTTGTCCGAAACGTAGTCGTACGCTTCGCCGTACTTATCTACGAGCGCGTTTTCCGCGGCGTGAGCGCACAGCGAAAGCCATTCTTCCAGCTCGGAGTCCGCGCCGGATTCAAGCTGATAAAACAGCTTTTTGCCCTTTATAACTGTTATTTTATCCTTGTCGAGCCCGTATTTTTCGGATAAAAGCCTTTCGTCGACGTCCTCCTTCAATACCGACATACCGTAATATTCGCCGTTCAGATACACGCGCACCGGCACGCATTCCTGTGCGAAGACCGATACTCCGGCGCGGCGGGAAAATCCGAGACAGTATTCGTTCGATATGCAGTCACGCAGAAGATTCATACGCAGAAAATCGTCACGCGCCTGATACGGCGAGTCGTTTCCGCCGTTCCTCAGAAGAAATCTGTCGTACGCGTCAAAGCCGGAGCCGAACAGATCGGCGCGGAATTTGCCGTCTCCGCTGTATTTTACGCCGCTTTTGTCGAGCTTTGAAGACTCGCGCGCGACGATACGCAGAGAAGCCGGATCGAACGAGCGCGAGCCGGAGCCCGCCACGCGAATGCCCGCGTCCTGATGTATGAGCGCAGCCCCGTCCGCGCCGTATATCTCAACGCTTACCGGCCTTTCCCATTCGGAGCCGGAGCCCTCTCTGTTTTCAAAAATGCCTTTGTCCTTTGAATAAAGATCGTCGTTATCGACGGCGAGCGCCACGGTGTAAAGTCCCGTTCCGCCCGATATTATATACGTGTTCGTGACTATCCTGCCGAGCCTTTTGCCGTCGGCGGAAAAAAGCGACGCGCGTATCACCTTCGTTTCGGCGATATCAAGCTCCGATACGTATTTTTCCGAATCCGCGTCAGGCTCGTCGCCGTTTTCGGTATATGAAACGTACGCTCCGGGAGGCGCGTTTCCGGGGACCGAAAATGACACCTTCAGCGCCTCGCTGTATAATCCGCCCGGCGCGGACGGGACCGGCGCCGGCTCGGGCTCGGGCTCCGCCGTTTCGCTCTCCGTCGGAACATCCGTCCCGGTCAAGGCGTCCGTTTCCGTCAAAGCGTCCGTTTCCGTCACGGAAACAGGCGTTTCCCCGCAGCCGCAGATAAACAAAACCGCAAAAGAGATAAAACAGGCGAAAATCGATTTTATGCTTTTCAAAAAAACAACTCCGTTCTTTACCGTTATGACCCGAAAGCCGCTTTATGTTCCGGCTTTCCGCTCTCATTATATCACACATATATGAATTTTTCAATTTCAGCCGGAATATTCGACGCGGCATATCCGCGCCCGGCGAACATAATATTGACAAACGCGAAAACGGGTGATATAATCGGATAAAAAGGCAGTTGAAGCAAAATAATAAAAAAACGCGGATATGATATCCGGCGGCGGGGAGAAATAAAAATGAAATTGAAAGCAACGGCAAAATATCATTCAAGCCCGATAAGCGGAAAGCTGACTTCAAATTTTATAGAGCTGTCCTTCGGTTTTCAGGAATCGGGGCTCGGCGCCGAAATGTTTTTCAACCGCAGCTTCGAGCCGACCGTTCCGTACCGCACGATTCATAAAATGTGCTCGTATATGCTTGCGGAGGACGAAAATCCCGGCTCGTCATACGAGCCGGACTGGAGAAAGCTCGAATGGTACCATTCCGGCTACGAGCATAACGCGTGGTTCGCGTTCCCGGGCGCGGCGAGATATCAGCCGGTTTACGACGACGCGTCATTCGTGATAAACGATTCGCCGTCCGCCGCCGTCCATATAGAGCAGATAAGGGATAACTGTCACGGCGAGTACGCGATGCGCGTCACAAACGGCGGAAAAGAGCCGGGAGGACTCGCGCAGGACGGCAAATACTGTCTGCCCGGCGTGGAATACGAATTCAAAGGCAAGCTCAGAAAAGTATCCGGCGGCGGCGCGGTTTACGCGGCGTTTTATAAAGAGGGCGCAGCGTCGGATCCGGTTTGCGTAAAAGAAATACCCGGCGTCGGGTATGGCTATGAGGAGATAAAAGCCTCTCTTTCCGTGAAAGAAGAGGGGAGATATACCTTCGTCCTCCTCATACCGTCCGGGTCGGAATACGTGTGCGACGATTTTTCGCTTTTGCCGTCCGACGCGATACACGGTTTCAGAAAAAGCGCGGTCGAAGCCGGCAGATTCATCTCTCCCAAGGTCATGCGCTGGCCGGGCGGCTGTTTCGGCTCGTTTTACGACTGGCGCGACGGCGTCGGCAAAAACCGCAAGCCGGGATATTCCTGCTTCTGGGGCGGTTTTCAGTATAACGACGTCGGTACGGACGAGCTTGCGTCGTACGCGGAGGATATCGGCGGCGAATCCATGATCTGCATAAACATGTACCATCCCTTCAAGCGGTATTTCGACTACGTCCCGCGCGAATCGCTCGACGGCGACCCGAACGACAAAACGCTTTTCGCGTCACCTCACGGTCAGGATCTTATGCAGTTCACGGACGTAAAGCAAGGCGCGCTCGACGCCGCCGCGTGGGTCGAATACTGCAACGGAGACCTGTCGACCGAGGGCGGCAGGCAAAGAGCGGCAAACGGCAGGGAAAAGCCGTATAACGTTAAATACTGGGAAATGGATAACGAGGTCTTCAGATGGTATAAAGCGGAGGAATACGCGAACGCCGTCGTAATGTATTCAAAAGCGATGAAAGCCGTCGACCCGACGATAAAGATCGGCATGGAGTCTTACGCGTATACGTACGACGAGCTAAAAAAAATGACTGAAACAGCCGGCGGATACATAGACTTCTTCGCTGACAGGGGCATCGACGAATCCGAGCTTGAAAGCAAGCTCGCGATAATAAAGGAATACAACGAAAAGCACGGGACAAATATAAAATACTGCAATACCGAATGGGTACCGATGAACGGCGCCGACCTTTACAACTTCATCCCGAGATCGGAAAGGATGAAAAGCAGGTGCATCATCTTCAACAAATGGTCCTACGCGCTTGAGACCGCGGAAAACCTGATGACGTGGCAAAGGCACGGAGAGGACGTTGATTTCGTCTGCTTCAGCGCGTACGCCGACAACCACTCGCAGGCGGTCGTCGAAACTCCGAAGGAGGGCGTGTATATAAATCCGTCGGGACTTATACTGCACAAATTCGCAAATACAGAAGCGTACAGGACGCTTGTCATCGAGGATTATCGTCCGGCAAGGAAAGACCCGGTACAGATTCAGCTTTCGGTGAACAGGCGCGGCGACGCGCTCGTGCTGGATCTTCTCAACAAATCGGAGAGCGGGCAGGATATGGAGCTCGATCTGTCGGCGTTTTCCGTGACCGACGGAGAATATCCGGGATATACGATGTGCGCCGACAGCCTGACGGCGACGAATACGCCGGGCGCAAAACAGATACGTGAATACGAAAACACGGTGTCCGTTGAAAACAAAACGGTAAAAACAACTGTCGGCAAGCTGTCGTTTTCGGAATTCGTCATACCGCTGACGAAATAATGCGAATAAAAAAGGAACCGGAGCCATCTTAGCTTCGGTTCCGTAATTATTTTATCGCCGTCCGCTTCGCCGGTACGTTTGAATCCCGTAGGCCGCTTTCCTTCGACGTATTGACAGAGTCGATGAGCAGACGGATGGCGCCGCAGTTTCATCGACTGACGTTGAGCCGGGGTCAAAGATAACCCGGTTACCTTTTCAAACTCCGATTTGTCGGGATCACGGTGTCTCTTTCCTGTCTTTTTGCAGATCCTTCAGATCGCGTTCAAGGCGGAACGTGGCAACGAAAGCCACAAACAGAATGATAGACAGGATCATCGGGATCCAGTTATAAAACGCGCGGATCGTCGCTTTTACGACTTCCGACTGTGCGATCCCCTGGGCGGCTTTCACGCCGTCGAGACCTGCCCACGCCATCGCTCCGCCGAATATGGCGATGCCGAGCCCCAGTCCGAGCTTCTGCGCGGCGGACGTTCCTGCGTTGCCGATGCCTACCGCGTCGATCCCCGTTTTGAGCTTGCCGTAGGTGATCGAGTCAGCCACGAGTCCGAGAGCCATTCCGGAGGACATACCCAGGCCGCAGCCCTTCACGATATTGCATATGACGATGAGGGGCAGGCTGGACTCGCAGAAGTTGAAAGCGATGAAGCCGACCGCCATCAGTCCGGCGCCCAGGGTGAACATCCAGCTCTTGCCGATCTTTTTCATCAGAAGCGGCGTCAGCAGCATGACCGCCAGCTGGGAGATCGAAATGGAGTTCGCAAGCAGACCGAATTTGGAATAGTCTTCCAGAACGTACAGGGCGTAATTCGTGCCGCTGGCGGACATAAAGATCATGATGAGGAAGGTGAAGAACACCGCAAAAAACATCATGACCCAATACTTGTTGCGAAGCAGCGCTTTGATCGCAGCCGAGGGCTTTATCGCGGCGGCTTTTTTCTGCGGATCCGTATCGTCGCGCACACGTTCTTTGGTAAAGGCGACCGTGATCAGCGTGGAAACCGTCGCAAAGACGGCGACAACGGCGACCGCGCCGGTAAATCCCGCCTGAGTGTTCGGATTGTCGGCTTTATCGCTGAACAGCGTCAGAAGCGGAATAAAGAGGGCGTTGATCAGAATCGATCCGATCGACTGGAACAGCTGCTGGACGTTGCCGAGTATGCCGCGTTCTTCGCCGTTTCTCGTCATCAGGGAGACCATAGAAAAATACGGTACCTGCATAAAAGTCAGAAATACCGTGTTGACCAGATTGTAAACTATAAAGATGTAGACGTACTTCAGCACCGAGGGGAATGTCTGAGGAACGAAGAATACCAAGACCATGCTGACCGCCGTCGGGATACACATACGAAGCAGCCACACCCGCGATTTGCCCATCTTTGACCGGGTGCGGTCAACGATGTGTCCGATTACGATATCGGACAGTCCGTCAAGCAGTTTGGATACCGCGAACAGTACGGAAATGACCGCGGCGTCAACGAAGGCTACGTTGATCATATATATCATGATAAACGAGCCGAGCACACCGGTCATCATCCCGCGCCCGCATGACGCTATGCCGAAGCCGATCCGCTCTCTCCATCCGAGCTTCAGGTCGGGATCGTTATGTTTTGTGGCCAAATTAAGCATGTAAACAGCCTCCTTATGATATCCTCTCTTTTTTTATTGACAAAACTGACAAAGAAGGGAATAATGACCTTTAATGCTGTCGGTGAGTTTCAGGATCTGAACCGCAAATTCGGTTGAAAGATCAGCGAGTTTATTTTCAGCCGTGATAAAACCTCTCGTTTTTTAATGAAATCGCGGCCGTCGGCGCGGTGAAATCCTCGGACTGCAGTCCTCGGATGAAATCGTTCGCTTCGCTCACGATGAAATCAAATCCGTCCTCCAACCCGACGAAGTCGGATTTCATCACGAAGTGATTTCATCCACGAAGTGGATTTATCCCGTCCGTAAGGACGGATTTAGTTGAAAGGGGCTGTCGCAAAACATAAAATTTTGCGGCAGCTCTGATTTTTTTGCATGATAACAACCTGGGAAATAAAAACACCGATAAAGTCAAGCTCATT
>CACZVC010000088.1 GCA_902784545.1 uncultured Ruminococcus sp. | reverse complement strand
GACCGCGGCGCTTTTCTCGCTTTGCTTTATCCGCCCCCGGCGGCGCAAAGCTCGTCAACCCCGAAGGAGGAGCCTTGATCTGCCTCCCTCTTTGAGGGATGTGAAACAAAAACAAGGAACAACTACATAACATATCTTATTAAACGCGACAGCCCGGATTTTTGGTCCGGGCTGCTTTGCTTTATTTGATTTAGTACACTTTATGCCTTATCGGTGCTGCGATTATCAGTGCGGTTGCTTGAGGCATATACGGCTTGTCCGAAACTTGAATATCAGAACCTGATACGTATCTGAACAGTATCGTTACGTCTTTGTTGTTGGCTTCACCGTCGCCGTTTACGTCAAGCGCGATTTCGTTTACGTCAGCGTTTCCGCCGGACACATATCTGAACAGCGCGACGATATCTTTGTTGTTGGTTTCACCGTCTCCGTTGATGTCTCCCGGAACAAATAACGGTTTCTCTTCTTTATCATAAAAAGCCGTGTATACTGCGTTTCCGGTCACTTTTGTGATCTCCTTGTCCCAGCCGGAGAAAGTATACGTGTATTTATCGTCGCCTTCTCTTTCCGGATTTGCCGGTATCGTTACGTTATCATTGTAATGATACGTATTTTCGCTCAACACCGTGTTATCCCAGTCAACGAATCTGACCGTATAATCAATATATGTCTCTGTATAAGTTGCCGTATACGTTTCATTGCCTGTTACCGTTACTATCGGCTTGTCCCATCCGTTGAATGAATAAGTATACGTATTGTCAGCGGGTTTCTCATGAGTTTCGGGCGCCGTTACCGTATCACCGTAATGATAGGTCTGTACTGCTATTACTGAGCCGTCATAATTCTTGAACGTTACCGCATAAACATTTTCATCGGTCGTATACGTTGCTTTATACGTTGTATCGCCTTTGCACAACGTTATATCCTTATCCCATCCGGAGAACGTATACGTATATTCGTTATCCTTTTCTCTCGTCGGGTTTTCAGGATCTATGACCGCATCATTATAATGATACGTCTTTTCGCTCAACACGGTATCGTCGTAATCCACGAATTTGACCGTATATTCGATATACGTTTCGCTGTACGTCGCCGTGTATGTCGCATCGCCTGTAACCGATGTTACCGCGTTATTCCAGCCTGCGAACGAATACGTGTACGTGTTATCTGCTTCTCTTACAGGATCATCAGGTATTGTTACAGTATCGCCGTAATGATACTTTACTTCGGATAGTAACGTATCGTTCCAGTCAACAAATCTTATCGTATATTCAGCATAATCCTGTTTTGTTTCATGACAGTTTTTACATTCATATACGGTAATACCGTTTTCAGTACTCTTTTCTTTATAGTCATGTTCATGGCAGATAATTTCGCCGCAGAGCGTACATCTCGCCGCAATGGGTTTGCCGTCGGCGTTTGTAATTACCGCATACTGATGCGAATGGCCGCCGACGCCGGAGGCTTTTGCAAGGGCGACGGTCTGTATCTTGCCACAATGTGAGCAGATGTAATACCAGTATTCTGTTTTTTCTTCATTGCAGCCCCAGATTATACCGAAGAACTCGGCGTCGAGCCATTCGATATAATCTTTTTCCGCATAGACCTTTTCGAATTCATGCGGGACTTTCTGTATGACTTCCTGCATTTTGCCGCCGCATACGGAGCATTCGTAGCTCATTACGCCCGTTTCGGTGCACGTCGGTTCTTTTATGACCGTGCTCGTGTAGGCGTGGCCGAGCGTGTCGATCACCGCGTTTTCTTCAAAGCCGCAGATCGTGCAGTTTCTGTGCTTTGCTCCGTTTTCGGTACAGGTCGGCTCTTTATCGGCGACCCAATTGCCGAAGGTATGCCAAGTTTCTTCAACGTAATTTGTTTTGAATTCGTCGCCGCAGATACTGCAGGTATGAAGCGTATATCCGCGCTCGGTACAGGCGGGCGGTATCACGGTCGCGACGTAGTTATGACCGTCGCCGTCGTGCTGCCACGTCGAATATATCTTCGTATCAGTATCTATAGTCATACCTTCGGTATAGTTTTCCCATCCTTTGAAGGTATAACCTCTGTGCTCCGGCATGTCGGACGGCAGCGTGATTTCTGTACCGTATTCGAGAGTATATCTCGCTATTACGGTCTTTCTGTCGATATCCATGAATTTGACCGTGTAATACGCGGGTTTGCTTGTTTCGACAACCGCATACGCGACAACATCGCTCAGTCTTGACGCAGGCATACCGTCGGGTTCTCCGTCGCCGTCAAGATCCCAACCGACGTGGGTGTAGGCCGTGTCGCCGGATTTAGGCAGTACTACGTAAGGTGGTCTGATCGCCTGAGAGTTTCTGAAGCACTCAATAGTAATCATTTTGCCTTGCGCATCGTAGAATACTGCCATATACCACTTATCGCCGTACGTTACGATGTTGTTATTATTCCACCCCGGAGCGATACGGTCGAACGGCGCTTCGGATTTTACGTTTTCGACGAATATGCTTATGCCGTAAATATCTTCAAATTCATATCTGTGCTCAATGTAACATTTTTCTCCGATAACGATATATTTCAGCGCGTCGGGAACATCAGCAGAATATGTAAACTGATTATAGAAATAATCTCTTATCTTATGGGTCGGTTCGCGGTTTATAATAAGCATCTCAAGGCTCGGAGTAAATTCCGGGCGCAATGCGCCGTATGCATTACCGGAAATTTCAAGATATCTTATTCTGTTGCAGCCGAGGAACGCATCTTCGGCTGTCGACAAAACGTCTTCTCTGACTTTGACATATGCTTCATTGCCTCTGTATTTGAGCAGATGCCTGCCGCAGTACAGGAAATCTCCGTCCCAGTTGGCTTCGTCTTCATAATAGTCACTGTGATAGAAACTATAATAACCCAACTCTTCAGAATACAGATATAAGAAGAATGCTTTCTCATGTATAATAAACGCAGTATCGGGCAGTTCTATCTCTTTAATGTTTCCGCAGCCAAGGAAAGCTCCCTCCCCAATCTCTTCTATCCGGTCGTGTACGATGATCTTATCTATTCCTGTAAAATTGAATGAATACCTGCCTATATATTTTAAACAAGGAGGTAATTCAAGCGTACCTGACAGACCGGTCTCAGCAAACGCAAAACCGTCTTGAATATATTCAAGCGTCGACGGGAAATTGATTTCCGACAGATTGTAACTGCGCATAAACGCCTCAGCCGGTATTTCGAGCAGTCCTTCCGGAAGAATAACTTTTCTAAGCGCCGTACAGTCAATGCACATGCCTCTGCCGAGATAAATCACGGAATCCGGTATTTCAAGTTCAACAAGCGCACTGCATTTTTCAAAAGCGTTGGCGCCTATCTCATACATGCCAGAAGGAAGCACGAAATGTTTTGTAACGAGGTTTTTGTAGAAAGCCCTCTCCGCCAGTTTTATCGTACCGTCCGGGATGATCACCGTTTCTGCAGTGGTCCAGAAGCAGTACGGTACGACGTCGACCCCGTTTATCTGCGTCGGCAGAGTGATAACGTTTTCATCACCTAAATAAGCAAACAGTCTGCATTTGTACTCGACGTCGTTATACTCATCCGGCAGATTGTATATACCGTACATATAATCGCCGTACATATAGTAGTCCCACCCTTCGGCAAAACCGTCCATAAAGGTATAATTCGAACCGCATATAAGTTCGCCTTTGTTTGAGACTGCTCTCGCGTTCGGGAAAGGAGCGCTGAAAGGTCTTGCGTCGAGATCGCTTTCGTTTTCAACGTATATTAGATATTCGCTTTGTTCAAAAGCGTCGTCCGCTATAAACGTTACCGAAGACGGTATGCGTATTTTTATCAGTTTTGTTTCGGCAAAAGCACGGCTGCCTATGGTCGTCAGCGATTCCGGCAATACTACCGATGTTACGGATGTACATTCGAAAGCTCCGCTGCCGATACTGATCAGCGTTTGCGGGAGTATCACTTGGCGTATATTCGTCTGCGAGAACGTGCCGCCCGGTATGAATATAACCCCTTCCGGAACGGTAACGGTACCGTCAATGCCTTTCGGAATATATATAAAATCAAGCGTTGTTTTATCGTAGACGATATTATCGAATGATAAATACTTCGGGTTATCTTCGGAAATTATAATATTTTTCAGATTGTTACCGAATTCCCATTCGACGATATACTCGACATTCGCAGGCAGATAAAGAGTCTCAAGATCGGTGCAACCGTTGAACGAGCGGCCTATATACTGCATTCCGTCGGGGATCGTTAGAGATCTGAGATGACTTTCATCAAAAGCATTATCGTGGATGACCAGAAGGCCGTCGGGCAATACTATTTCTTTTATTGAACTGCCCCAAAACGCATACCATCCGATATCCGTAATGCCGTCAGGTATTACGAGTACGTCAGGTACTGACAGAGTTCCGCAAACAGCCCTGTCTTCGGAATAGAGCACACCGTCCTTAACGTAGAATATGCTGTTGCCTTCTTCCACGGTTATAGTCCTAAGATCGGCACATTGTACAAATGATGCATAAATATCAGTTACGCTTGCCGGTATCGTTATTTCTTCGATCGCCGTGTCCGCGAACGCACGGTAACCTATTGATTCGAGAGTTGACGGCAAAGTCACGTGTTTAAGCTTCTCACAGCCTTCAAAAGCTTCGTCACATATTTTCGTAACGCCTTCGGGTATTACAACGCTTTCCAGCTCGCAGTTGTTTTTGTACATACCCGCGGGTACTTCGGTGATACCGACGGGGAGTATAAGAAGCGTTCCCGACTGTACCATGCTCTCGTTTATCCATATGAAATTGCCGTTTTTGTATTTGAGAATACCGCCTATCCTTTCAAGATATTCGCTATCCGGATCGACCGTGACCGTTTCAACGCTTCCGAATGCGTCGAGACCGATCTCTCTTACGCTTGCCGGAATATGAAGCGACTTAAGTTCGGGGCACTCGTCGAAAGCTCTGATACCTATCGTTTCAACGCCGTTTTCGATAACAACTTCCGTAAGCGAATAATTATGTTTGAACGCACCTTCGCCGATAGTTTTTACCGTACCGGGAATCGTTATTCTTTTCATAGTGCCCCATGCAAACGCTCTTTCGCCGATGCAGGTGCAATTATCGAAATAAACAGTTTCAACCGGGCAGCCGTCGAAAGCTCCGCCCCCCATATCGCTGCAATTGCCGAGATGAACCTCGCGCAAGGAACCGCAAGCCCCGAATGAACCACCGCCGATTTTTTCACAATTGTTAAGAACCGCTTTTTCAAGCGATGCGCAGGATGCGAACGATTCGCTGCCTATCTCCGTTACGCCGGACGGAAGGATGATCTCTTTCAGCCGGTCACAGTTATTGAAAGCACGCTCATTTATCTTAGTAAGCGATTCCGGCAGATAAACGTGCTCAATGCTTCTGTTTCCAAACGCCGCCGCTCCGATCTCCGTCGTGCCTTCAAGTACGGAAATATCGCCCGTAATTTCCGGTTCAGACCATACGGCGGTCACGTTGTCACTGCCGTAATGATAAAGAATTCCGTCAATTACTTTGAAATCATCGTTATCAGGAGTAATAACGAGTTCTTTTAACATCTTTTTATTAAAATCAAAGTCGCCTCTGGTCATGAGAACCGTAAGTTTAAGAACGCCGGGATCCGTTACGCTTGCGTAAGACGTGCCGTTTTCGATTATAACGCTTTTCAGCGCCGACGATGAAACTTCAAGCGCGATATCGCAGTTTGAATCGTTGAGGCTTATTTCTTCTTCGGAGCCGAGATAAGCCATAAGAGTCGGGCGGCTCGAATCTACGCCGTATACGTACAAATATCCGTCTTCGGTCAACTCATAACGGTCGCCGTAAACGCTTTCGCGATAATGTACGCCGTTTTTATCCTTTATAACGATAAGACTGTCCGGCAAATGGTCGAAGCTCAAATCTATCGAGCTGTTATTGACGATGCTTTTGATCTTTGTATATCCGAACGCTGCGCCGTTGAGACTCAACAAACTTTCCGGCAATACTATTTCACCCATCGAATCACAGTTTGAAAACACATCCAAACCGATCTCCTGCAAAGAAGCCGGCAGCTTGCTCAACCTCAGGTTGATACAGTTGCTGAAAGCAAAATTTCTGAGCACCCTTATGGAGTCAGGCATAACTATCTCTTCGAGAGCCATATCATGCACAAGGCTTCCAAAACCGCCGATTTCGGTGATATTTGCGTCTACCACGGCTTTTTTCATGTGAACGCAATCGCTGAAAGCGTTGCCGAGATACATCACGGAATGCGGTATATATACAGACGTAACGGACGTTCCGCTGAACGCATAGTCTTCGATACGCTGAACTCCTTCCGGTATTACAAGATTCTGCGATATTGCCGAGCAACTCTGAAACGCACCTCTGCCAACCGTTTTCAGAGTGGACGGCAGGTCAAGATAAATATTCAGCGATTTACATTCATAAAACGCTTCTTTACCTATCGTTTCGAGTTTGTCCGAAATCGTGACACTTTCAAGCATTTCACAGCCATAAAACGCGCCGTCACCAATCTCTGTATAATCAGATGAAACGATTGCTTCTTTGAGTGACACGCATTTTGAAAACATTCCCGTACCGATCGTACCGCACAAAACTTTTGCTTTTTCAAGAGACGTGCATTCTGCAAACATTTCGGATGAATCGTCAAAAGTTGTGCTTTCGGGTATCATTATCTCTTTGAGGTTCGTACAGCCTTTGAAAGCGTACCAGCTGATATGTTCAAGACTCTCCGGCAGGTCGAGCTCTTCAAACGCGCAGCCTTCAAACGCACCGTCGTATATCTTGTTTCCGTCTATTATCATCAGTCCGTCGTTCAACCGCACTTTTTCAAGGCTTCCGCAGTGCGAGAACGCCGATATGCCGACGCGCACGATATTATCGGGCAGATATATCTCTTGCAGGCTGTAACAGTCATAGAAAGTAAAGTTGCTTATCTCGGTAAGAAGCGGCGGTAAATCGAACTGCAAAAGCGACTTGAAGCCCATAAACGTCTCCGGACCGATAAAATACGTATCTTCAGGTACTGTAACGGTCTGTACTTTGTCGAGCTTGTAAAAACTTCTCACCGGCTCATCACCGGCCGGTATGTTATAGACCTTCTGAACCGTGATCGTTATGTTCCTTATGCTCTCGGGAACGAATTCCGGATCATAGAACGAATTATCGGAGCCGAAAATGAAACCGAACCAGCAGTTATCGAGCGCATCAAGATATTCTCCGGTAAACGGAAGCGTGACGTTTTCAAGGCTGTCGCAGTCGGCGAAGGCTCCGAGACCTATCGTGAATATCCTCGGGTCTTCGGGGGCTATCGTGAGATCTTTTATGCCGATGCCGCGGAAAGCGTATTTGCCGATCTCGTAAAGCTTCGGTGAAAGCTCAAGCTCCGTTATTCCGGTATATGCGAACGCGTAATCGTAAATGCCGAGGATTTCGGAATCATCGGAAAACGGCAGTTTGTCGAGCGATTCGCAGGCGTAGAACGCATAGTCGGATATCTCAACGACCGTATCGGGCAGGGTTATATTTTCGAGACTGCGGCAGCCGAAAAACGCGCCTTCGTAAATGCCCGACAGCCTGTTCCCTTCTTCAAACACGACGGTTTTCAGTTTATCGCATTCGGCAAAGGCGTAATAGTCTATCGAAATGACGCTCTTCGGTATCACGAACGAGGTTATGTTTTTCGCGCCGTAGAACGCTCTGTACCCGAACGTGACAAGGCGCGTGCCTTCTTCTACCGTGATTTCAGAGAGCTTGGAGTTTTCAAACGCGCCGAAGCCGAGCACCTCTACGTGCGCCGGTATCATAAACGAACCGGTCTTGCCCGAGGGCACCGATATCAGTTTTGTTTTTTCTTTGTTATAGAGCACTCCGTCCTCGACCGAGTAATACGGGTTGTTTTCGTCGACTTCGAAAGCCGTGACGAAATCGAGATCGGTAAACGCGTATTCGCCGATAAATCCGACGTTCGCGCCGATATGCACCGATTCGAGACCGGTGTTGTAAAACGCGTTGCTCAGTATCATGAGATCTTCGCCCGAGCCGAGATCGACGCTCTTCAAATTGAGGTTATGGCTGAACGCGTTGTGTCCGATCTTCGTCACGCAGTCGGGGATCACGACGTTTACGAGCTTCGTCTCCGCAAACGCGTTTTCGGGTATTTCCGTCAAGGCAAAGCCTTCTTCAAACGCGACGGACGTTATGCCGCTCTGATAGAATACGCCCGTTCCGAGCTTTTCGAGACTTGCGGGTACCGTTACGGTGCCGAGCGACTTTGTTGCGGAAAACGCGTACTGCTCTATCACTTTGATTGCGTTTCCTTCAAATGTAAGCGAATTTATGCCCGTTCTGTAAAACGCAAACTGAGCTATGAACGTAACGTTTTCGGGTATCGTTACGCTTTGCAGTTTCGTACATTCGGCGAAAGCGTAGCGCTGTATCTGCTCGAGCGTATCGGGCAGTATCACTGATTCGATATCGGTATATGCAAATGCGTAACCGCCTATGATACTGACCGTACCGTATTTGAACGAGGTAAGATCGATATTCTTATCCGCACCTTTATATTTTATGATTGAGACGGTTCCGTTTTTGAGGTTCGCATATTGCCACTGTTCCGTATCGACTACTTCAGCGATGCCGGTATAGTATCCTTCGACTCCGGCGTCCCAGTTCTCGTCGAGATATATCGGTAAGGTTTCCGACTGGAAATACAGATTTAAGTGATTCGTACCGAGAAACGCGTATTCACCTATGTGTTCAATATTTTCCGGCAGCGTGAGCGATGCAAGGCTTTCGCAACGGTAAAACGCGAATCTGCCGATATTTGTGACCGTATCGGGCAAATTCAACTCGGCAAGCGCCGGACATTGACGGAAAGCGTAGTTATCTATATTATCTATCGCCGCGTCACCGAAATCGATCCGGCGCAGGCGCGTCATACCGTGCAGTCCATGCGCCTGTATTGACGTAAGTTTTGAGCCGTTGCCGAATTCTATTTCTTCAATGGAATCGCACCCGATGAAGAAATACGCAGAAATACTTTGAAGCATTTCTTCAATGGAATCGCACCCGATGAAGAAATACGCAGAAATACTTTGAAGCTCGCTGCCTTCCGCAAACGTGACTTTTCTCAGTTTGTCGCAGCCTTCGAAAGCGTACTGAGCGATCGAGGCGATCTGTCTCGGCACTCTGAATTCCGTAAGACCGCAGCCTGCAAAAGCGTACATACCGATACGCCTCATCTCCGACTCGTCACTTATATAAATATGGCGGAGACGTATATCGCCCGAAAACGAGTATCTGCTGACCTGTCTGAGTTTATCTGGGAGCGTCAGTTCAAGCAACGTACGGTTCTCGGCAAACGAGTATTCGCCTATATATTCGAGATTTTCCGACAGAGTATACTCTCTGATTTTGATACACTTAAAAAATGCGTGATGATATACGTTTTCAACGCTGTCCGGCAACGTAATGACTTCTATACGGTTATTGCCATAGAACGCATAACCGCCTATCGTTTCGGTAGTATTGAGAGGGGTAAATTCGTACGCCGTTTTACCCGCCGGATATTCGATGAGCACCGTGTGATCGCGATTATATACCACGCCGTCGACGTCGGAAAGCCATTCGTTATCCGGATCGACCTTGATATCCGTAAGTTTATAGCACATCGAGAACGCGCCTTCTCCGTATGAAGAGAGTGAGGCGGGCAGACTCACTTCTCCGAAAAGTCCGCTTTTATTAAAGCAGAATCTGCTTATTTGTCTTACGGTATCAGGTATCTGTATGGATCTAAGCGAATCCGTCATCGCAAAAGCGCCCTCGTATATCGTTTGAAGCGTCGGATGCTCGCCAAAAGATATAGAATTCAGATTAATACACTTTAAAAACGTATTTTTGCCGAGATATACTACTGTTTCGGGTATTTCGACCGAGGTCAGTCTCGTTTCGGAAAATGCGCCGACGTATTCTTCTGAATCGTCCCTGCCTATACCGTATATCTGCGGGTTTTCTTCAAAAGTAATCTGAGTTATGCCCGAACCGGAAAACGCGCCGTCGTCAATGAATTTGATGTTATTAGGTATGAACACTTCGGAAAGCGATCCCGTTTCCGCAAAAGCACTGCCGGCTATTTCCTCAAGTCCTCTGCTGATGTGCAGCCATGACATAAGCGCACATCCCTTAAAAGCGCTTCCTTTGAGAGAAATACAACTGTCGGGAATATCAGCATAAGCGATTGACGATCCTTCAAACGCACACTCTTCAATGTTGACTACTGATTTGAGATCTATCGAATAGAGCGATCCGCGACAAAACGCGTATACGCCAACTGTCGTTGTTTCATCCATAAGTGCATACGGTCCCGTCAGAGCCGCCGGATACGCGACGATTGTACTCTTCGATCTTGTATAAAGCACGCCGCCGATCGACATATACGTCGGATTGCTTTCGTCTGTAAGTATGCTCAGCATCGAAACGTCGCCGTAGAAAGCCGAACCGTTAACGTAACTTACCGTCTTCGGCAGGTATATAGATGTGATTAAACCGCAGTTTTTGAAAGCGAAATCGCCGATTGAACGCAAAGATTCCCCGAGTGTGATCGACGTAAGACGCGGATTGTTTGCAAACGCGAGTGCTCCGACGTATACGACCTCCTTAGGCAGATCCATCGTTACGATATTCGTACAATATGCAAATGCGTAGTTACCGATATATTTCAGATAATGTGGCAGTATTATTCTGCGAAGGCGGGATTCACCCATAAACGCAAAATCGCCGATGCTAGATACCTGTCGTCCTTCTATGTAATCAGGTATGGTTATGAATCTTCTTTTGCCTTTGTATCCAAGTATCCTGTAGTCGTACGGTATCATATCGTCTTCGTTCGCCCATTTCGCGTAGAGCGTGATATCTGCGTTATAGCTGTCTTCATACCAGTTCAGTTCTTCCGTAAACTGCGGATCGTAATACCAGCCGTCGAAAACGGAATACAGTCTTTCCGGCTCCGGTATATCCTGTATCGGATGATTGTAAACGAAAAGCTGTTCGGTATTGTCAAGCTCGTCGGTTAGCATATCGAATGTGACCGTGCCGGTAGGCTCGACGAGCAGCGCACCGAAATCTATGCAGCCGTAGCCGTAATAGAAATCAGGGCCTTTGTCGCCGAGATCGCAACAGGAGGCGTGAAGTCTTTCATAGAATTTGTCGTTGCAGTCATATAACCCGATATACTCCTTGTAAAGCGCAGCTGCGGCTGTAACGATCGGAGCCGAGAACGAGGTTCCTTTAGCATATTTGTATCCGCCGCCCATTGCAGTAGTGAAGACGACGCCGGGCGCGACGACTTCATTGTTTTCACCGTAGTTAGAATAATCGGCAAGCTCCCATGAATCTTCTTCGAGCGCGCCTACGCCTACGACGTATTCGGTACAGGCCGGAAAATATCTCTTTGATGTTTCGTCGTTTCCGGCAGCTGCGATACAGATTATATCGCTGTCGTAAGCGAGTATCGCCGGATCCTCAAAATAATCCCGATCTATGGCGAACGACATATTAACCACGGGGGCGTCGCGTTCTATCGCATAATATAACCCGAAAACAAGGTCTGACGCTGAGAAATTGCCGAAAGCGTCGCACTCCGCTTTTATGATAAGAAATTCGCAGTTCGGCAGTAAGCCCGTCATACCGTTTCCGTCCATAGCCGCGCCGATAACGCCGGCAACGGAGGTGCCGTGACCGTATTTGTCCTCGATAAGGCTCCAGTCGTTGTCGTAGTCTCTTACGATTTTGTCGTCGGTAGCATTATATGACCATTCGCTGATCCTGCCGGCGAATTCGGGATGATCCGTATCTATGCCGGAGTCGATTATCGCGACGGTTATCCTCGGGCTCTCTTCATTAAGAAGCGTGCCGAGGTTAAGATAATTCAGATAAGTCTGGTAACCGAAATACGGTTCGTTTATCTCCGTTTCGGGCGCTTTAGGTGTGCGGATATATATTTCATCCTCTTCCGCTTCCTCAGCGTCAGCCGTTCTTACAAAATAGTCCGGCTGCATGACCGTGATATATTTGAGGTTGGAATCGTCGTTATACACGTCGATCAGCGTTTTATCCCCGGACAGATAAAGCGCGGCGAATTTGCCGTCCTGCGATATACGCAGTCTCGCGCCCAGTTTTTCAGCAAGATATTCCGCCTCGTATTTCGACGTACCGTTTAAAATAACGGTATTCTCACTATAAGTGCCGGCCGTCGCCTCAAGCTTGTTTACTATCTCATCCCTTTTTTGATGGATATTCCTGTTGTTAACAAGCATTACACAGCTTAATATGACCAACGCAGTCATAACAACAGCTGCGGTTATAATTATAGGCAAGCGAAATCTTTTAAACATTTCTTTCATTAAAATGTCCTCCGACCATATATTGTAATATTATTGAATTTAATATACCATATGCTAAGCAAAAAATCAAGTAGTATTGACAGCAATCTGCAAAAAAATGCGCTGCATGAAGCAACGCATAAAAAACGCAGGTTCCAAAGCCGCGACGCAAACAAAATCATACCGGTTTATACCCCTGTTTTTTTTAATGGGGGTATAAACCGTTATGCGGGATTTTATGAGAACAAGCCGGAGTTGAGCGGAAAGAATTTTGAATAAGAAAGAATAAAAACGGATCCCGTCTCGGAAGGAATGAGACGGGATTTTTGCGTTTATAGGCAGTCGATATGTTACATAAATGCTTACCAAATGTATCTTTTTTGTGTCGATAGTCAATTTTAGTCAAAAATGGGCTGAAAAAGGGCAAAATCAGCAGTTTTCATTTTTTATGCGAACATGTTTTTTGTCATAATTATGGTGAAGCGCAAAATGCGTATTAAGACGAAAGACTAACTATAAAATGTCAAGGGGAAATTTTCAAAAAACAAAAATAATCCCCACCGCCCTGTGACAAACAGCGCATGGATGCTTGAAATGGTTACGAGGGCGATGAGAGAATAGACAATTAAGATATACAGAAAATACGGAACAAGCAGATGCACGTCTCATTTCATCGAATACGGAATTCTGTATTACGCGGTCAAAGAAAAGCTTCAGCAGCTGAATACGCTCGCAAAACTTGACAGAGACGCACTGATATCGTTTGTGAAAAACAAAATGATCGGACAGCGTGACAGCGACGTATCGAAAGCAAAAAAAGAGCTTGCAAAAGCCGAAAAACGTCAAAAGCTTATCGACGCGGCTTTTGCAAAGCTCTATGAAGACAGACTGACGGGTAACATTACGGAAAGAAACTATGTTATGCTTTCTGAAAATTATCAGAAAGAACAGGAAACGCTTGACGTAAGAATATCCGAGTTGAAATCAACGATCAACGAAACAACGCAAATCGAAGCGAACGTTGAAAGATTCGCTGATATTATCGAAAAGTACGACAACATAACCGAGCTCACCGCACCTATGCTGAACGCGCTTATCGACAAGATCGTCGTCTATGAATCAACGAAAAACAAAGACGGAACAGAAGATCAGCAGATAGATATCTACTATCGCCTGATAGGAAAAATAGAATAACCACCTCTGTTCCCTATTTTCGGGCGACAGAGGTGGCGCGCCGTTTTACGGCGCGACGAAGGGAGTAAATACTTTGTCCTCAAGCTGAGCAGACTGACAAAAAATCAGTCTGCTTTTGTTTTTGACGTGTTTACCGAAGAGATAAGCATCACGCGAATCGAAGCACAGGCGGAATAATGAAGACACTCGCATTCGCTCGTTAATGAAGACGGCGCAAAGCGCCTGATGAAGACACTCGCATTCGCTCGTTAATGAAGCGAAGTCGCCCCCGTTCTTTAATTAGCGAACGCAGTGAGCGTCTTCATTTCTTCATTAGCGAAGCGTCTTCATTAGCCCGGAGGGCGACTTCATTTCGGAGTGCCGGCTTATTTCAATAATTTGTACTTACAGAACGGGCAGTAGTTTTCGTCCGAGGAAACGTAGCTTTCGCATACGTTGCAGATGATCTTCGCGTCGCCCGTTTTGTCGCGCTTTTCAAAC
>CACZVC010000087.1 GCA_902784545.1 uncultured Ruminococcus sp. | reverse complement strand
GACTTTCCCTCAAGCTCCGCCCTTATATTCGCCTCGTCGCCGCATAATATTATATATAATTCCTTGTTTTCTGACAGAGCCGCAAGCGCTCCGTCAACGTTTGCTTTCGGGCTGTTGTCGCCGCCGAAGCAGTCAATGACGACTTTTATCATCTGGCTATCCCCTTGTCAATAATTCAAAGGGCAGGGCTTTTGTCCTGCCGCTTTTGTTTTTATACTCTTCTTTGCGAATGGAAGCTGATGCCGAGACAGTTCGGACCGCAGTGACTGCCCGCCGTGGGGTTTGCCACTATTATTTCTATCCTCACGTCGTCACCGAATTTTTCGCGTACCATATCCGCCAGAGCGAGAGCGTCCTCCTCGTCGTCCGAATGGGCTATCAGTATACGGTGGTTTTTAACGTCGTCGCCCTTTTCGACAACGTAGCTCAACAGACGGTTGAGCGCGTTTTTCTTGCCGCGCTCCTTGCCTATGCTCACCATTTTGCCCTCGGCGTTTATATGTATTATCGGGCGCACGCCGATAAGCGTACCCATAGCCGCGCTGAAGCCGCTTACCCTGCCGCTGCGCTTGAAGAATTTAAGATCATCGGCGAACATATAAATGGAGAAGCAGTCGACCTGATCCTTCGCCCATTCGATTATCTCCTCAGCCGATTTTCCGGCTTTGTAAAGATCGCCTATTTCCTCAGCTATGATAAGGCTCGCTATCGTTATGCCCTTTGTGTCTATCGTATGGAATTTCGCCGCCGGGTATTTTTCCTGAAGCTCCGCGACCGCCGCCCTCATATTCGTGAAGGTCATCGTCATCGCCTCGGAGAAGTGGACGTATAGGATCTCGTCCCCGTTTTTGAAATACGGCTCGAAATACTCCGTATATTTTTCCTTGCTTATCGCGCTCGTCGTCGGTATCGTACCGGCGCGGAGCATATCGTAGAATTCCTTGGATTTGAATTCGGTAAAGTCCTCGTAAGGGTAGATCGTTTTGCCGTCGATACTGTACGGCATACTTATAAGATGATATCCGAACCGTTCAGCGTTTTCGGGCGTCATGTCGGTATCCGTGTCCGTAAAAATGACAAACATAGTTATCCCTCCGTTTACTCAAGAACTAATATAAAATCGTGAAGAGGCTGACCGCCGTCCCTCATTATTATTTCGGAATCCCTGTATTTATCGCGGAGCGCCGCGTAAAGATTCTCCGTCTCTTCACGCGCGGCGCCGCCGCCCGCCAGAAGCAGTATTACATCGTAGGACCCGGCGTCAAGCCTGTCGCAGAGGATCTCCGCCGCCTTCGCCTTATCCGGCGAATCGGAATACACAACGTCGTCGGAAAAGCCTATGTAATCGCCCGCGACTATCGAAACGCCGTCCATCTCCGTCGTTCTTCCGGCTTTGGAAACGAAGCCGGTGACTACGCCGGCGGCGTATTCCGTCGCTTCCTCCTGCACCTCGTCGGCAGTTTTGCCCTCGGTGTCGAGCATTGAAAGCGCCGAATAGCCCTCGCCCACGGTTTTTGTCGGTATAACTCTTATATCCGCCTTGTCGTACATTCCCGCCGCCTGCGCCGCCGCTAAAATGACGTTGCCGTTGTTGGGGAACACGAGTATCGTTTCCGCGTTTATCTGCTCGAACGCCTTTATAAAGTCACCGGACGCGGGGTTCATGCTCTGCCCGCCGTCGACCACCTGATCGGCGCCTAATGAACGGAACATTTCGACGAGCCCGTCGCCCGAGGCGACGGCGACGACGCCGAATTTTTTTCTGACCTGCTCCTTTTTGAATTCAAAACGGTTTTCGATAACCGTTTCGTTATGCTGGAGCATCATGTTTTCTATTTTGAGCGTAAGGAATTCGCCGTATTTCTGACATTCGTTAAGCACCTCGCCCGGATGCATCGTGTGTACGTGCACCTTTACGATAGTGCCGTCGAGGAACGAAACGACGGAATCGCCCATGGATCTGACAAGCTCCGTAAAGCTTTCGATATCGAACTCGTCAATATTTATTTTACTGCTCTGCAAACGGAGCAGAAATTCCGTGCAGTAACCGAATTCAAGCACGCTGTCCGACGTGAACGTGTCCACGTTGACGCTTTTTGCGGCGGATTGCACCGGACGCTCTCCGTGCTTTATCTCAACTCCGTCTATCGCGTTTTTCATACCCTCGACTATGTAAACGAGTCCGGCACCGCCGCTGTCGACCACGCCCGCCTCCTTCAGCACGTCGAGAAGCTCCGGCGTGCGCTCGAGCGAGCGCTGCAGCTCGTTCATCAGGTCCATAAAATAGCTGTCGAGCGTGCTGTTTCCGTTTATGCGTCCGCCCGCGTATGATACCGCGTCGCGGAAAACGGTCAGTATCGTGCCCTCGACCGGCACGGACACGGCGCTGTACGCCTCCTCAGAGCCTTTTTCAAGCGCGTGACCGAACGTCTGTATATCGGCGTTTTCGGTATCTTTAAGACCCGCGGCGATGCCGGCGAATATCCTTGAAAGTATGACGCCGGAGTTGCCGCGCGCGCCTAAAAGCATACCGTGCGCTATACGCGCGGAAACGGAGCCGAGGTCGCCCTTTCCGTCGTCGGGCGCGGACGCTCCCGAATCTATCGTCATATACATATTGTCTCCCGTGTCGCCGTCCGGGATGGGAAAAACGTTCAGATCGTTAACAATGCTCTTGTTAACGTACAGATTTTCGGCGCCTCCTTTGACCATGTTTTCAAAAAGAGCTCCGTCGATTATCCTGTCCATGATATCAAATCCTCTCTGTACTCGTTAGTTATCTTCTGTATTGTTCGGACTTTGCCCGGTTTCTTCGTTATCCTTTTCCGCTTTCTCCTCCGCCGCCTTCCTGCGCGAGGTGTAGGCGGTTATGGGCTTGAAAACGTGTATTTTTCCGTGATCGTCAAGATCCTTTATTATGGCAAGGGCTATCGGCAGACCGAAAAGTCCGACAACGCCGAAAAGCCTTGTACCCACTATCATCGCGATCAGCGTCGCCAGCGGATGAAGCCCGACCTGATCGCCCACTATCTTAGGCTCTATGAACTGCCTTATCACCGTTATCAGAACGTAGATGACGACAAGGCATATCGCTTTCGCGTAATCGCCGGTTATAAGCGAGATCACCGCCCACGGTATAAGCACCGTTCCGGTGCCGACGATAGGCAGTATGTCGAGCAAGGCGATGAGAAGCGCGAGCAGAAATACGTTCTGCTGACCGGTTATGAAATGCATTATTATGAAGCCGATCAGAAGCTCGCAGAAGGTTATCAGAAGTATAAGCGCGTAGGAGCGTATATATTTGAAAAGGATCTTTACCGTGTAGTCTTTGAGCTCCGTTACGAAATCCGCGGTCTTCGCCGGGAGCTGCGCAAGGCAGAAGCCCGTTATCTTCTCGAAATCCATCGAGATGAAGAACGTGGATATTACCATTATTATCATCGAAACGACCATACCCGGTATGCTCGTGATGAACGAAAGCGACGGCATTATCCTTGAAACGAGCCCCGAAACGCTCGACGAGATCGAATCGAAAAAGGTTTTCGAGCCGGTGTCTATTTCTATATGCAGATTCGCAAGCAGCGTCCTCACCTTATCGTACGCGACCTCGAGGCTCGGCAGTACCGTTGATGAAAAGTATTCGGGCAAGGACGTTATAAAGCCGGAAACCGCGACGACGATACGCGAGATTATAAAGCCGGCAAGCACGCCGACCGTGCCGTAGAACAGCGCCGTTATGACCGCCGCGACGGGACGCTGATGCTTCTGAAGCTTCAGCTTTCTCGAAAGGAGCTTTATCAGAGGATACAGAAGAGCCGAGAAAATAAACGCGATGATAAAAGGCATTATCCACTGCACGGCGTATTTCAGAATAAAATACACGAGCAGTATAATGACCGCGGCGTATAAAAGATTGATCAGAAATTCCCGTTTTTTCTCAGTTGTCATTGCGTCGTACCTTTCGTATAAGCCGGTTTACCGTTAACCTTTATCCTTACGGGAGGATTTGTTCAAGCGTCCGCGCGACAGGCCGGCCGCGGAGCCGCCTTTACAGATATTCTTACTGACAGTATAGCAGATTATACGCCTCTTGTCAAGAATAAATTGAATATAAAACGGCATATAGGCTTATATCAAACTGTTTATATCGCCCCGGAGTGAAACGTTACATAAGTCGGAAAAATAAATTGTAAATTTTAAATATTTAATATTATCTGCCGTATATATAAAAGAAACGGACTCCCCCGAAGGAGGAGCCTTGATCTGCCTCCCTCTTTGAGGGAGGTGGCGCGCCGTTTTACGGCGTGACGAAGGGAGTAAATACTTTGTCTTCAAGTTAAGGCTGCCGTGACGGCAGCCTTAAATGTCGGTTTTTGATTATTCGACGGTAACGACCTCGGCTTCGGGGGCGTTCTTCTTGATGGATTCAATGCCGTTCAGGCAGCTTGCCTTCGACTTGTAACCCTCGGATACGGCGATTATCTGACCGTTGGTGGCTCTCAGTCTGAAACGGAATTCGCCCGCTTTGTCGTTATAAACCTGGAATTTCGGATGCTTTACCTTCGGAGCGTTCTCTACGGTGAGATCCTCGACCTCGGCCTTTGCGGAATTCTTTCTTACGGACTCGATGCCGTTTTTGCAGGAAACGAGAGTCTTATAGACCTCGGACGAAGCGATTATCTCGCCGTTGTTGGCTTTAAGATCGAACTTAACGCCGGATTTTGTTGTTTTTATAGCGAATTTTCCCATGGTTATTCTCCTTTTCAAAAAATTCTTTTTTTTCTTATTATAACGTGAAAATGCCTTAATGTCAAGGAGTTTTTGCAAAAAAATCCGTCATTTTTCACGATTTTTTGCAAAAAATACGTTTATTTGTCGTTTGTAAGGTCTCCGCTGCCGGTTATCGGTATCTTATCGCCCGAATATTTCGGCTTAACGCGGAACACAACGGAGCCGACGTCCTTGACACGCGCCGCGTATTCGCGCACGTCGCGCATCGTCTGTCCCGCGTATTCCCGCAGCGAAGCCGAGGCGCCGCGGGCGTCGAGCCCTATCGACGATGCTATGTATAAAGCGCGGTACAGGTGATATTTCTGCGTTACTATAAGCACGCTTTCGCATCCGAAAATCTCCTTCGCGCGCACTATGCTGTCGTACGTCGAAAAACCCGCGTGATCCATGAAGACCGCCTCAGACGGCACGCCGCGGTCGGTCAGATACTTTTTCATTGTGTTGACCTCGTCGTATTCCGCCTGACCGTGATCGCCCGAAACGATTATACGGTCCGAATAACCTTCGTTATATAATCTCAGCCCGACGTCGAGCCTGTCGGCGAGCATCGCGGAAACGCCGCCGTCGTCGAACACCTTTGCGCCTAAAATTATGATGCAGTCGTATTTTTTTCCCTCCGGCGGACCTTCCGTCAGCTTTTCGTACGTCCCCGTCATAACGGCGTTTACCGCCACGGTGAAAAGCGCGCACACCGCCGCGGCGACGGCTATGACGGCGATGACCGTTTTTAATTTGCCGCCTTTTTTATTTTTCATATAAATTCACCTATAAAATCCAAAAAATTTTTAAAAAAGCTATTTAAAAATCGCGAGGTTTATGATATAATGCAGCTGATACTATTATAATAGCCGGAGAATCGGTTTTCAACGGCGTATTGTTAAAATTTTAAAAAGAATACACGGTCGTTTGTGTGAAAGGAATCTTATATGCCCGACATAAAACCCAAACTGCTTTTGCCCGCGGGCAGTCCGGAATGCTTTGAGGCGGCGCTTTCCGCCGGAGCCGACGAGATATATCTCGGAGGAAAGAGCTTCAACGCGCGTCTTGCCGCCGACAATTTTACCGAGGAACAGATAAGCGAGGCGGTGAAGAAAGCCCACTTTTTCGGCGTGAGCGTTTTTGTCACGCTCAACACGCTTCTGCTCGACAGGGAGGCCGCGGGCGCGCTCCGCTTCGCAGAGTTTTTGTATCTGAACGACGTTGACGCGCTTATAATCACCGATCCGGGCATCGCCGCGTCGGTACACAGGCGTTTTCCCGATTTCAGGCTCCACGCAAGCACGCAGTGCGCCGCGCACAACGCGGAGGCGGCAAGAGTGCTCGCCGCACGCGGATTCAGCCGAGTGGTGCTCGCGAGGGAGTGCAGCGCAAAGGATATCGAAAAAATAATATCCGACTTTCCGTCGGTCGAATACGAGATGTTCGTACACGGCGCTCTGTGCGTCTGCACGTCCGGTATGTGCGAAATGTCGGCTTACATGGGCGGCAGGAGCGGCAACAGGGGCGAATGTGCCCAGCCGTGCAGACTGCCCGACGCGGACGGCGTTTACCGTCTGTCGCTCAAGGACAACTGTCTGGCGGGTCATATCGAACGCATCTGCGCCTCCGGCGTAACGAGCCTTAAGGTCGAGGGCAGGATGAAATCGCCGGAATACGTTTACGGCGTGGGAAAAATATACAGAAAACTGCTCGACGAGGGCAGGAACGCTACGGTGGAGGAGACGGACGTTCTCGCCCGCATATTCAGCCGCGGCGGATTTACGGACGGCTATTATACCGGAAAGACCGGGCGCGAGATGCTCGGCGTCCGCTCCGACGGGGATAAGGAAAAAAGCGCCGCCGAGGCGGAGAGGTTAAAGGAAGGACTGCGCACGGACAAGCGGAGGATACCCGTATCGGTCAAAGCCGACATTCGCTCCGACGCGGTGACGGAGCTTACGCTCTCCGCGAAGGGCAGATCCGTCACGGTCTACGGCGAGATACCCGCCGCCGCGATAACCTCGCCGCTGACAAAAGAGGACGTCGTAAAAAGCCTCTGCAAGCTCGGGAACACGCCGTTTTCGGTGGAACCGCAGTCGTTTTCGCTTCACCTCGACGACGGTCTTTCGCTTCCCGTATCCGCGATAAATTCCCTGCGCCGCACAGCCGCGGAGCGTCTTGAAGAACAGATACTCACAAAGCGCTATCCCGACAGAAGGACCGCGATATACACGGAGCCGCGTATGGAGCGCGGCGCGAGCGCGGACGGGAGCTTTCTCATCGTACATTTCGTAAGAAGCAAGGGAATGCCGCCGAGACCGTATCTCAGCCAGTTTTCGCACATATATCTGCCGATCGACGAGTATCTGAACGCTCAGATGACCGTGCGCGACGTTACGGACGGCGTGGAGCTTCCCCCGGTCGTTATGCCGCACGAGTATACGCTGCTTGAAGAAATGCTTATCCGCGCCAAGCTCTGCGGCGTCAAAAACGTGATGGTGTCGAATATAGGCACAATGCGGCTCGCCTTGAAATACGGCTTCGCCGTACACGGCGGACTTATGCTCAACGTCTATAATTCGCGCACCGCGGAGGTCTTTGCGGGCGAGGGGCTTTCGTCCGTGATACTCTCGCCGGAGCTCAATATAGCGCAGATGAAGGCGGTCGCATCGTCCGCACCGGTAAAGACAGGCGCCGCGGTATACGGCAAGCTGCCCGAGGCGGTGCTTGAAAAGTGTATGATACGCGATATCTCCGGTACGAACGATCCGCTCAGAAAATGCGAGGCGTGCGGCGACGGACAGTTCCGCTACTTTACCGACAGAACGGGCGAAAAAATACCCGTCTGCCGCGAGTTCATACACAGAAACGTGATATACAATCCCGTACCCGTCTATATGGCGGACAAGCTGGAGGCGGTCGGCGGCGGAGCCGTCGGCGATCTGCACTTCTTCTTCACCGACGAAAGCGCGGAGGACGCCGCGCGCATAATCGACGCGTACAGAAACAAAACGCCGTCAGACGGCAGGATCAAGAGAATGTGAAAATGAAAGTAAAAATAAAAAAACTTAACGAAAAAGCGAGAGTCCCGGCGTATCAGACTAAGTACGCCGCCGCCGCCGACCTTTACGCGTGCCTTGAAAAGCCTTTGACGGTCATGCCGGGCGAGAGGGCGAAAATAAACACGGGCGTGGCGATCGAATACGACGACAACGACGTCGCCGCCGTTATCTGCGCGAGAAGCGGGCTTTCCGCAAAGCACGGCATTTCGCTGACGAACGGCATAGGGCTTATAGATCCCGATTACAGGGGCGAGCTTCTCGTTTCCGTCGTGAATCTGTCAGACGTGCCGTATACGTTCAGCGACGGCGACAGGATAGCGCAGCTTTTGTTCACGCCGGTCATACGCGCGGAATTTGAGGCGATGGACGAGCTTAACGAAACCGAACGCGGCGCGGGCGGCTTCGGCTCTACGGGAAGTAAATGAGGTGACGGTATGGAAAAAATAATTCTGGCTTCACGCTCTCCGAGACGGAGCGAAATATTGAAAAGCGCGGGTATCCCGTTTGAGGTGATTTGCGCCGACGCGGACGAAACGCCGGTAAAAAGCGTTACCGCGGCGGAGCTGACGATGGGTCTGGCGCAGCGTAAGCTGCGCGCGGTCTGCGGCAAGGTCGGCGACAGCCGCCTTATCCTCGCCGCCGATACCGTCGTTTGCAGGAACGGCGAGGTCTACGGCAAGCCGAAGGACGAGGCTGACGCGGAGCGTATGCTCACGATGCTGTCGGACGGCTGGCACGAGGTCTATACAGGTATTGCGATGCAGAAAAACGGAAAGCTCGTGATAGACTACGACGTCACGCACGTGAGGATGAGAAAGCTCGGCAGAGCGGAGATAAAGGCGTACATAAAGACCGGCGAGCCGATGGATAAAGCCGGCGCTTACGCCGTGCAGGAGCTCGGCAGTATTTTCGTCGAAAAGCTCGACGGGAGCTTCCACAACGTGGTCGGTCTGCCCGTGTGTCTTGTATGCCGTCATTTATACGATGATTTCGGAATATCCGTTCTTGAATAAAAGAGGATCACAATGGATAAAAAAACAGGTATAGATTTAGGCACATCGCGCCTCCGTGTATGCGTCAAGGGCAAAGGCGTCGTATATGACGAGCCGACGGCGGTATCGTTCACGTCGGATAAGGAGCTTATATGCTGCGGCGATAAGGCGAAGCGTATGCTCGGCAGAACGCCCGCCGACAAGCAGGCGGTAAGACCGCTTCGCGCCGGAGTCATAGCGAATTTCGAGGACACCGTGGAAATGCTTGCCGCGATCTTGTCCGACAAGGGACTGCGCGGCGCGTTCTCGCGGCCGAAGATCGCCATATCGGTGCCTTCCGGCATAACCGAGGTGGAGCGCAACGCTTTTGAAAACGCGTGCGTCGCCGCGTCGGGCGGGCGCGATCTGTTCATGCTGATAAAACAGCCTATGGCGGCGGCGGTCGGATGCGATACCGACGTTATGAACACGCGCGGCAGACTTATATGCGATATAGGCGGCGGCAGTACGAAGACCTCCGTCATAGTTTACCGCGGTATAATCAGCTCCGGCACGGTCAGGATAGGCGGCGACGAGCTTGACGATGCGATAGTAAGATACGTCAAGGATCAGTACAACGTAGTGATAGGCAGTCAGACGGCGGAGCAGATAAAGCTTTCGATAGGCTCCGCGCACAGGACAACGGAGCAGGGCGAATACGCCGTCTGCGGCAAAAACCTGCTTACCGGTCAGGTAGTTCGCGTTATACTGCGCTCGGGCGAAACGCGCGAGGCGATGACGGAGGTGCTCGACCGCATAACCGAGCACGTCAAAAACGTGCTTGAACAGATACCGCCGCAGCTTTCGTCCGACGTGTTTGAAAGCGGACTTTTACTGTGCGGCGGCGTTGCGTATCTGCCCGGTATCGACAGATATCTGTCGGAAAAGCTCGGTATGACCGTAAACACAGCCGAAACGCCCGACCGCTGCGTGATACGCGGCACGGAGCGCATACTGTCCGCGAACGACGAGCTTTTGCAGATCGTTTCCGCAACGGAGGAGTTTTAAAGCTTTGGGAAAAGTTTTAAACGGAGTTTTTATTTACTTTACGTTTTGAACGGACGGCGTCTGCCGGTCCGGTAATAATAAATAAGCGGAAAAATAAATGAAATTTTTTAAAAGCAAATTTTTTATAATAACTCTGATAGTCGCCGCCGTCATAGCCGCGACCTTCACGGCAATGAGCCTTCTCGGTTATTCGTCGTACATAAAGACCGGGCTCAATTATCTGACGGTCCCGGTGCAGAAGCTGTCCGATCTCGTCGGCAGGGCGCTCGACGGCTATTCCTCGTATATAACCGAGTTCGACAGGCTCAAAGCCGAAAACGAGGAGCTTAAAAAGCAAATGGACGAAATGCTCGACGAGGTGCAGTCCGCAAAGGCGCTCAGAAGCGAAAACGACGAGCTTCGCCGTATGCTCGAGGTGAAAAAAGAACATCTCGATTATAAATTCGAGACCGCGGACATAGTCGGACGCGAGGACGGCAACTATATGACCGTGTTCACGCTCGGCAGAGGACAAAACAACGGCATAGACAGGGATATGCCGATAATCGCGTCGAATTCCGGGCTTATAGGCAGGATAACCGACGCGGGCGCGACGTGGTCGAAGGCTTGCTCGATCATAGACACGGGCTCGTCCGTCGGCGCTTTTGACGAGCGGAGCCGCGCCGCCGGGATAGTCGTAGGCGACTACGAGCTCAGGCTCAAGGGCTATTGCAGGCTCGCGTATTTACAGAGCGACGCGGATATCGAGGTCGGCGACAGGATACTCACCTCCGGCGTCGGCTCCGTCTATCCGAGAGGACTTATAATAGGTACGGTTACGGAGGTCATATACGACGAAAGTCTGCGCACGAAGTACGCGACGGTAAAGCCGTACGCGGAAATATCCGGGCTTTCCTCGGTCACGGTCGTCACTTCTTTTGAAAGATACATAGAGGACTGATAAATGAGCAGACCGGGCTTTGCCGCGATACTGCGGATGACGCTGACAGCCATATATACGTTTATCGCCGTGCTGATACAGTGCAGCGTTTTTCCGCATTTGCGGATATTCGGCGTAATACCTGAATTCACGCTTACGGTCATCGTCTGCGTCGCATGCAGAGAGGATGAAAAATTCACCTCCGTGCTTGCGGTCTGCGCCGGCTTTCTGCTCGATACCGTCGGCTCCGGCGGCTTTACGCTCTCGCCGCTTCTGTTTCTGCTTGCGGCGGCGGTGTCGATAGCCGTAAAGGACGCTTTCAGAAACAAATTCGCGCCGTCTTTGATCTCGGCGGCCGCGGCGCTTACAGTCGGCGCCGTAAAAACGCTCGTTCTGCTCTGCATAAAAGGCGCTCCGTTCGCCGCCGCGCTCGCCGGCACGGTACTGCCGCAGATGCTTTACGGCGCGATAGTGTTTTTCCCCGCGTATCTTCTTACGGCTCTTCATTACACGGTGTTCAGAAAGAGCCTTGCGCAGAAAAACGGGATAAGAGGTGTTTTGAATGAGAGATAAAGGCTTGAATAAAAACAGAAAATTCAATATCCGTTTTATCCCGCTCTGCGTCATATACGCCGCGGCGTGCGTATTCTTCTTCATCAAGCTCATAAACATACAGATAACGGGCGCCGACAGATACGTTAAAACGATGTCGCTGTCGCACGAGCGCGAGGTCGTCGTGCAGTCGTTGCGCGGCGAGATATACGACAGAAACGGCGTGCCGCTCGTAACGAACGAGTATACGGAGAATCTTCAGCTCGATTACGCGTCTTTGCCGAAGGGCTTGAAGGAAAGAAACGAAACGCTTTCGCAGATAATAAACGTGCTGAAGGAAAACGGGCGCGAGGTCATCACCGTAATGCCGGTCACAGGCACCTACCCGCATATAAAGTACGACGAGGAGGCGCTGAAATCTCAGACCGCGCAGAACCGTATGTACAGGTTCCTGCTTTATCACAACATAAGGACCGGCGTCAACTGCCTCGATTTTTACGAGGAGCTTTTGAACGATTTCGGGCTTGTTGACAGCGAGGGCGAGCATATTTACGACAGCGAAACGGAGGATAAGATAGTAAGACTGCGTTACAGTCTCGACGCGACGAACTTCGCCGCAGACAATCCCTACGTAATAGCGGAGAATATAGATCTGCCGCTTACGACCGCCGTGCTTGAAAGCGGATGCAAGGGCGTGTCGGTCAAAAAAGAGTACAAGCGCAAATACAACGTGCCGGGCGTCGGCTCGAATATAATCGGAAGGATAGGCAAGATACCGGAAGAAAAAATGGAGGAATATCTCGCAAAGGGCTATTCCTACGACGGAGTTACGGGTCTGAGCGGCGCCGAGGCGGCGTTTGAGGAGATTCTGCGCGGCGAAAACGGCATTACGGTGTACGTCGAGGACGATTACGGCAATATACTCGAATCGTACGTAAAAAAGGAGCCGGTACCCGGAAAGAACGTATATCTCACGATAGACATAAACCTTCAGGCTCAGGCGGAAAAGCTGCTTGAGGAGCAGATAAAGATAATAAAAGCGGACGGCATAGCCTCCGGTCAGCAGAACCGCGGCGAAAAGGCGGACAGCGGCGCGCTTACGGTAACGTCTGTAAACACCGGTCAGGTGCTCGCGCTCGCGTCTTACCCGACGTACGATCTTTCGACGTTCAGCGAGGATTACGAAACGATAGTACAGAACCCCGCGAAGCCTCTGTTCGACCGTTCGATATCGGGTACTTATCAGCCCGGCTCCACGTTCAAGCTGGCTACGACGATAGCCGCGCTCATGAGCAATACGATAACGCCGAACACGACGATAAACGACACGGGGCATTATACGTTTTACCCGGACTATCAGCCGTGGTGCTGGAAGCGCGACGGTCACGGTCCCGTCGATCTTATCGACGCGATAGGCGTCTCGTGCAACTACTATTTCTATGAGACAGGCAGGCGCACGGGTATCGAAACGCTTAACAAATACTGTAAACAGCTCGGTCTGGGCGAATATACGGGCATAGAGCTGCCGGAGAAAAAAGGGATCTTAGCGGGACCCGAATATAAAGAAACGATGGGCAAGCGCTGGTATTCCGGCGACACGCTCGCCGCCGCAATAGGTCAGTCCGACAACAGCTTTACGCCGCTTCAGCTGTCGTCATATATCGCCACCGCGGTAAACGGCGGCACGAGATATAAAAGCACCGTGCTTTTGAAGACCTGCAATTATTCCGGCTCTGACGAAGAGGTGAACGCGCCGCAGATACTCGGAACAGTCGATATGGACGAAACGTGCGTCGACTGCGTAAAGCGCGGAATGAGGCGCTCAAAGGAGCTTACGACCACGACGAAAAACTACAAGTTCCCGATCGGCTCCAAAACCGGTACCGCGCAGACGAGCCAGACGAACAACAACGCCGTTTTCGTCGCCTTCGCCCCGTACGACGCACCGGAGATATCAATCTCCTGCGTTATAGAAAACGGCTCCACCGGTACCCTCGCCGCCGCGCCGGTATTAAAAACCATATCGTTTTATTACGGGCTTGATAATAACGGAAACCCGTTGAAAAGCTGAAAAAACAGAACGGAATTTCGGCGCGGCGTGATAAGGACGCCCGCAAGCGGGCTAATGAAGAAATGAAGACGCTTCGCTAATGAAGAAATTCGAATTCAACGGTTTTCTTCAAGCGGGCGGCTTCGCTTCGTTAGGCGACGCAGTTGCCGTCTTCATTAGGGCGTAGCCCGTCTTCATTATACCGGTTGAATACGAAAAAGCAGACTGATTTTGTTTTCAGTCTGCTTTTCTTAAGTTCGCACTTACTCACCACTCGAACGTGAGGTGAAAAAACTTCCTTATGACGGTCGGGTATTCCCGTTCTGTTTTTTTCAGCTCGCCGAAGGCGAATTTAGCTCGCCGTAGGCGAATTTAGCTCGGCTTTGCCGAATTTAGCTCGCCCGTAAGGGCGTATTTAGCTCGGCTCTGCCGAATTTAGCTCGGCTTTGCCGAATCATTATTTCAGCTTGCTGTCCGCATACGCGGTGTTGATGAAAGCGACGCGGCGGAATTCCTCCATATTGTGGCGGATTATGTAGTCGATATACGACATTACGACCTGCGCGGTGAACATATAGCCCATGGGATTCAGATGTCCTTCAAGATAGAAGCGCTTTTTGTATTCCGCGTCCTGCACGGGCATATATTCGTGAAGGTCCACGACGTAGCAGTTTGAAAAATGCGCGGCTATCTTGTGCATAAGCTCGCATTGTGCGGTGAGCAGCTTTGCGTGCCCGTTGTCCTCGGGAAGATCCTCCTTCGGCATCGTGAGCAGGAAAAACTTCGCGTCCGGCGCGATTTTTTTGTATCTCTGTATTATCTCGCAGTAACGCCCGGCAAAGTTGTCCGTATTCTTCGTGTAATCCTCGTCGCAGACGTCGGACAGATCGCCTACGGGCTGACAAAGACCGAAAAGGTCGTTCGCGCCGAGCGCGATTATATACGCCTGCGCCGCCTTTTCCGTGTTCCAGAAGCACATATTCGCGGCGTAGCCGTCGCAGTATTCCTTGGCGGTCATACCGCCGCGGGAGAAGTTGTATACCTTGCACCCCGCCGCGCGCGCTATGTACTGCCCCCATGAATAATCGAACATATCGAGATAAGCCGTACCGTTCTGCAGCTTTACCTCAAATTCGCCCGACGACAGACTGTCGCCCACGCACGCTATCGTGCGGAAAATACCGCAGAAACCGCCGTCCGATACGAGTCTGTCGAGCGGTTTTTCGTTTTCGTCAAAATAAAGCTTGTTCAAATCCATTTTATTCGCCTTTCTTTTGTTTTAATTTGCTGTCGCTGTATTCAGTGTTTATAAACGCGGCTCTTCTGAAAGAGTCCGGGTCGCGCCTTATCAAATAATCGACGTACGACGTGACGACGCGCGCGATAAGCATATAACCCATAGGATTAAGATGCCCTTCAAGATAGAACTTACGCTTGAAATCCGCGTCCTGTACCGGCATATATTCGTACAGATCCAAAACGTAGCAGTTTGAAAACCGCGCCGCGAGCTTGTGTATCAGATCGTGATGGAGCCTCAGCCTTTCCGCCGTCTCCTCCGTGTCCTCCTTCGGCATAGTCATAAGAAAGAATACGGCGTCGGGCGAAAGCTCCTTATACCTCTGTATTATCTCGGCGTATTTTCCGACAAACGTATTTTTGTTCTGTCTGTAATCGTCGCATACGTCGGAAATATCGCCTGCCGGAAGCTGATCCTTTTCAAAAAAGTCGTTTGCGCCGAGCGCGATTATATACGCCTGCGCCGCTTTTTCCGTGTTCCAGTAACCCATGGAGGAGGCAAAGCCGCCGCAGTATTCGTTTGCGGTCATACCGCCGCGAGAAAAGTTGTAAACGGTACAGCCCGCCGTCCGCGCTATATACTGCCCCCACGAGTAATCGAACATATCTATATAATATCTGCACCCGCGGTCCACCGCCTCAAAATCGCCCGAGGCGAGACTGTCGCCGATACAGGCGACAGTGCGGAATATGCCGAACAGACCACCGTCCGTTACGAGCCGGTCAAGCGGTTTTTCGTTTTCATCGATATATAAAGGTTTATGAGATGGACTCATATTTTTCGAGTATCTTGCCCAGCTTCTTTTCGCCGGATTTTATGCCGCTCTTCAGAAGCGAGGCGACCTTCGGGCTTTTGGTCGAGGCGAGCGTGTTGAATATCTGCGAAAGACTGCCCAGATCGTTGAACAGACCGAAATCGTAAACGCGGCTGTTTTTGATAAGATCGAGCATCTCGTAGTCTCTGACGTCGCGCGTCTGCTTGCCGCTCAGAACGTCCACGTAATACGCGGGGCGTATGGTTTTGTACGATTCACAGCACAGCGCCTCGAATATCATTTCCGAACGGTCGAGCTGATCCTGCTTGTAGTTGAACGCGGGTATGGAGAACACCATTATGCACGGGTCGTTAGTCGTGTAGTATCTTTTCTGATCCTTGTTGTATTTCGGATACGGCACGACGCCGAAATCGTCAGCCATTTCGCGGAAACGTCCGAGATAGCCCGTTATTTCAGCCAGAAACAGCTCGCGCCCCTCTTCAAACGCTTCTACTATCTTGCCGTTCATAAGCGTCTGGTTGTCTTTCGTTACGATGTCTGATATCTTTTCGCTCACTATCGTAAGTCTTTCGCTGTTGTCGTCAAGCGATATGAACGGGATGTCCGTTCCGTCGTCCTTCGAGCAGATTGTCAGACCGGAGGCGTAGAAAAAGTTTCTCACGCTGCCGGTGTGTCCGCCGAAGCCGTATGTATCCGCGTCGTCCCACTTGCCGTCGCCGTTTTCAACGGAGACGTTCTTTATCATTTCCGAGAATTTGTCAAGCGTCCATTCGTCATTCTGAACGAGATCGTACGGGCTTTCAAGGTCGTTTCTCTCGATCATTTTCTTGTTGTACATCATTATCCACGTAACGAACATATCCATCGTCGTTATATCCGTTACGACGGAGAACAGCTTGCCGGCAAACGACATATCGTGTATGTAGTTCTGATCGTAATACGGCTTTGAAAGATTGACGTACGTCAGATCCTTCAGGTTGAGCAAAAGCTTTGCAAGCGCGGCGTTCGACGTGTTCATCGTGTCCATATTTATCAGATCGAAGCTGAAATCGTTAGACAGAATGCCGCCCTGAACCGTAGCGTATACCGTTTCGGACAGATACGTTTCTATCGTTACGCCGAATCTCTCTTCAATGTTGATATATCTTTTGAGCTTCGCGTCGTTCAGACCGTCCTCGGTAAACGATTCCGGACGCAGAATGTCGGAGGCGGTCCATCCGGCGCCGCCCTGACCCAGTATGCGGTAGGTGTAGCCCTTGAAATTCGCCTCGGGCAGATCGTCCTGTACCTCGGTCTCCTCCGGTCCCGTCGTGACGTCGCCGGCGGCTGTGGTTTTCGCCGCCTCCGTATCGGTGGTCTTGCCGGTTCCGGTTTTATCCGCGCACCCGCAGAATACCGCCGGAACGGTCAGCAGGAGAGCCAGAATAATGCAAAAAATCTTAATCTTCATAACGTACCTCCTTTTTTATGATTATATAATAAAAATCCGCGTTTGTCAATAGAAAACCTCTTTTTCCGTTTGACAAATCATCAGCGGACGGCGCGGCGCCGCCTTTTTTCAATAACAAAAGAGAACGGTTTGCGCCGTCCTCTTTTGTTTTGATTATATATACGATTATCTTTCGTCCTTCGGTCTGATGGTGCTTCCGCCGACAGCCGGGAAGTAGATCACGCCGTCTTCCTCACGTCCGGGGTTATCGGCGTTCTTGCCCTCTTCATCCTTGTAGTGGATATCGAAAGCAACGTCGTAGGAATCGAGGTTTTCAAGCGTGTTTCCGCTTTCCTTGTCAACGTCGGTATGATATTCGCCCCAGTGATCGTTTATGCAGTAGAACGGGTCGGCGAAGTATCTGATATCCTCGGTCACGTGGTATTTTTCGTTCGCCGCATAGCCTGCCGAGTAGTTCAGCTCCAAGCCTTTTACGGTGTTGTTTTCAAAAGTGAACATACCGTCCGTCGTGCAGCCGACAAGACCGGAAATGTTGTGGAAGCCGAATATCTTGGAGTTCTGCACCGTGCAGTTGCGTACGTCTATTTCCGCGCCCGCGATGTTGGCGCCTATGAGACCGCCGACTCTGAAGCTGATACCGGTCGTGTCGCCTACGACACCGACGCCGCCGTTGAGCGTAAGACCGGAAACGGTGACGTTGTCAAGCTCTACAAGGGAGCCCATCTGTTCGGCTGAGCCTATTACGCAGCCGCAGTGCTTCGTATCGGATACGATATGAGCGTTGGTGAACGTGAGGTTCTTGATCGCTATGGACGTGGTCGTTACTCCGAAGAAGCCGGAGCCGTATATCTTGCCGTCGTTGCCTGCGACCTCAAGGTCTTCGGGCATTATCGTCATACCGTTTATAACGTGTCCGTTGCCGTCAAATACGATGTAGTCGAGGCCGTCGGAGGAAAGCGGCACCCAGTTTTTGCCGCCGTCGAGAGTCGGGTCGAGGTCGATATCGGCGGTGAGCCTTATCGTCATATCCTCATACTCCGCTTCGCCGTTGAGCACCTTGTCCGCAAACGCGAACAGCTCCTCGCGGGAGCCGATCTCGAACACGTCGCCCTGCGGCTCCGCTTCGGTCGTTTCGGGCTCGGTCGTGACCTCTTCCGTGGTTTCGGCTTCGGTTTCGGCAGCCGTCGTAACAGCTTCGGCTGTTGTTTCAGCCGCGGTCGTCTCCGCCGCGGTGGTTTCGTCCGCCGGTTTCTTTGTGTCGGCGGCGGTCGTTGTAGCGGGCGTTTCCGCACAACCTGCGAATACCGCCGTGATCATGCAGGCGATAAGCAGCGCGGAAACGATTGCAAATGTTTTTTTCATAATATACCCTTTCTTTATTATTCAGGCTTATGCCATGAAATCGTTTCTAAATACGGAACGAAGTTGTCGCGTTCCCTTTTTGTGGCGCGCTCCTCCGCGCCTGATGTCGGGTTGTAGAAATACTGGTAGCAGAAATATGCGACGCCGGTGCATTTTTCAAGCGTTTCCGTGTATTGCAGGCAACGGAGAAGCACGTCCTTGTGCTTCGACCATTCGTCCTTTCCGGCTCCCGCGTACTGGTCGACGCCGGATTTGGCTTTGCCGAGCGACATACCGATAATAAGCTTTACGCTGTCCGTTTTTATGATGCTCTGCCATTTGTCGCACGTTTTGTCGAACGGCACGCTCTTATGCTCGAAGCCGAAATAAACCTGCGGACAGATGTAATCTATGTAACCGGGCTCGGAGCACCACGTTTTGACGTCGGCGAAGTGGTCGTTCATAACCGTCTGCATGTTGCCCGCCGGGCTTATGCCGAACAGCCTGCCGGTACCGGACGCCTTCGTCGCGTCGTAAAGCCCCTTCACAAGCTCGGAAAGGCACTCTTTTCTGAAAGCGGCCAAATTCCGCTTGCCTCCGCCCGATCTATATTCGTTATACGATCTGCTGTCAAACGACGGATCGGTCGTCGGGTAGAAATAGTCGTCCATGTGGAGCCCGTCGACCTCGTATCTGTCGAGCAGCTCGGCGGCGCCGTTTATGATAAGGTCGCGCACCTCTTTTTCGGCGACGTTCAGATATACGCGGTCGGATACGACCGGCAGATATTTCGCCCGCACCGCGCGGTCGTTATACCACTGTTTTATCTGATATTCGTCGGGGACGAGCGCGATCTCCTTCGTCAGCATCGCGCGCATCGGGTTTATCCACGCCTGAACGGACAGACGTCTTTCGTGCGCCTCCGCGACGAGGATCTCCACCGGGTCGTAGTCGAAGCCGTTCGCGTAGCTGCCCGTCGTTATATAGCTCGGAGGGCATATTTCCGACGGATACATACTGTCCGCGTACGGACGCATCTGAAATATAACAGTATTATAATGATTTTTTACGGTATTGTCAAGAACAATACGCAGTAATTTTGTAAATTCCTCTTTGCTTCTTTGCTTACCGCCGCTCGTATAAACGGGATTCATATCGAACTGCGATATCCAGAGCGCTTTTATGTCCGTGTAATTCAACGCCTTGTACCCCGGCTCCGGTACGGGCTCCGTGTCCGCACCGGTCTCCGTTTCCGTCTCCGTTTCCGTCTCTGTTTCCGTCTCCGTTTCCGCGGCTGTCACGCTGTCCGTCGCAGCCTCCGTCGTTTCCTCCTCCGTCTGTTTTCCGGTCTCCGTTACGGGAGCCGCCGCGGGAGCGGAGCACGCGCATAAGAGGACGGCGTATATGAGCAAAAGGGAGATCAGAGCATGATATTTATTCATTAAGCCAACGCCCCCGAAATATGTTGTTATACTATTATATCATATTTTTAATGCGATGTCAAGACGGGCGGTGCAAAGAATGGTATAAAGACGAAAGAAGAACGGTTATTTTTTCAGGCGCACGTTTTATTTGTCGCTTTTCAGGCGACCTTTTTTTGCTTTATCCGTGATATAATGCAGTCACAACAAGAAAGAGAGGTAAATGAAAATGAAAAAAAACGCGCTTGAACTCGTATTTATTTTAGACAAAAGCGGCTCGATGCACGGGCTGGAGAAGGACACGGTGGGAGGCTTCAACTCGGTGATAGACGAGCAGAAAAAGCTCGACGGAGAGGTGCTTGTAACGACTGTTCTGTTCTCGAACTCCTCCGAGAGAGTACACGACAGGGTCGGGATCGAAAAGATCGCGCCGATGACGGAGGAGGATTACCGCGTCGGCGGCTGCACCGCCCTGCTCGACGCCGTGGGCGAGACCGTGGAGCACATTGAGAAGATACACAAATACATCAGGGACGAGGACGTTCCCGAGAGCACGATGTTCGTCATAACGACGGACGGACTTGAAAACGCGAGCAGAAAATACAGCGGAAAGCAGATAAAGAAAATGATCGAAAAGAAAAAGGAGGAGGGTTGGAAATTCATATTCCTCGCCTCGAACATCGACGTCGCGGAAACCGCGGATAATTTAGGCGTGGGCGCCGCCAACGCCGTTGAATTCGAGCCGACCGCCGACGGAAGCCGCAAGCTCTTTGCGTGCGCCTGCAAAAAGATCTCCGACGTCAGAGCGAAAAAATAACCGCACCCCTGCAAAATGAAAGCCGCCGCGGATCAACGCGGCGGCTCAGAATGAAGACAAACTCCCTCAGTCATCCGGGAAGCTTCCCGGATGACAGCTCCCTCGAAGAGGGAGCCTTGATCTGCCTCCCTCTTTGAGGGAGGTGGCGCGCCGTTTTACGGCGTGACGGAAGGAGTTTTTAAAAGAAAAAATAAAAAAGAATAAAGAATAAAGAAGAAAAATCGGAATATTGTAGGGGAGGGGTCTGCCCTCCCGCGAAGTTCCGCCGTGAAAATGTCAATGCCGACTGCGAAGTTCCGCCGTGCGAATGTTAATGCCGACCGCGGAATACCGCATTTTTATTATATATCATAGCATCATCGCAGTCAAGCGTTAAGGGGGCTTTTAATGTAAAATTACATTTTCAAATTTTTGTCGGATATGATTTGTT
>CACZVC010000086.1 GCA_902784545.1 uncultured Ruminococcus sp. | reverse complement strand
TCGATTTGATTTATGTAGAGAATTAATATTAAATATTTCGGATGTGATTTATATATTATCACAATCTGGATCTTCAATAGATTTAGCAAGAGGTTTTCATATGCAGATGGCGATAAGCAATCTTGTTAAATATGATCATGCTGAAAAAGCAAAATGGCAACCTTACGATATTAATCCCGCTGATTTAACAAATATCACAAGGGTACAAGTGTTCGTTGCCATTATGCTTAACGCTATGGTTAAGCCTCCAATATTTATAATGAATGGTAGAAAACTGCTATTAAAAACAGATAGTTTTGTTGGAACGGGTTTATACGATTATATTGTAAACCACAACCAAAAAACCGCAGAAAAAGACCTATTATTTTTAAAAAAAATGGGGGCTACCGATGTTTTTAACAAAATTATGTTTTTATACTTGCTTACGAAATCAAAGTTGAAAAAAGGAGCAGCTGATGAATCAATGGATATCTGTAATAGATTAAAAGAAGTGCTTATAAGTTATATTACTTTTAATTATGCAAAGTATTTGCAAGACGAGACAAATTTGTAGAATTACAAAAACAATAAAGCAAGATTACGAGAATTACTATGATAGCCATAAATGCGATCTTATTATTGCCAAATAATAGACTTCCTCTAACATTGTATATACTCGATGTAATTTATATTACCTGAACTATACACAATTCTGGGATGATTTGACGGCGAGGCTTTTGATCTCGTCATTTCACAAAAACAAGCAAGGATAGTTATCGTTATACAGATGTTTCCTTAATTTTGTTACTTCCCCCTCTTTCCCCTCCCGTCAAGTCATCGTACAGACTTGAGGGGGCGCGGCGATATACCGCGCTTTGCGCGGTGCGATATATTTGCTTACGCAAATGCGATATAACCGGCTTGCGCCGTCTGCGATATGCGCTTCGCGCGTGATATGTGCCTTGCGGCACGTTAAGGAGTCGACAGAGCCGACAAATTGTGCGCCGCGAAACGCGGCGCGGTTGGTGGTTCCCCACCCCCCAATCCACCCCCAAACCCCCGCCTCCCCCCGAAATATCGGGGCTTTTTGACGGTACGGGATCCGGGGCTTTGCAGCGTAAGCTGCGCGCGCGGGCGTCCTTTGCGGTTTGTTTTAAGGCTTTGCAAACGCCTGACAGAAACGGTTTTTTTACAAAAAAATCGCGGATGATTGAGATATTTCTCTCAGAAAACGTAGTATATGTGTGAGACCGGAAAGAAGGTGAAAGCTTGGAAGACGGTAAAATAATTGAATTGTTCTTTGAGCGCTCGGAGCAGGCGATCGTTGAACTGTCGGACAAATACGGACGTATATGCCATAAGGTGGCTTATAACATATTGAACGACCGGCTTGATTCCGAAGAGTGCGTAAACGACGCATATCTCGGGGTCTGGAACACGGTGCCGCCGGAGAAGCCGGACCCGCTTTTAAGCTACGTCTGCCGTATCGTCCGCAATCTTGCGCTGAAAAAGTATCACGAGAATACCGCGCAAAAAAGGAACGGCGCTTACAGCGTCGCTCTGGATGAGATAGCGGACTGCTTCCCCTCGTCACACTCTGTAGAGAATGAGCTCGAAGCGAAGGAAGCCGCCAAAGCGATCGACAGATTTTTGTCGTCGCTTGATCAGCAAAGCCGGATCATGTTTGTCAGACGGTACTGGTACAACGATTCGATCGAAGAGCTTGCCGCGACGTTTGGCAAGAGCAGGCATTACATTTCCGTCCGGCTTTCCCGTATACGAAAAGATCTCAAACGATACCTTGAAAAGGAGGGAATATCTCTGTGAAAAAAGAAAACGTTTCCGATATAATCGGTCATATTGATGATAAGTACGTAAATGAAGCGGCTGAGTACGCCGTATCCCTTGAACATAAAAACGCCGGACGGCGCACCGCGTCCCCGGAGCGATCCGCGAAAAAGTTCCGCCTGATCAGATTCGCCATACCGGCGGTATGCGCCGCCGTGCTGATCGGCATCGGGGCAGCCGTGACGGCTGTCGCCGTCGAAAACAGGGCATACAGCGAGGCGGCGGCGTTCTTTGAGGAAAACGGGTTGTCTACGGAGGGGTTGAGCCGGTCGGATGTCAAAAACGTATATCGCGATATCACTACAAAAAGCTTCACCTTCGGAAAAACAGCCGAAGTGCTTCGGCGCGCCGTCCCCGGGCTGGAGATCGAACAGGACGAACCCTCGCCGGAGGAGCTCGCCGCTCTTTGGGGCAGGAACGTATTTATGAACTCGCAGCCGCAGCCGATGAAGATGATCACGAAAACGCGGAACGGGGTAAACTACAATGTGGATCACCGGTACGTCTATGATGAAAAACGGGGTTTTGAAGTCCTTGATAAAAGTATACTCGAATGTTACCGGGACGAAAAACTGTTTTGGAGCGCGGAATTCAAAGATTTTTACATTGATAACTTTGCGGTGTTTAAAGAAGGGACCGTCATCTGGGGCGGCAATGAAATCTATTCGACCGTCGACGATATAAAGTACGGATGGATCGCTTTTGCGGATAACGCCGGAAACGTAAAGTGGCAGAGGCGCCTCGACCACGGCTTCGAATGGGAATATATAGTTTCCGTTCTGAGCAACGGAGACGGCACTCTGGCGGTGATCGGCGTGGGAGACTTTAAGTATCTCTGCCTCAGCTGTTATGACGTCGGCGGAAACGAAACCGGCTTCCGTAAAACGGACGCGGGCGATCATCTGGTCGTCGGTAATACGGCGCGGCTCGGCGACGGATATATTATCCAGCTTCTGAATCATACCGCCGGCGGCACCGCCGAGCGTCTCTGTAAAATGGACCGGGAAGGCGTTGTGACGGATAACTTCTCGTATGAAGCCGACGACTGTGATTACAGCATCACGGATATGGCTGAATTTGAAGGAAAGATCTACCTTTCCGCATACGCCGTTCCGAAACAGTATGATGAAGGCGGAAGGCATGAGATCGCAAACATTCTCGACTATGCGGATTCAAATTACAGCCCGTCGTACGCTTTCAGCGAGGGTCTGACACAGGCCGTCCGCGATAATTACACGGCTATCCTGCTCATATGCGATCCGGAAGGCGGCGCGCCGAAGACCTTCCGTTCCGTAAAAGGGTCGTTGGGAGGAAAGCTGGCGGCAAGAGAAGACGGAATTCTGGAATGGGACGTTGAGAGCGTGTACGCGGCTTACTATTCGCCGGCGACAAGCTCCTTTTCGATCGGCGGCAGCTGTAAGGTCTTCAGATATACCTTCGGCGCGGACGGAAGTCTGATCGGACAGAAAGACACCGGTGAATACGTACCGTATAGAAGATAATATAACGGCAGGCGCGCAAAGCGACAGCGCCGCGTTGAGCAGCCCTCCGCGACAAACGTCACGGAGGGCTGTCCGTTGTGAAAAATGTGTATAAAGCCTCTTTATAAATTTACATTTTCGTTTAAATTCACGCTTGAAAAAAGTCGTATTTTGCGGTAAAATGATAACAAGTTTTTACATTGACGCGGAGGGCACGGGTATGAGACTTCTGGAAGAACGCATCTTGACCGACGGCAAGGTCAGGAGCGGGGATGTACTTAAAGTAGACGGTTTCCTTAACCACCTGATAGACGTGCGCTTTGCGGCGGAGCTGGGACGCGAATTCCACAGGTTATACGCAGACTGCGGAGTTAACAAGATACTCACCATAGAATCCTCTGGGATAGGTGTGGCTTGCTTAACGGCGCAGTTTTTTGATTGTCCCGTTCTTTTTGCAAAAAAATCGAAAACGAAAAACATCGACGCTGACGTATACACCACCCCGGTCGAATCGTACACGCACGGCACGACGTACGACGTTATGGTGTCAAAGCAGTACCTCGGCGAAGGCGACAGGGTGCTGATAATCGACGACTTTCTCGCCAAGGGAAACGCGCTTCTGGGACTTATCCGCATCGTGCGGCAGTCGGGAGCCGAGCTTGTCGGCGCGGGCATAGTTATCGAGAAGGCTTATCAGGACGGCGGCAAAAAGGTGCGCGATATGGGCGTGCGCGTCGAGTCCCTCGCCCGCATAGCCTCGATGGACGAAGAAAACGGTATCGTTTTCGTTGATTGATAAAGGAGCTTGCCGGAATACCGGTGCTTATAAATTCAAAAATATTTTTAAGGAGGAACATTGACAATGTTCAAAAAGATTCTTGTCGCTCTGCTCACTGCCGTTATGGTATGCGGTCTTCTGGCATCCTGCGGCGGCGTGACGACTCAGAACAACGCTATGACGGCTGATCTTCTCCCCAGAAACGAAGTAGAGAAATTCACCGTTAAAGATGACTTCAAAATAGGCGTCATCTGTCTGCACGACGAAAACTCCACCTACGACTTAAACTTCATCAACGGTATCAACAGCGTTAAAAAGACGCTCGGTCTGAAAGACGAACAGGTCCTTATAAAGACCGGTATCGACGAAGGACCCGTTTGCAAGACGACCGCCGACGACCTTGTTTCCCAGGGCTGCAAGATAGTCTTCGCCGACAGCTTCGGCCATGAAGCTTATATGATAGAAGCCGCAAAGGCTCATCCCGAAGTAGAATTCTGCCACGCCACCGGTACGAAAGCTCATACCGAGGGCCTGTCCAACTATCACAACGCTTTCGCCTCCATCTATGAAGGCAGATACCTCGCCGGCATCGCCGCAGGTCTCAAGCTCAACGAAATGATAGCCGACGGCAAGATCACCGCCGATAAAGCCGTTATCGGTTACGTCGGAGCTTTCCCGTACGCGGAAGTCAAATCCGGCCTTACCTCCTTCTTCCTCGGCGCCCGCTCCGTTTGCCCGACCGCCACGATGAAGGTCCGTTACACCGGCTCCTGGTACGATCAGGCGAAAGAGCAGGAATCCGCAAACGCTCTTATCAACAACGATAAATGCGTGCTTATAAGCCAGCACGCCGACTCTCTCGGCGCTCCGACCGCCTGCGAAATGGCGAAGGTCCCGAACATCTCCTACAACGGCTCGACCTACGACGCAGGCCCCAACACCTTTATAATCTCCTCCGCCATCAACTGGGCGCCCTACTTTGCTTACATAATCAAGCAGGTCACCGACGGTAAGGCGATAGACACCGACTGGACCGGCACGATCAAGACCGGCTCCGTCGTTCTGACCGGCATCAACACCAACGCCGCCGCGAAAGGCACCGAGGAAGCCATAAAGAAGGCTATCGACGACTTCAAGGCCGGCACGCTCCACGTATTCGACACGAGCAAATTCACCGTAGAAGGCAAGAAGCTCGAATCCTATCTCGCGGACGTTGACGACGACGGCACCTTCACCGGTGAGACCGAGGTCGTTAAGGACGGTTACTTCCATGAGTCCGAATACCGTTCCGCTCCGTATTTCGATCTTACGATCGACGGCATCGAGCACTTCCTCGACGAATCGAAATAAAATAAATCCAAACGGTACGACATACCGCAAAGACCGAGGCGGGGCATATTTACCCCGCCTCGCGCCCTTTGAGGTGTTCCGGTACGCGGTTTTGGTTTTAAGACCCCGTACCGGAATACACTCAGATAAGGAGGCAGCCTTGAACAACACAAACGAAAACTGCGCCCTGCGGCTTGAGCACGTTTCCAAAACGTTCGGCAGGATACTCGCAAACAGAGACGTCGATCTGGAGCTCAGATACGGCGAGGTGCTCGCGCTCCTCGGCGAAAACGGCTCCGGCAAGACGACGCTTATGAATATGATATCCGGCATATATCACCCGGACGAGGGCGAGATATATATCGGCGGCAAGCGCGTCGTCATAAATTCGCCGAAGGATTCGTATAAATACGGCGTCGGTATGGTACATCAGCATTTCAAGCTCGTGGACGTATTCACCGCCGCCGAAAACATAGTGCTCGGCATAAGCGAAAAGGGCGGCTTCAAAATCAAAAAATCCATCGCAAAAATAAAGGAGATCTGCGGCAGATACGGCTTTCAGCTCGACCCGGAGAAGAAGATATACGAAATGTCAGTCTCCGAAAAGCAGACGGTCGAAATAGTCAAGGTGCTTTACCGCGGCGCGGATATACTCATCCTTGACGAGCCGACGGCGGTGCTGACGCCGCAGGAGACGGAGCGCCTTTTCGCCGTTATACGCCGTATGCGCGACGACGGAAAGTCGATAATCATAATCACGCACAAGCTCCACGAGGTCATGGCGATATCGGACCGCGTCGCCGTGCTCCGCAAGGGTATGCACATAGCGACGGTAAACACCGCCGACGTTACGGAATCCGAGCTTACCGATATGATGGTCGGACAGAAGGTCAGCCTGAACATAGAGCGCACGGAGCCCGTCGACCCGAAGGAACGCCTTACGGTATCGCATCTGAGCCTTCTGAACAAGGAAGGCGTAAAGGTAATAAACGATATATCCTTTGCGGCAAATTCGGGCGAGATACTCGGCATCGCAGGTATCGCCGGCAGCGGTCAGCGCGAGCTGCTTGAAACGATAGCGGGACTGCGCGTACCCGCGGAGGGCGAAATAATATATAACGATCCGAAAACGAACGAAAAAACGGACCTGCGCAAAAAAACGCCGCTTCAGATACGCGAGCTCGGCGTAAGACTGTCGTTCGTGCCGGAGGACAGGCTCGGCATGGGACTTGTCGGAAATATGGATATAATCGACAATATGATGCTTCGCACGTACACGGGCGGACGCCACGTCTTCCTTGACCGCCAGCCTTCGAAGAATCTGGCGGAGGAGATAATCAAAAGCCTCGAGGTGGTGACGCCGGGCGCAACGACGCCGGTAAGACGGCTTTCCGGCGGCAACGTTCAGAAGGTGCTCGTCGGACGTGAGATATCGTCCGCGCCGTCGGTGCTTATGGCGGCGTACCCGGTAAGAGGTCTCGACATCAACTCGTCTTATATGATATACAATCTTTTGAACGAGCAGAAGAAAAACGGCGCCGCCGTAATCTTCGTCGGCGAGGACCTTGACGTTCTGCTCGAGCTGTGCGACAGGATAATGGTCATCTGCGCCGGTACGGTAACGGGAATACTCGACGGGCGCACGGCGGAGAAGAAGGAAATAGGTCTGTTGATGACAAAGCTGAAGGAGGCGGAAAACGATGGCTGACACGACAAAGAAAAAAGCTGACAAAGAGCCGCTTTTCGTCGTATCGAAGCGCGCGGAAATGAAATTCGGCAAAAGCCTTCTTGTCCGCGTTATCGCGATCGCGGCCGCGCTTCTGGTCTGCGGCGTGCTTACGCTCATCCTGACGAAAAACAACCCTCTGACGATATTCAGAACGATAGTGAACGGTGCGGTCGGAAACGAAACGAGAATACTTGAAACGGCGTATCAGACGTCCATACTGCTCATAATCTCCGTCGCGGTCACTCCGGCGTTCAAAATGAAATTCTGGAACATAGGCGCTGAGGGTCAGGTCATAGCCGGCGGTCTTTCGACCGCGGTGATGATGTATTACGTCGGCGGCACGTTTGCGGAGAGCTTCGGCAATCCCCTGCCGGCGTGGGCGCACACGCTTCTTATTCTGATAATGACGCTTACCGCCCTGCTTTCGGGCGCTTTGTGGGGCGTCATACCGGCGCTTTTCAAATCGAAGTGGAAAACGAACGAAACGCTTTTCACGCTTATGATGAACTACGTGGCGATACAGATAACCGAGGCGGTCCGCGTTACGATAAACAAAGGCGGCTCCGGCAAGGTCGACTCGTCGATACTCGTACACGGCTGGTTCCCCAAGCTGTTCGGCAAGGAATATCTGCTTGACATAATAATAGTTCTTATAATAACGGCGATAATTTACGTTTATCTGAAATACAGCAAGCACGGATATGAGATATCGGTCGTCGGCGAGAGCGAAAACACGGCGAGATACGTCGGCATAAACGTGCAGAAGGTAATAATCCGCACGATGGCGCTCTCCGGCGCGATATGCGGCCTAGCGGGACTTCTTATCGTCGGAGGCGCGTCGCATTCGCTTGACAAGAATATGGCGGGCGGACGCGGCTTTACGGCGATAATGGTGTCGTGGCTGTCGAAATTCAACCCTGTCGTTATGATCTTCTCGTCGTTGTTCCTCGTGTTTTTACAGCGCGGCGCAAAGGAGGTCGCCTCCGCGCCCGGCATCGGCTTGAACGAGTCTTTTTCGGAGATACTGACCGGCATACTGCTGTTCTTTATAATCGGCTGCGAGTTCTTTATCAACTATAAAGTGACGTTCAGAAAGCACACAAAGGAGGTCACGGCATAATGAATGAATTTTTATATACCGCGGCGCAGTTCATAGCCCTGGCAGTCGCGCAGGGCACGCCGATACTCTTCGGCTCCGTCGGCGAGATAATAACGGAAAAGTCGGGCAACCTTAACCTCGGCATACCGGGCATAATGTATATAGGCGCTATATCCGGCGTTATAGGCGGTTACTTTTATAAGATCAGCGCCCCCGTTATGTACCCCGCGTTATCTATCCTCATACCTCTCGTCTGCTGTCTTGCCGGCTCGCTTCTGGCGTCGATGCTTTACTGCTTCCTGACGGTCAACCTGCGCGCAAATCAGAACGTTACCGGTCTTGCGCTCACCACGTTCGGCGTCGGTATAGGCAACTTTTTCGGCGGCTCGCTTATGAAGCTGACCGGAAGCACGAGCGCCAGCATTTCTCTTATAGAGATAGCCGGACCCTACAAGGCGAACATCCCGATCGCCGAGGGAACGTGGTTTGGCAAGCTGTTCTTCTCTTACGGTTTTCTGGTGTACGTTTCTATTGCAATAGCGATAGCGGGCTCGTACATCTTAAAGCGCACCCGCACGGGTCTGCAGCTCCGCGCCGTCGGCGAAAGTCCGGCGACCGCGGACGCGGCGGGTATAAACGTAACGAAATACAAGTATTTCGCAACGTGTCTGGGCGGTATGATAGCCGGTCTCGGCGGTCTTTACTACGTTATGGACTACTCAAACGGTCTTTGGTCGAACGACGCGTTCGGCGACCGCGGCTGGCTTGCGATAGCGCTCGTAATATTCGCCGTATGGAAGCCCGCCATGGCGATATTGGGCTCGTATCTGTTCGGCGCTCTGTTCATCCTGTATAACTACATGGGCAAAAACCTGCGCCAGAGCGACCAGTATCTGATACAGATGCTTCCGTACGTCGTAACGATAATAGTTCTGATAACGATAAGCCTCCGCAAAAAGCGTGAAAACCTGCCTCCGGCAAGTCTCGGACTTTCGTATTTCAGAGAAGAAAGATGATCATAACCGGGCTGATGCAAATCGGCCCGGTATATTTTACGGAACGGGAAGGGTCAGACCTCCCGCGACAAGGATTCATAAA
>CACZVC010000085.1 GCA_902784545.1 uncultured Ruminococcus sp. | reverse complement strand
CAGAGGTCCGCAGGTGTAGTAAAACGAATATTTTTCCGGCAGGGTGTTTGTGACGAAGCCCTTTACGCCGTGCGAGCCGTCGACGGTCGTGACCGTAACGTCACAGCCGAGCGCCTTGAACTCATCCTCGAAAAACACCTCGTCCTTCGTGTTGAAGCCGAGTACCGCGCTTACCTTTTTGCCCTCTCTGACAAGCTCCTTGGCGAGCAGATAAAGCGGTGGAACGCCGACGCCGCCGCCTATAAGAAGCGGACGGCCGCCGGATAACGTAACGTCGTAACCGTTGCCGAGACCCGATAAAACGTCGAGCTTTACGCCTGCGCCCATTCCGCTCATCAGCCCGGTGCCCCTGCCTACGACTTTATATATAAGCGTAAGCGAGCCGCCGTCTCTGTCGCAGACGGATATCGGGCGGCGCAGATACAGACCGTCGAGCTTTATATTGACGAACTGACCGGGGCGCGTTATATCCGACGTGTCGCCTGACAGCGTCATTTTGTACACGTTTTTTGTAAGCGGTACGTTTTCCTTTATTTCAAAAATCACGTTTTTCATCATGAATTGATAGTGGATACAGTCAAAGTCGTTTCCTCAAGCACGTCGAGTAAGACTCTCACCGTGTCAAGCGAGGTGAACATAGTCACGTTGTTTTCCGTCGCAAGCCGCCTTATCATAAGTCCGTCGCTCTGTGCGTCAGCCGCGCCTATCGCGCGCGTGTTTATGACGTAGGCGATATGTCCCTGCCTCAGCGCCTCGGGTATCTCGTCGCTGCCGGACGAGATTTTGCCGAGCACGTGCGTTCTTATGCCGTTTTCTTTGAGATATTTCGCCGTTCCCTCCGTCGCTTCGATATTGAAGCCGAGATTGTAGAAGCGGCGTATGAGCGGAAGCGCCTCGTCCTTGTCGCCGTCTGCGACGGTCACGAACACGGTGCCGTAATTCTGCAAACGCAGACCCGCCGCCTGAAGCGCCTTGTATAACGCGCGGTTCAGCTTGTCGTCGTAGCCTATCGCCTCGCCGGTGGATTTCATTTCCGGCGAAAGATACGCGTCAAGACCTCTGATCTTGTTGAACGAGAAGACCGGCACCTTTACGTAATGGCGTTTTTTCTCCTCGGGGTACAGGTCGAATATGCCCTGCTCCTTCAAGGATTTGCCCAGTATTACCTCCGTCGCTATGTCCGGCAGGGCGAAGCCCGTGGATTTTGAAAGGAACGGAACGGTACGCGACGAGCGCGGGTTTACCTCTATAACGTAAACGTCGTCGTTTTTGTCGACTATGAACTGTATGTTGTACAAGCCCTTTATGCCTATGCCTAAGCCGAGCTTTTTGGTATACTGCAAAATTATGCCCTTGACCTTGTCTGAGACGGAGAAGGCGGGGTAAACGCTTATCGAGTCGCCGGAGTGTATGCCGGTACGCTCGACAAGCTCCATTATGCCGGGGATGAAAACGTCGCGTCCGTCGCATATCGCGTCCGTTTCGACCTCTTTTCCGGGGATGTATCTGTCGACGAGCACCGGCTTGTCGGCGTCTATTTCGACGGCGTTTTTGAGATAGTGGCGGAGCTGTTCCTCGTTTGCGACTATCTGCATCGCGCGGCCGCCCAAAACGAACGACGGACGGACGAGCACGGGGTAGCCGATCTCCGCGGCGGCTTTCACGCCGTCCTCTATGTTCGTCACCGCGCAGCCCTTCGGCTGGGGGATGCCGAGCTTCTGCAGGACCTTTTCAAAGCTGTCGCGGTTTTCCGCGCGCTCTATCGCGTCGCAGTCCGTGCCTATCATCTTTACGCCTCTTTCGGTAAGCGGCTCGGCGAGATTTATAGCCGTCTGACCGCCGAGCGAGGCGACTATTCCCTCGGGCGACTCAAAATCGAGCACCGCCATAACGTCCTCGGGCGTGAGCGGCTCGAAATACAGCTTGTCTGCCGTGGTGTAGTCCGTCGACACCGTTTCGGGGTTGTTGTTTATGATTATGGATTCATAGCCCTGTCTTTTTATCGTCTGCACCGCGTGGACGGTCGAATAGTCGAATTCCACGCCCTGACCTATCCTTATGGGACCTGCGCCGAGCACGACGACCTTCTTTTTATCGGTAAGAACGCTCTGATTTTCGCCGGTGTAGGACGAATAGAGATAGGCGATATATTTGCCCGTGTGGAGCGTGTCGACCATTCTGAAAACCGGGGTTATGCCGTTTTTCTTTCTCTTTTCGTAAAGCTCCGTTTCAGGCAGATTCCACAGCTTTGCAATATATTTGTCGGAGAAGCCCATCGTCTTCGCCTCGCGCAGGACGTCGAGCCTGTTCACGTTTTCTTTGAGCTTTTTCTCCATTACGGTTATCTTTTTGAGCGACTCCAGAAACAGCTCCGTTATCATTGTCGTCTCGTGCAGAGCTTTTATGTCCGCGCCGCGGCGCAGAAGCTCCGTTATCGCGTATATGTTGTCGTCGCGGAAGACGGAAATGTATCTGAACAGCTCCTCATCCGTCATTTTGTCGAATTTCGGCATATACAGATGGCACACGCCGGTCTCGAGCGAGCGCACGGATTTGAGCATGCATTCCTCTAAATTGGAGCCTATGCCCATTACCTCGCCGGTCGCCTTCATCTGCGTGCCGAGCGTGTTCGGCGCGTCGGCGAATTTGTCGAACGGGAAGCGCGGGAACTTGGCGACGATGTAATCGAGCGACGGCTCGATCGCCGCGGTGCCGCCCGCGACGGGTATTTCCTCAAGCAGCATGCCGAGGGCTATTTTCGCGGTCACTCTCGCTATCGGGTAGCCGCTCGCCTTCGACGCGAGCGCGGACGAGCGCGACACTCTCGGGTTAACTTCTATCAGAAAATATTCGCTCGTTTCGGGGTGCAGGGCGAACTGGACGTTGCAGCCGCCCTCTATTTTAAGCTCCTTTATTATCTTTATCGCGCTGTCGTTAAGCATTTTAAGGTCGTGGTCGTTGAGCGAAAGTATCGGCGCGACGACTATGCTGTCGCCGGTGTGCACGCCGACGGGATCGACGTTTTCCATTCCGCATATGGTTATGGCGTGGTCGCTCGAATCGCGCATGACCTCGAATTCTATTTCCTTGTAGCCCTTTACGCTCTTTTCCACGAGCACCTGATGAACGGGCGACTGAACGAAGGCGTTCGGAGCTATGCTCATAAGCTCGTCCTCGTTTTCGGCGAAGCCTCCGCCCGTGCCGCCGAGCGTGAACGCCGGGCGAAGCACGACGGGATAGCCTATTTCGGCGGCGGCTTTTTTCGCCTCGTCAACGCCGTACGTTATCTGCGAGGGTATGACGGGCTCGCCTATCGACTCGCACATTTCCTTGAAAAGCTCTCTGTCCTCGGCGCGCTCTATGCTCTCCGCGGGAGTGCCGAGAAGCTCCGTTCCGCATTCCTTCAATATGCCCTTCTGCGACAGACGCATCGCGAGATTCAGTCCCGTCTGTCCGCCGATGCCGGGTATTATCGCGTCCGGACGCTCGTATCTTAAAATTTTAGCTATATACTCAAGTGTCAAGGGCTCCATGTAGATCTTGTCGGCGACGGTCGTGTCCGTCATTATCGTCGCGGGGTTGCTGTTGCAGAGGATTATCTCACAGCCCTCCTCCTTCAGCGCAAGGCAAGCCTGCGTGCCGGCGTAATCGAATTCCGCCGCCTGACCTATAACGATAGGTCCGGATCCGATTATAAGCACCTTTTTAATGTCTTTTCTTTTCATATATAAATCTCCTAAAAAGAATTATTTTCGATTGTTATGTTTTAACATTGGTTGTAGGGGCGATCATTGATCGCCCGTTTTGTTTCGCGCGAATTTCGGCGGGCGACCACTGGTCGCCCCTACAGTCAACCCGCCGTAAGGCGGATTTCATCACACAGTGATTTCATCCGTTCCGGTCCGGAGCGGATTTCATTTTTCGCCGCCCCATCAATCTCGTAAAGAGATTGTGGGAGGGGTAAGGGGGGTAGACGAGCTTTGCGCTGCCTGTGGCAGATGAAGCAAAGCGAGGAAAGCGCAGCGGTCGAAAGAAATCAAGCACAGTCACGGCAGTGACGCGCAGATTTCTTCGGGCACCGCAAGCGGGGTTCGTCCGCCCCATCATTTGTAAAAATGATGGGAGGGGACAGGGGGGTATGGGGGAATTGAGGGGTGGGCACTCCCCCATTCTGAATCCTTAATTCTTAAAAACCACGGTTTCTCCGCACATGGTCATAACGCATTTTCCGTAAACTTTTACGCCCTCAAACGGCGTCGATCGTCCTTTTGACAAAAAGCTTCCGGGGTCGATCTCATGTTCAAGGTTAAGATCCCATACGGAATATCCGCTTTCTTTTATTCCGAAGCGCTTTCGCGGCGCCTCGCTCATCATATATACGAGGCGGTCGAGCGTTATAACGTTCTTTTTCACAAGCTCCGTGTAAAGCACGGGGAACGCGGTTTCAAGCCCGACTATGCCGAACGCGCTTTTTTCAAGCCCCTTTGACTTTTCCTCCGCGGAATGCGGCGCGTGGTCGGTCGCTATCATATCGACCGTGCCGTCGATAACGCCCCCGATAAGCGCCTCCTTATCCTCCCGCGAGCGGAGCGGAGGATTCATTTTGAAGCGTCCGTCCTCTTTAAGGTCGTTTTCGTCTAATACAAGGTAATGCGGCGCGGTCTCGCACGTTATATCGACGCCGCTTTTTTTCGCCTGCCGTATAAGCTCAACGCTTTCCTTTGCCGATATGTGGCAGACGTGGTATTTGCAGCCGGTCTTTGCGGCGAGGTTTATATCGCGCTCTATCTGCCGCCATTCGCTTTCGGAGCAGATGCCCTTGTGTCCGTGCGACCTCGCGTATTCTCCGTCGTGTATATATCCGCCGAAAAGAAGCGAGTTCACCTCGCAGTGCGCGGCTATTATTTTACCGTATTTTTTCGCAAGCGTCATCGCCCGCTCCATCACGCCGTCGTCCTGCACGCCCGAGCCGTCGTCGGAGAAGGCCTTCGCGTAAGCCGACAGAGCTTCAAAATTGACGGGCTCCGTTCCGGCTCGCCCGACCGTTATCGCGGCGTACGGGTGTACGTTTATAACGGCGTCCCTTTTTATTATTTCAAGCTGTTTTTTTATGTTTTCGACGCAGTCCGGGACGGGGTCAACGTTCGGCATCGCGCATACGTCGGTATAACCGCCCGCGGCGGCGGCGAGACTGCCCGTTTTTATCGTTTCTTTATAAGAAAAACCCGGCTCGCGAAAGTGAACGTGCACGTCGCAAAAACCGGGTAAAACCGTATATCCTTTTTTTGAAAAATCAGAGAGCGAGGCGGTCGTCTCATCAAGCGAGAGGATGACCGTCGGTTTTTCTTTTTTGACTATTCCCGCGGTATAACCCATAATCGACCTCCCGAAAAACAAAGTCCGCCGGAGTACCGGCGGGTATGACAAAAAAACTGCCTTATAATCTTGCCGATATCTCTGTATCAACTTAAAAATCAATTTATTTTCCGTAGTATAACACAAATCAGCCGATTTGTCAATCGGCTGATCTGATATTTTAAAAATATTTAACAAAAGGATTATTCCGCGGTATAGAACGCGACGACCGCCTTGTGCATATTGTAAACGTCGAATTTCGATACGACCTCGTACGGGGCGTGCATCGAGATAACGGGAACGCCTACGTCGACAGTGTCTATGTTCTTTTCCGATATGAACTTCGCGACCGTGCCGCCGCCACCCTGATCGACCTTGCCGAGCTCGCAGGTCTGCCATACGACGCCGTTGTCGTCGAAGATCTTTCTGATCTTTCCGACGTATTCGCCCGAGGCGTCGTTCGTGCTCGATTTTCCGCCGCCGCCCGTGTATTTACAGAGAGCTATGCCGCAGTTGATTATCGCGGAGTTGTTTATCTCAAACGCGCCGGCGAAATTCGGGTCGTAGCCCGCCGCGACGTCCGCGGAAAGGCATACGGAATTGGCGCGTACTATCCTCTCGTTCTTTTTCATCGAGGCGCAGATATCGGCGATTATATCGCAGAACGCGCTCGTCTTCATACCCGTGTTTCCGTCGGAGCCTGTCTCCTCCTTGTCGGCGAGTATGCTCATTACGGTCTTTTTCGGCTTGTCGAGCGACAGTACAGCCGTTATCTCCGGGTACGCGCACACCTTGTCGTCGTGGCCGTAGGCGCCTATAAGACCTCTGTCAAGACCTATGTCGCGCGCCTTTTCCGCGGGAACGGCGCAAAGCTCCGCGGACTGGAAATCAGCCTCCGTCATGCCGTATTTTTCGTTAAGTATGCGAAGCAGATTCAGCTTTATCGCCTCCGGCGTCGTTGTGTCGAACGGCATACTGCCCGAAAGCAGGTTGAGCTGTTCGCCCTCGATAGCCGAGCCGGTCGGCTTAGCGAACTGATCGCGCGCCAGATGCGGAAGTATGTCGTTTACGTAGAACAGCGGATCGTCCGCCGCCTCGCCTATCTTTACGTCGACCGTTTTGCCGTCGGCGAGCGTTACGGTGCCGTGGAGCGCAAGCGGTATCGCCGTCCACTGGTATTTTTTGATGCCGCCGTAGTAGTGCGTTTTCAAAAACGCCATGCCGTTCGCCTCATACGCGGGGTTGGGCTTGAGGTCGAGGCGCGGAGAGTCAATATGCGCCGCGGTTATCGCCATACCGTTTTCGATGTTTTCCGAGCCGATGATGAAGAAATAAACGCTTTTCCCCCTGTTGTTGTAATAGAATTTGTCGCCCGCCTTTACCTTCATGCCGAGACGGTATTCGGCAAAACCCTTTTTCTTCGCAAGCTCTATCGAATACGCGGTCGCGTCGCGCTCGGTCTTTGAGTTGTCGAGGAACTGCATATATCCCTTTGCGTATTCAAAAACCTCTTTTTCCTCGTCCGGGCATTTTTCAAAAACGGTTTTTTTCTTATAGATCAGTTTTTCTCTCAGCTGCTCTCCGGCTGATTTTTCTTCTTTCTTTTTCGGCATTTTCTTATCCTCTCTTTTTTTATTTCTTTCTTGTAAGCGTTATTTCATCCGCTTCGCAGAAGCGGTCAAAATTGTCTTCCGTGATCTTATATTCACAGCCGCAGCTGCAGCAGCGGAGCGCGAACGATTCGTATCTTACGACAAGCTCGAGATCGCCGTTGCAGTTGTTCTCGTACTCTCCGCCGAGCAGGAGCATATTGTTCACGTCGCCCGACGAAAGCGTGTTTCCCTGCTTTACCGTGCAGCCGCAGTTGATCTTCCCGTCCGCCATAAGCTCCTTTACGACCGTAAGAATCATCGGCAGAAGCGACAGATCGGGCGCTGTTGCGCCGTCGTATCCGTATTCGTCCTTTTCGTCGTCTTCTTTGTCGAAATAGTCGAGCGCGTCGTTTTCCTCAAGCAGCTGCATAAGCTCCTTTTCCGCTCGGTCGAGCTGTTCCTCGACGTTTTCCTTCGTTCCGATAAAGCAGATATCCATACCGGAATAAGGGCAGGCGAGCATCGTAAGCGGCCGGTCGAGTATCGAATCCTTCGACAGTATGAATTCGTGGTCCTTACCGCAGACGAAGCACGGGACGGACAGGCGGATCTTGCCGTCCGAGGTGTACGTCATTTTCATCTCGCTGTCGAATTTCGGACATTTGAGCTTTATCATATCGCCCGACAGCGAAAACACTCCGACCATGCTTTTGACCGCCTGACCGCAGCCGGGACAGCGGTACGCGACGGTAGTGCTTTTTGGTGTTATTATCATCTGAGGCTCCTCTCGTAGTAAAACAGATATTGCTGAGCTATACCGGCGTAGTCGCCGAGAGACGATATATCGAGATGTCCGCCAAAATATTTGTCTATCGTCTTTTTTATCCACACGTCGACTGGGAACGCGCCGGTTTTATCGAGCGCGAACAGAAGTGTGCAGGACGCGACCTTCGGTCCCACGCCCTTTATCCCGCAAAGCTCCTTCAAGCCCTCGTCGTATGTATATTCGTCTCTTATCCTGCAAAGGTCAAGACCGTTCACGCAATGCTCGGCGGCTGATATTAGATATCCGGCGCGGAAGCCGGTCTTAAGCGCTTTGAGTCCCTCCTCGCCCGCCGAAAGCATCGCTTCGGGCGTGGGGAAGGCGTAATACGTTTTTCCGTCGTACGTGAATTTTTCGCCGTACGATGCGCACACGGCGGAAATAAGCGATTTTATGCGCGGTATGTTGTTGTTCTGCGATATTATGAAGCTGCAAAGCGTTTCCCACGGCTCCTGACGAAGTATCCTTATGCCGTCTCCGGCTTTCATCGCGTCGTCGATAACGCCGTATCTGAAATGCTCCTTTATATCGGCGTTTATAACGTCGTAATCCGCGTCGAGGCACAGATAACGGCGCCACAGCTTTTCGTATTCGTCCTTTGTGCAGTTAAGATAAACGTGTTCCTCATCCTGCGATGCGCGCAGGACGCGGCCGTACGCCACGCCCTCCCATACGCCGTCTTCGCCTTTTTCAAAGCGGAACGACTGGCCGCAGTCGAAAATTTTATCGAGATCGAAATGCGGGGGACGTTTTATTTCAAGAATATCGCTCATAATACTTGATTTTTCCTTATTTTTTTGATATTATAAAGTAAAGGAGATTAAGGATATGAAAGAACAGATATACACGATACCCGTAAACACCGCTTTTGAAAAGTCGCGCGACGACAAGTCCTGCGGCTGTCCGTTCTGCACTATGCAGGAGATCTTACAGAAAAACGAGCTCGATCTTATAACCGGCGCGTCGATGATGGAGCCTGACATAAGGATAAAAACGAACGAGCAGGGCTTCTGCAAAAAGCATTACGATATGATGCTTCTGATGAAAAACCGCCTCGGCATAGCGCTTATGCTCGAAAGCCACCTCGACGAGGTCGCGGGCAAGGTCAGCGCGAAAGGTCTTATGCCGATGCTCAAGGGCAAGGGTAACGCCGCGTGCGAAAGCCTCAAAAAGTTAGAGGAAAGCTGTTACGTCTGCGGCAAGATCGAATTCCATATAGACAAAATGTTCGAGTGCGCCGTGTTTTTGTGGGAAAGCGACCCGGAATTCCGCAAAAAGACCGAAGCCCAGCCGTTTTTCTGCCTGCCGCATTACCGCCGCTTTATCGAATACGCGAAGCGCGATATGCAGAAGAAAAACTACGACGATTTTTATAAATCGGTGTCAAATATCGAAAACTGTTATCTTACCGCCCTGCGAGAGGACGTGTCGTGGTTCTGCAAAAAATTCGACTACCGCTACGCTGACGAGCCGTGGTACAACTCCAAGGACGCGATAGAGCGCGCGACCGCGTTTTTAAACGGCAGAGTATAGCAGCGTATCACGCGCGAAGCGCATATCGCAGACGGCGAAAGCCGGCTATATCGCATTTGCGCAAGCAAATATATCGCACCG
>CACZVC010000084.1 GCA_902784545.1 uncultured Ruminococcus sp. | reverse complement strand
TTCCTCGCCTTCTGATTCATTATATCGCAGAATTGTGAATAAGTCAACCCGTCAAAAGTGTAGTATGCGGCGGTAAATGGTATTTTAATTAAATCGCGGCAGAGCCGCGGTGAAATCCGGGCAAGCCCGGATGAAATCGTTCGCTTCGCTCGCGATGAAATCAAATCCGTCCTCTTAACCCGACAAAGTCGGATTTCATCGCGAAGCGATTTCATCTACCGAAGGTGGATTTCACCCGTCCGCCAGGACGGATTTAGTTGAAAAAGTCCGGCGCTTGCGCGTCGGACTTTTTCTGGCTGCGGCACTAGGATTCGAACCTAGGTGATGACGGAGTCAGAGTCCGTTGCCTTACCGCTTGGCGATGCCGCATTATTTTTGAGTGCTCCGCTATTATACCAAAAAAGTTTCTGTTTGTCAATAGGTTTTACTAAAAAATTTCGGCTTTTTTCTTCTGTTTTTTTCTTTCAATTTTTATCGGCGCGCTTGACAAAACGGTTTATTTATGATATTCTTGATACAGAACGATAAGGAGGCTTTGAATATGAAAACGATTAAAGACAAATATCTCGTTGTAGGCGCGGATTTCGCCGGATATCCTTTAAAAGAGGTCGTCTGCGAGCATCTGAGAAAAAAAGGCTGGAAGATAACCGATCTTGGCGTAACAAAGGACAGCGACCCGAACGATACGGAAAATATGTTCCACAGAGTAGGTCTGCGCGTCGGCGCACAGATCTCCGAGGGCAATTTTGAGCGTGCGCTCGTATTCTGCGGTACCGGCATGGGCATACATATCGCCGCGAGCAAATGTCCGCACGTACACGCGGGCGTTGTTGAAAGTCTGCCCGCCGCTACGAGAGCGATAACCGGCAACGGCGTGAACGTTCTCGCCATGGGCGCGTTTTACGTTGCGCCGCAGACGGCGTGCGATATCGCCGATTCTTATCTCTCCAACTCCCTCGGCTCCGGCTGGGAATGGTGGCATAATTTCTATGAATTCCACAAACTGGCGATAGACGAGCTCGAAGCTTTCGATTATGAGGAATACAAGAAAAACGGATTTAAAATGAAGCATCTGGGCGATTACGAGCTGACGCTCGATTTTGACAAAAAAGACGAACAGTAAGTATTTTGCAATAAAGGCAGACTGAAAAGAAAATCAGTCTGCCTTTTGTTTATTGAAGAATTACGTTTATTTTGCTTTATAAAACCATACCGCGCCGGATCTGCTTTGAAGCTCTATATCAACGCCTTCCGTCAGGGCTTTTCCGCTATACGTCTTCTCTTCACCCGTTTTTGCGTTCTTTACGGAATAATCGCGGTCTTTGTCGAGCGCTTTAAGCTTCAGCGTGAATACGCCTTCCGCTTTTGTATTGTATATCACCTCGACAAAGCCTTTGCCTCCGCGGTCGAACTGCACGGCGTAAACGTCATGCTCGTCCATTCTGCATTCGGTAAGCGGATAAAAATCGCCGTCGAGCATATACGACGCGGCTTTTTTATGTATCGCCGACATCGTGCGCGCAAGCTCAAACGATCTATCGTCTTCGTCCGCGTTTATCATATCGGTCATTGCGGGAGCCATTGCGTTGAGATACGCGAACTCGTCGCGCGGCTTGTTTCCCAAAGGATCATACGTTCCCTCATCGTTATCCCACGACATATTGTGAGCGCGGAAATACGGGATCCATTCAAACATAAGCCTGTGCTGTTTCTGCTTGACAGGATGAACGCCGTATAAAACGTCCGTATAATGCAGCGGAACGGCGCGGCGCATAGTTTCTATATCGTTCCTTCTGCCGCCGGAAGCGCAGGAATCTATCAGAATACCGGGATTTCTTCTCAAAAGCTCGTCCCAGTAGTTGTAATATCCTTGTATACACATGTTCTCAACGGCTCCCTGCCGGTCGACGGTCTCTGCGAAGCGCCAGTTTCTTACGGGATTCATATTGAAATCCTGTCTGTATATCTTTATATGACATCTCTTTATCATCGCGTCGACGTGCTCGACAAGCCAGTTATAAGCCTCGGGGACGCCTAAGTTAAGCATACTGTATATTTCCTCGTGCGGCTCGCCGCTTCTGAGCAGCCATTCGGGATGCTCCGTCTCGAGCCATGAGCCGTCTGATACGCGTTCCGGCTCAAACCACAAAAGGAATTTTATACCGTTTTCATCGCATTTTTTACCTACCGGGTCAAGACCGTTCGGCCAGTTGTCCCTGTTTTCGTCCCAAGTCCCCGTATGCGGCCAGTCGAATCTGCAGGGATACCAGCCGGCGTCGATCCACCATATATCGGGCTTCAAGCCTCTTTTTATGTATGTATCTATGCTTCTCAGCTGCAATTCCTCGTATGCGCGTGTACATTCGGGACCTTCGCCGAACTGATGAAGCACGAGGTACGGCTCAAGCGGTACTCCGCCGGGCTTCGGCATAATGTGTTCCCTGTAAAAGCTGCGCCACAGATTTGTACCGCGCTCCGCGTCGCCGTCGTAAAACATATAAGTCATACCCGGCGCGATCATTTTTTCTCCAGGATAAATAACGGTGTCGAATACCTTTTGTTTTGCGTAAAAATACACGCGGTCGTTTTCTTTTCTGAACTCCGCGCACCATTGACCGGTGTAACCGACGGCGATATTGACGCCGTAATTCTTGAATTGCAGGCGCATATACGGGAACGCACCGTTGCAGCTCGTACCGTCTGCGGTCTCCATATATACCGGCTCTTTCAGGTCGCTTTTAAATATTTCGTAACCGTCGGGCGTGCAGGTGTCGCCGTTGCTGTATTCAAGTATCGCGTCCTCTCCTTCGAATACGGTATAAAACGGTATGAAATCAGTAACTCTTTCCGACGTTTTGCCCGATCCGTTCACTACGTCGGCGTGATATTCGATGACCGGAAAATCAGAGTATTTTTTTGATTCTTCGTTTATTACGAGTCCATCGATACTCACGGCGCATTTATAAGTTTTAATACTTCCGTTTTCTTCTGTTTCGACAAACGATCCGACGGCTGTATTTTCTTTACCGCCGACCTTCAGCTTTGTTGTCACGGAAATCGGGATATTATCGAAAATATCTCTGTCAAATTGATTCTGTCTCATATTTTACCTCTTTAACGTCATTTTTGCAAAATATTCGGGACGGTGAAAATCCGGTTTTTCCGTGCCGACGGGCGCAAAGCTGCCGTAATGCTTTATCTCGCAGTCGTCGCCGCATTTATAAAAATTACCGTATATCACGCTGTTTTCTTTAAATACCGCGGAGCCGTATACGGCTTTTATTATATCGAGCCCCACGGTTATTTCCGCCTGCCATTTATCCTTGCTTTTTTTGACTGTGACCGTCGGGAATTTTCCCGTTATTTTATCGAGGCGGACTCTGTTTTCACGGCTTTCTCCGTAAGCGGATAAAATCGCGCCGTTTGAATTTACCTCACAGTTTATGTAACCGCCTTTTTTATACCGCGCGAAGAATTCAAGACAGCTGTCTTTATAAACGGGATCCATATCGTTTTTATAAACTGCCTCAGGGTTTGATTCATACACCGTCAGACGGCAGATAAAGCCGGTTTTCGGAACGAATACGAGCTGCGCGTACGCCTCGGGGCGGTATTCACCACCCCAGACGTATTCGTTTATCTTCGCTTTTTCTATCTTTCTCCAGTCGGGTTTTTCCGTGATTTTTATGATATATTCCTTCATTATGACGACGTCCTTTCAAATTCTATCTTGCCGGAAAGTCTCGGAGATACGACGGCGATATACGTGTTGCCGGACGATATTTCAAGCGGCGTAACGCCGTCCGCCTCGTAAAGCTTTATCGGATTGTCTCCGTCCGTCCTCTGCCACGTTACCATTATCCTGCTGCCGCCGAATATATAATATCCGCTTCCGTGGCCGCTGTTCACAACGCTCATCTCGCCGCTGCTGATATTCAGGGTATGATATTCGGCTATCAGAATGATCAGATTTGTAAAGGATAACTGTTTGTTTGTTGCCGCATCGGTATGCGGTTCTCCGTACTGCACCCTTGAATACTTGTTCGTCAAAGTCGAATACGTGTACTCTACGACCATATTTGTAGAGAAAGGTATGCTCAGATACGTGCAGTAGGAGCCTGCCGACATATCTCTTGTCTGTAAATAATCGGTTATGATATAAGGTACGACGGGCTTTTCAGACCTCTGCGCGATACCGAACTGATCGGCTCTCGATTTCAGACCGTTCGCCTCTGTTACGACGCTGTTTTCAAAGCCTCTTGTAGCGCTGAGCGCCTGATCGCGGTAAAAACCCGGCGTCATTTCACCGACTATGGCGTCAAGTGCGGTGATCCCGCGCGAAACCTGCGCTTTGTTTCCATCGGACGTCGTTCCCGCCTGAACGAAAATCGCGTTGTGGTTTGCGGCAAAATCGTAAAAATAAACGCGCGAATCTATTACCGGACCTATTTTATCCGCCTTTGCCGGATCGGAATACAACGCAAGAAATCTCGTCATACCGCCTTCGACCGACGCCTCGTACAATACCGAAGCCTTTGACAAGCCGAACTGAGGCGAGGCGATCCTGTCGTTTTTTACGACTATCGCGTACGGTCTTTTGCCGCTGAGATCCTTATCAGACGGCTCGCCGGTAAGCGGATCGACAAACTCAGCCTTCGGCAATTCAAACGTTTCAAATTCCGTCACGGACTCGGTCCCGGTCACCTCCCCGGTAGTCTCGCTTGAAAAATATCCTTTGATCTCCTCTATCCTGTCGCAGGATACAAGGCTTAAAACGATCGATAAAAGTAAGATCAGAACCGTCAGCTTTCTTTTCATTTCAACTTCCTTTCAATTCTTATTTCGTAAAATCCGTTTCGTTCAGTTTGGGCGATACGGATGATGAATATATGAATTTATATATATGGGTAACATCGTCAGATACGTAGTATTTAAGCGGCGTCGGGGACGCTTTGCCGGATCTGCCGACTATTACAAGCTTTATCTTCATTTTTTTCGGGTCTATGCTTTTAATATATACGGCGACCTCGTCGCCCGGTTCCAGATCGCCGCGATATTCAGACAGACCCGATAAATTGGGCGTAAGCTCCACGAAAACTCCATACGGCTCAACGCCGCGGACTATGCCGCGGACTGTCTGTCCGGGCTGGAATTCCCTTGCGTTTTCCTCCCACGTTCCGAGCATTTCTTTAAGTGTCAGAAACACGCGGAACGGCTCCGGCTCGGTCTTCTTAACGATACAGCGCAGATGATCTCCCGGCTTTACTCTGTCGTTTGCGTGAGAAATGCGCGATACCGATATACAGTCTATCGGCAAAAGCGCGGGAACTCCGCAGCCTATATCGGCGAAAGCGCCGAATTTTTCCGTATGAGTTACGCGGCAGCCGATGATATCGCCGGGCATAAGGTAAGACAGGTATCCGTCTATACATTCCCTCTGCGCCTCGGCGCGCGATAACAGCGCGATATCTCCGTTTGCGGTAAAGCCGGTTACTTTGAAGCATACGGGTTTGCCGACTCTCGTTATCACCGCTATATCTTTTATACTTCCTCCGTCGGCGCAGTAAACCGTTTCCGTATGCGGTATTATACCCTTCATACACGAAAGATCGACGGTGAGGTCGAGCGATCTGCCGCATGAAACGACTATTCCTTCAAGCGTTTTTCCGATCTGCGAAGCAAGCCTTACGCCCGCCTCGCTTTTAAGATATTCCGTATTTTCCGCGGTACCGTAAAGATAGCCTTCCGGCTTATAGCTGTTTTGCATAAGTATATCCTCCGTTAATAGCTGTTATATACTATTATCACGGAAGGTAAAATATACCGCGCGGAATAAAATAGGTTTTTATACCTACATTATACACTATAATTGCGATTTTGTACAGTATGAATAAAAAATTTTTTGTAAAAGACTTTATTTTTTTTCAATTATGTGTTATAATACGACAAACAAACGCAAAATCGGAGGACTGCAATTGATTTTTTCATCATCTTCGGTCACGGAAACTGAAAAAATCGGCGCGGAGCTTGGCAAAAAGCTCATCGCCGGATCCTTTGTCGCGCTTTACGGAGATCTGGGCGCGGGCAAAACGGCGTTCGTAAGAGGAGCCGTTTCGGTCTTATGCGAAAACGCCGCTGTTTGCAGTCCGACGTACGCGGTCGTCAACAGATATGACGGCAGGATCCCTGTATACCATTTCGATCTTTACCGCATCAATGACGACGACGATCTTTACAGCACCGGATATTACGATATACTTGAAGAAAAAGCGATATTTTTCTGCGAATGGTGCGAAAAATGCCCGGAGGCTATACCGGACGGCGCAATAAAGGTAACGATAACGCGGACGGAAAACGGAAGGAGGATTGAAATTGCTGATATTATCGCTTGACACCTCGTCAAAAACCGCCTCGTGCGCGCTCGTATCGGAGGACGGTATAATCGCCGAAAGCTTTCTTAACGCAAAAATAACGCACAGCGCCACGGTAATGCCGATGATAGAAGGCTTATTCAAAAATTCCGGAAGGAATATAAGCGACGTTACGATGTTTGCGGCGACGAACGGTCCCGGCTCATTCACGGGCGTGCGTATCGGCGCGTCTATACTTCTGGGGCTCGCGTTCGGGAAAAACGCGCCGTGCGTCGGCTTGTCAACGCTTGAGGTCATAGCCTCGCCGCTCTGCCGTTTATATCCCGGAGAGATCATTTGTCCCGTGCTCGACGCGAGGCGCGGTCAGTTTTATAACGCTTTATTCAAGGACGGAAACAGACTTACGCCGGACAGAGCCGTATCAGCAGACGAGCTTGACGCGGAGCTGAAAAATACCGGCGGTCGGGCAATAATCTGCGGCGACGGTTATCTTATTGCAAAGGAAAAGCTATCGTGCGATATGATAATACCGCCCGCGCGGCTTATATATCCGTCAGCCGCGGAAGCCGCTTATCTTTCTGTATCGGTTTATGATAAAGCGGAAGACAAAACCGTTTTTTCTAACAAAAACTTCAAACCCGTTTATTTAAGACCCTCTCAGGCCGAGAGAGTAAAAAATAATAATGCAAATTTATAAAGGAGAAAACATAAAATGGAAAAAAAGATTCTTGCGATAGGCTGTGATCACGGCGGCTATGAGCTTAAGGAGACGATCAAGAGCTATCTTACCTCAAACAACGTGGAATTCATCGACTTCGGCTGTGACGGCGAATCCGTCAACTACCCGGATTATGCCGATAAGGTATGCCGCGCCATACAGAGCGGTCAGTGCTATCGCGGTATACTCGTCTGCGGCACCGGCATAGGCATGAGTATGGCGGCGAACAAGCATAAAGGAATACGCGCGGCTTGCTGCAGCGACACGTTTTCCGCACGTATGACGCGCCAGCATAACGACGCCAATGTGCTTTGCTTAGGCGGCAGAGTCGTGGGATTCGGGCTTGCGATAGATATGGTGGAGCTTTTCCTCAAAACGGAATTTGAGGGCGGAAGGCATCAGGTAAGAGTCAATATGCTCAACGCTCTTGACGAAAATAAATAAAAGATAAGGAGACTGTTATGAACACAAAAAGACCGCCTCTCGGCTGGAACTCATGGAACACCTTCGGCAACGATATAAGCGAGGAGCTTCTTATGCAGACAGCCGACGCCATGATCGAAAAAGGACTTAAGGACGCAGGCTACGAATACGTCGTTATCGACGACTGCTGGTCGCTTCCCGAGCGTGACGAAAGCGGCGACATAGTCACCGATCCGAAAAAATTCCCGCATGGAATGAAGTATTTAGCCGATTATATCCATTCAAAGGGCTTGAAATTCGGTATGTATTCCTGCGCCGGCGTAAAAACATGCGCCGGATATCCTTCGAGCTACCATAACGAATTCAGGGACGCAAAGCTTTTTGCATCGTTTGACGTCGACTTTTTAAAATACGATTTCTGCAACGTGCCTCAGGGCGCAAACGGTCCTTTGCTTTATCACACTATGGGTCTCGCGCTCAAGGAATCCGGAAAGGACATCCTGTTCTCCGCCTGCAACTGGGGCTCCGATCACGTTGAAACGTGGATACGCTCCTGCGGCGCCGGTATGTACCGCTCCACCGGCGATATAAACGACAACTTCAATTCCGTACGTGATATCGCTCTGTCACAGGTCGACAAGCTCGCGTATTCCGGCGTCGGATGCTATAACGATATAGATATGCTTATCGTCGGTATGTATAACCGCGGCAACGTCAAAAACGGCGGCTGCACCGACACGGATTATAAGACTCATTTCTCAGTATGGAGCTTCTTCGCCTCGCCTCTTATGATAGGCTGTGATATCAGAAGCATAAACGACGTATCGCTTGAGCTTCTCAAAAACAAGGGTCTGCTCAGGATCAATCAGGACGAGGAATGCAGAACGGCGTTCGTCTGCGGCGACAACGGAAACAAAGGTCTCGTATTCTTCCGTCACCTGTCGGATAACGAATACGGTCTTATGTTCGTGAACTTTGCCGACGAGGAAGCCACGCTTTCGCTCGATCTGACGAATATCGGTCTTTGGGACGGATGCGGACACGGCCTTGCTATAAAGGACGTTTTCGACGGCAGCGAATGCAAAATCGAACGCACGCTCGATATGAAGCTCGCCGCACATGACAGTAAGGTATATATTTGCAAAACGATAAGCTTATAAGATGTACTTCGTGCGGAGCGGTGCTTTGCGACGACGAGATCGCTCTGTATAAAAAGATGATAAACCGCGGCGCGACGGAATACACCTGCATCAGCTGTCTTGCGTCTCACTTTTCCGTTTCCGTCGAAAGTCTGACGGAAAAAATCGCGCAGTTCAGAAACGACGGATGCACCCTGTTCACCGATAAAAAAACGCGGTATCTCGGCGTGGATTACGGCGACGTGAGGACAGGCATCGCCGTGTCGGATGAAACGTGTTTTCTTGCGAACGGCGTCGGTTATATCAAGGAGGAATGGGCGCCTAAGCTTGCGCTTAAAGTCAAGGAATACGTCGTTTTGTACGGAATTACGGATATAGTTCTCGGCGACCCGGTAAATATGAACGGGACGCGCGGACCGCGCTCGGAAAAAGCGCACGCATTTGCCGATATACTGCGAAACGTATGTTTAACGAACGTGATCTTATACGACGAGCGGCTTACCACCGTATCGGCGCATATGTATCTTTCGGAGGGCAACGTCAGAGGCAAAAAGCGGAAGGAAAACGTCGATAAGCTTTCCGCGGAAATAATACTCCAGGCGTATCTTGACAGCTTATAAAAAAATCGGACTGCCCGTATGCCGACTGTTCTGAAGGACAGTCGGCAGTTATGAGTTCCGCTTACGCGGCACATGATGAGCGCTTTCGCGCATGATGAACGGCTTCGCCGAATGAT
>CACZVC010000083.1 GCA_902784545.1 uncultured Ruminococcus sp. | reverse complement strand
TTTATATGCGTTTTTCGCTTTTGCGATTTCGGACGTTAAGCACAGAAAACCCAATGCATCCGCATCGGGTTTTCAACTAAATCCGTCCTTACGGACGGGATAAATCCACTTCGTGGATGAAATCGCTTCGTGATGAAATCCGCACTGACGTGCGGGATAAAGAGGACGGATTTAATTTCATCTGTCGCCATAGCGAACGATTTCATCCGGTATCTGCCCGGATTTCACCGCACCGCAGGCGCGATTTCACTTTTTACGGTTTAGTGCGTTTAAAACTTAAATTTTGAAAGACCGGCAAAAGCCAGTCTTTTTGCTTTTCTCCGATGTAATTTGAAAGAATTTCAGAATTATTTAAAAAGAACTTATAATTTTATATTGACAAACATTTTTATATTTGATATACTTTATATAATAAGTCGTATTATGTCATTTTTCGGTTCTGAGGTCGTATCATGATAGACGTTCAAAGAGCTCCGTACAGTAAGCGTTTGTTTGCGTTTCTCGCCGACGTCATACTTGCCGGGATAATCACCGCCGGGTTGTATTTTCTCCTTTCGGCGGCTTTTAACGTTGATTCATATACGAACAGATACAAGGAGATAATCGCGGGATATGAGCGCGATTACGGCGTTTCCTTCAAAACGACAGCCGAAGAATACGCCAAAATGACCGAGGATGAAAAGGAAAACTACAAGAACGCCGTCGACGCGGCGAATAACGATAAGGATGCAAACGACGCGATCGTCACCTCATACACTCTTTCGTTCATCATTTTCGCGTCGGGCATTGTTTTGTCGACTGTCATCCTTGATTTCATGATCCCGATCTTCACAAAAGACGGCAGATCGCTCGGAAAGCTGTTGTTCGGTCTCGGCGTCATGCGGCGCGGATGTACGAAAATAAGCACTCCGGTGCTGTTCGTCAGGAACGTTATCGGCAAGGGCGTTTTCGAAGCGGCGCTGCCCGCCGTGATAATACTCACGGTATTCAACAACGTTACCGGGATATTCGGCGTAATACTTCTCGTCATATTCTTGATAGCGGAGATCTTCTCGCTTATAAAAAGCGGCGGCAGCTCGATGCTCCACGACGTTCTTGCCGACACCGTGGTCATCGACTGGGCGAGCCAGCGTATTTTCAAGACCGCCGCCGAGCGCGACGAGTTTATAAAAGAGTCTGAAAAGCAAGCCGCGGAATTCGATCCGTACAGCGATTCAAAGGGGAATGACGATTCCTCTGAAAATATATAAAACACACAGGAGACGTTATGAGGATCATTTTACAAAATCTCACAAAATGCTTTCCGAGCCGCAACAAGAAATCGAATGAGATAGTTACGGCTGTCAAGGATCTTTCGATAGAGATCCCGGACGGAAAGCTTATCGGGCTTCTCGGTCCTTCCGGATGCGGAAAAAGCACGACGCTTTACATGATCTGCGGTCTGCAGAAGCCGACCGAGGGCAAGATCTATTTCGGCGACAGCGACGTTACAAATCTCGAACCCGAGCACAGAGGCGTTGGTCTCGTCTTCCAGAACTACGCCCTGTATCCCCACCTTACGGTAAAGCAGAACATTCTCTTCCCGCTTCAGAACTTAAAGGGCGCGGAAAAGCTGTCGAAGGATGAGATGCTCAACCGCGCGCAGCACGCGGCGGACCTCGTTCAGATCGGCGAGCTTATGGACAGAAAGCCGAACGAGCTTTCCGGCGGCCAGCAGCAGCGCGTCGCCATAGCGCGTGCGCTCGTAAAGACGCCGAGAGTGCTTTTGCTCGACGAGCCGTTATCAAACCTCGACGCGCGTCTCCGTTTACAGACGCGAGAAGAGATCAAGAGGATCCAGCGCGAAACGGGCGTTACCACCGTATTCGTCACACACGACCAGGAGGAGGCGATGAGCATTTCCGATATGATCGTGGTTATGAAAAACGGCGTCGTCCAGCAGGTCGGCGAGCCGCAGAAGGTCTACGACGATCCGGACAACCTCTTTGTTGCGCAGTTCCTCGGCACACCTCCCATCAACACGTTTGACGGCGTGGTAACGGGCGGAAAGCTTTACATAGGCAATGACTGTATCGCTGACGTTCCCGGCGTTGAGGATCAGCCCGTGGCTGTCGGCATAAGACCCGAGGGCTTCATCCCCGCTGACGACGGCGGACTTTCCGGCAGGCTTATAAACGTCGAAGTTATGGGACGCGACTGCTCCGTCGTTTTCGCAAACGAAAAATCCCGCAAGCCGAGCGTACGCGCGATAATCGACTCCGATCTGAAGATTGCGACCGGCGGCGATAACGCGATACGCTTCAACATCAAGAGAAACAAGGTATTTATATTCAACAACGAAACAGGCGAAAGAATAAGGTTTTGAGGTGAGGTATGAATAAGGATCTTAAAAAGCCGAAAAACCGTATCAGCCTGAAGGGCGATCTTGACGGCAGAAACCAGTATAAAGCGTGGCTGTATCTCTCCCCCGCTCTGATACTTCTTCTGATCTTCTCGTTTTATCCGTTGATAAACACGTTCAGAATGGCGTTTGCTAACGGTTACAACGGTCTTGCCATCGTCGGCGGCGAAACGTTTGATTTCGGTATAGAAAACTTCAAGACGGTCGTCAACTACGTTGACTTCAAGCTATGTCTTAAAAACACTCTGCTTCTGTGCGTGATAACGGTGCCGATATCGACGGTGCTCGCGCTTCTCATAGCCGTGGCGCTCAACTCGATAAAGCCGCTGCAGAAAATATATCAGACGATATTCTTCCTGCCGTACGTCACGAACTCCATAGCGATAGGCATGGTCTTCAACGCCATGTTCACGCGCGTGGGTCTGGGCGACCTTATACAGACGCAGGGCATTATAAACAACATCATCGGTATATTCGGTATAGGACCGATCAACTTCGTGAACGTCGGCTCGTCGTGGGGAGCCAATATGTTCGTCGTATGCACGTACATAGTATGGAACGCGATACCGTTCAAGATCCTCGTACTGCTCGGCGGCTTGCAGAACGTCAACAAGCAGTATTACGAGGCGGCGAAAATAGACGGGACGTCAAAGCTCCGCACGTTCTTCAAAATAACGATACCGCTCGTCTCCCCGATGCTCGCATACGTTATTATAACCTCGTTCATCGGCGGCTTCAAGGAATATTCCAGCATCGTAGGTATTTTCGGTGAAGGAATGGGTCCCGGCGGCAACGGTCAGATGAACACGATCGTCGGTTACGTTTACAATATGCTGCCGAAGAGCAACCTCGGCAACGCGTCAGCAGCTTCGCTTATACTGTTCGGAATCATCCTTATAGTAACGGCGATAAACGGCTACGTAAGCAAGAAGAAAGTACATTATTGAGGTGGCGTATGAACAAAACAAACGATATAAACGTATCCTCATTGAGCAAAGCTCAGCGTACCTCTAAAATAATCAGATACACGGTAATTTATATATTCCTCACGATAATGGCGGTGATCGTCATCTTCCCGTTCTACTGGATGATTATATCGTCGTTCAAGACGCTTGAGGAATACCGCGCGAACGTTCCGACGCTGTGGCCTCAGCACATCGTTTTTGAAAACTTTTCCGAGGCGTTCAGCAAGGCGAATCTGTGGGATCTGTTCTTACACACCATGTACGTAGGTCTTATCTCCACGGTGCTTTCGCTCATCGTAACGGTCCTTTCCGCGTTTGCTTTCGCAAGGCTCAATTTCAAGGGCAAAAACGTCGTCTTCGGTCTTCTGATGGCGACGATGATGGTCCCGGGCGAGCTTTACACGATAACGAACTATATGACCGTGTCCGGACGTCTGCCGTTTCTGAGCGAGCCTGTCGAATCGCTTGACTTTACGAACACGTTCGCCGTGCTTATCTTTCCGATGCTCGTCAGCGTGTTCTACATCTATCTGCTTCGTCAGACGTTTTTACAGATACCGAATGAGCTGTACCTCGCCGCTAAGGTCGACGGTACGAGCGACTTCAAATATCTGTGGAAGGTCATGCTTCCTCTCTCCGTCTCCACTATCATAACGATAACGATACTTAAAATGATGGGCGCGTGGAACGCGTACATCTGGCCGAGGCTCGTTGCAAACGACGCGGCGCACCAGCTTATTACGAACGGTCTGCGCGGCGCGAGCTTTACGAACGAATTCGGCGACGTCAACTATCCGGCGCAGATGGCGGCGGTAACTATCGTATCCATACCTTTGTTCCTCGTATTCGTATTTTTGCGCAAGTACATAATGCGCGGCGTTTCGAGAAGCGGCATCAAGGGTTAAACAGGTTTTTACCTCTGTCCGAGGTCAAAATAAAAGCAATCAAACTAATAAGGAGAACCTCTATGAAAAAGATTATCGCACTGCTTTTGCTCGCGTTCGTTCTGTGCTCCGGTCTTCTCACCGCGTGCTCGGGCGGCGGCACATCGACCGATACAAATGCGACCGAAGCAAAGTCCCACACGATCCCGACGGAAAACGTTGAGGTGGTTTTCTACCACACCATGGGTAAAAACCTGCGCGACGTACTTGTAAAGTACATCGAGGCTTTCAACAAGACTTATCCGAACATAACGATAAACGAGCAGTCGATCGGCGGCTACGACGACGTCCGCGACCAGATCATAACCGAGATCCAGGCGGGCAAACAGCCGGCTATCGCATACTGCTATCCCGACCACGTTGCAACTTACTTAAAGAGCAAAAAGGTCGTTGACCTTGCCGAGTATATCAACGATAAAGAAATCGGTCTCACCGAGGCTCAGGTCAAAGACTTTATCGCCGGTTACTATTCCGAAGGTCAGCAGTTCGGCGACACGTCTAAAATGTACACGCTGCCCTTCTCCAAATCGACCGAGGTAATGTATTACAACAAGACCTTCTTTGAGCAGAACAGCCTCAAAGTCCCCGATCACTGGTTCGCCGCAAACGATTCCGACGATACCTCGATGGAATACGTCATAAAGAAGATAAAAGAGATCGACCCGTCGAGCATACCTCTCGGCTACGACTCCGAAGCCAACTGGTTCATTACGATGACGGAACAGCTCAAGACCCCGTACACGCAGGCAGTCGATAACGTCGCAGACCGTTTCCTGTTCAACAACGAACAGAATATGGATTTCTGCAACAAGTTCCGCACCTGGTGTCAGAACGGTTATATGACGACTCAGGCGATATACGGCGCGTATACCTCAGGTCTGTTCACTAACAACAAGGCTAACGACGACGGCGTTATAATCCGCTCGTACATCTCCATCGGCTCCTCCGCCGGCGCGACGTATCAGTGCCCCGCCAAGTCCGACGACGGCACATATCCGTTCGAGGTAGGCATCGCATCTATCCCGCAGGCCGATCAGAGCAACAAGAAGGTCATATCCCAGGGTCCGTCTCTCTGTATGCTGAAACAGAAGGACAGCAAGGTAAACGACGCGGCGTGGGCGTTTATGAAATTCTTACTCACCTCGTCCGAATTCCAGGCTGAGTTCTCCATGGCGTCCGGTTACGTTCCCGTTCTCAAATCCGCATTCGAGCTTGAACCGTACAAAGAGTTTTTATCCGGCGCGAACAACAACAAAGACGGCATAGCGGCGCTCTCAGCTAAGATCTGTATGGAGCAGGAAAGCGCTTACTTCACCTCTCCCGCGTTCGTAGGCTCGTCCGACGCGCGTGACGAGGTCGGCAAGCTCCTTGTAGCTTACATTTCCGCCGCGAGTACCGTTTCCGACGCGGAGCTGAAACAGCTCTTTACGGACGCTTACAACCGCTGCATAACGCTCAACCAGTAAAATATGAAAAATAAAAAATTTATTAAAATATTATCCTTGCTCACAGTCGTTTCCGTTCTGTTATCCGCGGTCCTTCTGTCCTCGTGTCAGAAGGCTCCGCCGGCGGTGACGGACGCGGAAACGACGTCAGCCGGGACAGATCAGCCGGAAGACGCCGGAGTATGGGAATACACGCGCGACCCGTCGCTGCCCGATTTTGCAACAAGGGTAAAGCTCAACGCGTCGAATATCGACGGTGATTTTGAAAAGACCGGGCGCGGCAGAGTTACCGTGGAGCAGTTTATAGACGGCGATACCGTCCATTTCTGGAACAACTCTAAATCATCTGTTATAAAAGCCCGTTTCCTCGCGATAGACACGCCGGAATCGACCGGCAAGGTCGAGCCGTGGGGCAAGCCCGCGTCCAGATATACGAAATCAAAGCTTGAAAAGGCCGCGGAAATAGTGCTTGAAAGCTCGACCGAGGGCGTCGCCGAAGTAGACTCCACCGGCGAAAGATACCTTTGCTGGGTCTGGTACAGAAACACGGGCGACGATACGTGGCGCAACCTCAATATCGAAATACTGTCCGACGGTCTCGCGATGGGCAAAAGCACGTCGTCCACGCTTTACGGCACCGTCGCGATGGAAGCGCTCACAAGCGCGAGAAACGAGAAGCTGAATCTTTATTCCGGCAAAAAAGACCCGCTGTTCTACTACGGCTCGGCGGTCGAGCTTTCGATAAAGTCGCTCGTGCTGAACAAAAGCACGTACAGCGGCACGAAGGTAAGATTCGAGGGCGTAGTCACAAAGGAAAGCGGCGGCGGAATATATATGGAATCGTTCGACGAGGATACACAGCAGTATTACGGCGTATACGTTTACGGCGGCTTCGCCGCTCTGGCGCCGAAATTCCTCGTTCCCGGTTACAAGCTGCTTCTTACAGGTACGGCTGACGATAACGAATCGTTCGGTTTTCAGGTCTCGGGTCTGTCGTTCTCTCTCATAAACCCGACGGACGACGATACGAAGATACTTGAAAAGGACGTCGCTGTAAAGCCGACGCTTATAAGCGCGAAGGATCTTAACGAAAACGAAACGCTTGAAAACACGTTTGTAAGACTTGAAAATTTAAAGGTCACGAGCATCTACACCACGCAGAGCACGACCGACAGCGACGGAGCGATGACGCTCACCTGCGACGCGGACGGTACGACCGTCACGGTCCGCACGGTAAGGCTCACGCAGGACGGCAAGACCGTGACCGAGGAATATTTCAGCGGCAAAACGATAAGCGTCAACGGTATATCCACAACATATAACGGCAAGCCCCAGCTCAAGCTGTTCACGCTTGCCGACTGCGAAGTCAAATAATTTTAAGGAGAGATCAGATGAAAAAAGTATCAGCACTGCTCCTCGTGTTATGCATGACGCTCGCTCTGCTCCTGTCCTGTAACGGCAATACCGCCGAAACGGGCACGGAAAGCGCGGGCGGCGATAAAGCGGCGTATTCACAGGAGCTTGTCGACGGCGCGGCTGACATGATTTACGAATACAACAAGCCGGGCATCGACAACAGCGTTTCCTCGTCCTTTACTCTGCCCTCAAAAGTCGATTACGAGGACAAAACGTACGACGTTGAATGGACCGTCGACGGAGGAAACGGACTTGTCTCCACAGCTCCCGCGGACGACGGCAAGATAACCGTCATAATCGATCCGTACGCCGACACGGAGACGAATTTCTCCATGAAGGGCAAAGTCAAGGGCGGCGAATTTTCAAAGGATATAGAATTCAAATACGTTATAAAGGCGTTCAAGATAGACGACTGGAAATACTGGTCCGAGAACACCAAGGACGTTACGATGAATATCCGCGGCATCGTCGTCGCGAAATATCCTTTCAACGCGGAAAATAAAAACATAGGCGTGTTCCTGCAGGATCTTGACGGTCAGCACGGCTACTTTGCCTACCGTATGAAATGCGATTCGCAGGACGCGGCTGACAAGGATCTTGCCGTAGGCAATATCATAATCGTAAACGGCAAGACCTCCATTTACAACGGTTTCCGTGAGATGGGCGCCGGCTGTACCTACACCGTAGTGCTCGACAAGGACGGAAATCCGCAGAAGGGCGAGGTCAAAGTCGTACCGATAGACGAGTTCCTTAAAGAAGGCGTAAATCCTGCCGCGGCGCTCGATCCTTATCAGAGCGTTATCGCAAAGCTGACCGACGCGAAGATAAAGAGCATCGACTGGAACAGCAACAACGCTGAAAACTACGTTGAAAAAGGCGCCGGCTCCGTTTACGTCACGGTTACGAAGAACGGCGTTGATTTCAAGCTTTACCTCTCTACCTCGAACACCCTCACGATCTCCGAGCTTCAGGCCGAATACGAAAAGCTCGCGGTCGGCTACACGATAGACGTCGAAGGACCGGTATCGTGGTACAACGAGCCGCAGATATATCCCTGCGCAGGCGGTATAACCGTAAAATCCACGGATATATCAAATGAGGAAAAAGCGGCAAACGAGCTCAACGCGATAAACGTCATCCCCTCGACCGTAACGTCCGATACCACGATAAAGCTCGGCGAGAACGGAGTGAACTACTCCGACGTCAAATTTACGTGGGAGCTTACGGCTGACGGCGGCGCTGCGACGCTCAACGGCGACGTTCTTACCGTAAAAGTCGGCAAAGCCATAGCTTCGGTGACTTTAAAAGTCACGGCGGAGTGCGGCGGCGCAAAGGCTGAAAAAGAGTTCAAGATAAGCGTTATGCCCGCCGATATGTCCGAGGAGGATATAGTAAACGCCCTTTACACGCTTGAAAAGGGCGAAATAATGGACGGCAAATACACGCTTACAGGTAAGATAATCTCCGTCGATACGGAGTTCAGCACACAGTACAACAACGTCACCGTTACGATAGTCGTCGGTAATATGACCGACAAGCCCGTTATGTGCTACAGACTCGCGGGCGACGGCGCGGATAAGATAAAGGTCGGCGATACGATAACCGTATCCGGCGCGCTCAAGAGATACAACGACACGTTTGAGTTTGACGCGGGCTGTTCTCTCGACAAGGTGATATCCGGCGAGGGCGGCGACGAAACGACAGGTGCGGATACCGAAAAGGAGCCGCCGAAGGAGCTTAAAACTCCGAAAGAGATAATCGACGCGCTTTACGCGCTGAAGGATGGCGAATCTCTCAGCGGAACGTACACGCTCACCGGCAAGATCAGCAAGGTCGACACCGCGTACAGCTCACAGTATGAAAACGTGACCGTCACGATAGTCGTCGACGGCTCCGAAGGCAAACCCGTACAGTGCTTCAGAATGAAAGGCAAAGGTGCCGACAAGATCGGCGTGGGCGACGTTATAACGGTCACAGGCGTTCTCAAGCACTTCAACGACGGAAAGAACAATACATATGAATTCGACGCGGGCTGCACGCTCGATAAGATAGTATCGCAGTCCGGCTCGACTGAAACGACCGCGCCTGAAACGACGGCGGAGGAAACGAAGGTCGATCCTCCGAAGCCGAAGACCGCCGAGGAGATACTCAAAGCCGCGTACGCTCTTGCCAAGGGCGAGGCGCTCGAAGGCGAATATACGCTCACCGGCACCATAACCGAAGTAAATACGGCGTACAGCGCGGATTACAAAAACGTGACTGTAACTATT
>CACZVC010000082.1 GCA_902784545.1 uncultured Ruminococcus sp. | reverse complement strand
ACCGCTTTCACGTGGAGTTTGATATGAAATTCGATATGGAAGCCGGCGTTAAAACCGTTTATACGTACGCGTTTGACGCGTTATTCAAGCTGCCCGCCGGGGAGACGACCGGGCCCGTAAAAGAGTTTGAGACGGGCGAGCCGTGGGAGGTATTTAACAAGTGGCTTAAATCAAAGCTGTTTGCGGGAATGAAATTCGAAGACCTGCGTAAAATAATATGGAAGATTGACGTCGGCGGCTATACGATAGGCGCGGAATACGCGGCGGCAAACTATAAGCAGGTAAACCACGAAAACGACGGAACGTTCGTCCGCTACGGCAACGATCTGTACGATCTTACCTTTTTTACCGAAAACGACGGTTTGGGAGAACCGGAGGGCGGCACGATAAGAGAAGCGCGGCTGATACTGCGCAAAGGGTGCAAAAACTTTGATCTTCCGTGCGGGATAACTCTCGATATGACGCCATACGAGGCGCTTGTACAGATGGGCTATTCGGATGAACAGATAAGCGCGCTCGAGGGGAAGACGACGAAAAACGGCGGCTTTGAGATATCGTATATGAATGATTCGCTCAATATAACGTATCTGATCACCGGGGACGGCTATGTTACGGATATCGGCATTGAGATCAGATCCGGCTCGCAGAGCGAAGTCTATATCGAAACAGAAAAACAGTAAGCCGCGACGCAAAACAATATTTGATCAAACGCTTTGAAAGTGATATAAAACTGTTGACTTATTTGATTATTTATGATAAAATAAAGACAGTAAAACGTATTCGGAGGGGATATCATGAGACAAAGCGGTGTGCTTCTTCACGTTACGTCGCTGCCGTCGGACGGCGGTATAGGGACTCTCGGAAAAGCGGCTTATGAATTTGTTGATTTTGTAAAGGATTCCAGAATGAGCATATGGCAGATGCTGCCGCTCGGACCTACCGGCTACGCGGAATCGCCGTATCAGAGCTGCTCGACCTTCGCGGGCAATCAGCTCGTTATCGACTTTCCGTCGCTCGAGGAGGAGGGGCTTTTGCCGGAAGGCTCCTACGAGCCGCTTGAAATAAAGCCTGAGGTCGATTTTGAAGCCGTCAAGGAACAGCAAAGAAGGCTTATGATGCTTTCTTTCAAAACGTCGTTCGACAAGCTCGGCTGTGAGATAGCGGAATTTGAAAAAAAGCAGAGCTGGGTCGCCGATTACGGGCTTTTCCGCGCGATAAAAGCGAAATTCAACGAGATCTCCTGGATGGAATGGCCCGATCAGAAAATACGTCTGAGAGAGCCGGAGACGCTTGAAAAGTACAAAGCGGAGTTGAAGGACGAGATAAACTTTTACATATACGAGCAGTATCTGTTTTTCAGGCAGTGGACGAAGCTGCACGAATACGCGAAAAGCAAGGGCGTTATGCTGATGGGCGATATGCCAATATACGTATCGGAGGATTCCGCGGACGTATGGCTCAACCCCGATATGTTCGAGCTTGACGAGGAGTGCAGACCCGTGCGCGTAGCGGGCGTGCCGCCGGATTATTTCTCCGTAAACGGTCAGCGCTGGGGAAATCCGTTATACGCCTGGGACAAGCACGAGGCGCAGGGCTATTCGTGGTGGATAAGCAGGCTGAGAGCGCTCGGCGAGATGTTCGATATCCTGCGCATAGACCACTTTATCGGCTTTGCGAATTATTACGCGATACCGTCAAGCGAGCCGACGGCTCTCGTCGGCAAATACGAGATCGGACCCGGCAAAAAACTGTTCGACAGGATAAAAGAGGAGCTGCCCGGGCTGAGGATCGTCGCGGAGGATCTCGGCGTCGTCAATCAGACCGTTAAAGATCTGCTCGCCTACTGCGGCTACCCGGGAATGAAGGTCTTACAGTTCGCTTTCGACGGCGAGCTTACCGATCCTCTGCCGGAAACGCATACGAAAAACTGCTTTATCTACACCGGCACGCACGACAACAACACGACGCTCGGATGGTGGAAAGACGCCGCGCCGGAGGTCAGGAAAAAAGCGGAAAAAGCCCTCGGTATGGAAGAGGGCGGCGATATCGTTGAATATATGCTCAAAGCGGCGTTCACGTCGGACGCCGATACCGCGGTCGCTCCAATGCAGGATCTTCTGAAGCTTGACGAAAAAAGCCGGATGAACGTCCCCGGCACGGTCGGCTGCAACTGGATGTGGCGTATGCTCCCCGTCGATTACGGCAAGGTCGCCGAAAAAGTCCGTATGCTGAATATCAATAGCAACAGAGGAAAATTCTTCTGGTAATAAAATTATAAAAGGCTGTCGCAAAGACCGAAGGAGGAGCCTTGATCTGCCTCCCTCTTTGAGGGAGGTGGCGCGCCGTTTTACGGCGTGACGAAGGGAGTAAATACTTTGTCTTCAAGTTGAAAGGAACAGGAGCTTTCACGCCTGTTCCTTTTTTGATGATATCAGCCTTTCACGGCTCCCGCGGTTACGCCCTCCACGTAATACTTCTGCAAGAACATGAACAGCGTTACTATCGGTATCGCGACTATCACGCAGCCCGCGGCGAACTGAGTGAACAGGTTCGTATCCGGGTGCGTTCCGAAAAGCATGGAATAAAGTCCGACGGAGACCGTCCAGTATTTCGCGTTATCCGCGCCGATTATGACCTTTGCGAATATGAAGTCCATCCACGGTCCCGTGAAGCTCATGAGCGCCTGATAAATGATTATCGGCTTTGCGAGCGGCAGGATTATTTTCCAGAAGACCTTGAAGTTCGTACAGCCGTCGAGCTTCGCGCTTTCTACGAGCGCGTTCGGAATGACGTCGAAGAAGCCCTTTGCAATCTGGAAGCCGAGACCCGCGCCCGCGCTGTACGCGAGAACGAGACCGACGAGCGACAGCTCCGGGTGCGACGGGTTGCCCGACAGACCTATCGATTTGAGCAGGAAGTATATCGCTATCATGCTCATGAAGCCCGGGAAAAGCCCCAGTATCATAGTGATGTTCATAAACGCTTTTCTCAGCTTGAATTTGAGCTTTGCGATACAGTACGCGACGGATAGGACGAGGAACGTCGAGATAACGCAGTCGATGACCGAGATTATCAGCGTATTGACTATCCATCTCACAAACGCGTGGTCGACGCCGTAATACGTTTCGGTAAACAGCAGTCTGAAATTCTCAAAGCCCACCGCGCGCGGGAAAAAGTTGCTCGTAACGCGCCCGATGAACGTGCCGTCCGGCTGATACTCGCAGCGGAACGCCGAGATGAATATCCAGAGCAGCGGAATAAGCCATATGACAGCCATAACGGCAAGTATCGTATATGTGACGATAAGGCTGATACGGCGGTTTTTTGACTGACTTCTGTATTTTTTGTTTGTATTGTTGCTCATTGGAAAGTATCCTCCTCATTGTACGCCTTGCTTCGCCTGTACGTTATAAGCGTTATCGTGGCGGTGATAAGGAACGTGAATATACCTATGACCGCGCCGGTATTATACATACCCTGGTCTATCGTGACCTTATACAGCCACGTTACGAGCAGGTCGGTACCGCCCGCCTGATAGCCCGGATAAGTGGGACCTCCGCCTGTCAGCAGGTATATCGTGTTGAATGAGTTTATATTCCCCACAAAGCTCGATATGAGATACGGCGTTGTGATGAATATTACGTACGGCAGCGTGATCTTGAAGAACATTTTTACGGTCGAGGTGCCGTCGACTCTCGCCGCCTCGTAAAGATCGGTCGGTATGTTCATCAGTATGCCGGACGTCATAAGCATCGTATACGGTATGCCGACCCACATATTGACCACTATTACCATTATTTTGGCGAGTATCTCGCTGTCCGTCGCTTTGAGCCCGAGAAATCCTATCGGCTCCTGTATCCAGCCTATGCTTTGCAGAAGCGAGTTTATCGGTCCGTATTCGCCGAGCAGGTTTCTGACCGCGAGGAGCGATATGAACTGCGGAACGGCGATCGTCAGTATGAACAGCGTACGGAACACCTTTTTGCCTTTAAGGTCTTTTTTGTTGATCAGCAGGGCGAGTATTATGCCGCCGAAATAGCAGGTCAGCGTTGCGAATATCGCCCATATGAACGTCCATCCGAGCACCGGCAGGAATCTGTTTTTGATCTCGAAGCCGAGCGAGCCCTCCCCCGTGAACACCGCGGCGAAGTTCTGCAGACCGTTCCATTTGAACAGGTTCGTGCCCAGGTTGTTCATATCCTGCTGGTTATACGTCGTGAACGCGAGCGCGATCATGAATATCGTCGGCAGGATAGTGAAAACAGTCGCCGCTATGCACGTCGGCGTGAGCATAAGGACGTGGAATTTTCCGTCGAGGAGCTCTTTAAGATCCTCTTTTATCGTCGTCGGCTTTTTGCCGACCTTTTTATCGTTGTCCGCCTTGTAGGAGGATGCGATATTGAGGTTCCATACTATGAAATATATAAATATCAGAGCTATCGTGACGAATCCGAACAGTATCATCAGCTTGCAGTCGGAGCCGATCGCCATTTCTCCGGTGGCGGGATCGAATTCCCCGCCCTCGAAGGCGTTTTTAAGCGACAGGTTCACAAGCGCTTTCCACCCGTAGGGCGTGTTGTTTATCGACGGACAGAAGATCATAACGGCGAGTATGCCCAGCTGTATAAGCAGGAATATTATCCCCTTCACGATCTGCCCGTGATAAAAGCTGCCGGCTCCGAATATAAAGTGCGAAAGCTTGGTACCTACGGATCCGTCGGTAAACCTTTTTCCGAATTCGGAAAAGGAATTTCCGATCCTGCGGAACGGATTTGACCGTGCGGCTTTTTTTCCGCGTTTTGAATCAGTACCCATATTTTCCTCCGAATAATTTACTGAAATGGAAAATCAGCGGCGGGGATCAGTCGTGCTTCGGAAGATCTGTCGGGAATTCCTTCGGCACCGTTCCGTGCATCCACAGATATTCGACGAGATACAGCGCCTTGCGGACGCCGGTGAGAGATTCCGTTTCGGAAAGTATCGTGTCGCCCGTCGTCGGGTACGCGGTCTTATCTATTATGGCGCGGAATACGGACGGAGCGTTTTTGGAGTAGAAGTAGGAGTTGAGCGTACCGGTGATGAACGGCTGCGGGATGCCCCATTCCGCCATAGCCACCTGCATAGCCGCCAGGTTGTACTGGCTTTCCGTTACCTTGCCGTCCTTGTAGCACTGCTCGATATAAGAGGAGGCTCCGACGTAAGCGGGAACGTTGAGGCAGGCGAGATACGAGCGGTTCTGCGCTTCCTTGCTCGACATGAATTTGATGAGCTCCTGCTCCTTTGCGTATTTTTCCTTGGAGGAGTTGGCGTTTATCATAAAGCATTTGCAGTCCGCGAACGTGCCGCCTCTGTAAACGTCGCCGGCGGAAACGCCGGAAAGTCCCTCGACCGCTTTTTCGGTCAGCGTGAAGGTCGGGATAAGGGCGATGCCGAGGTTGGTCTCGCCGAGAGCGGCTTTCGCCGTGTTGTAATGCCACGCGCCGCCTATAACGGCAAGCACGCCGTTGTTGGATTTGTCAAGATCGGCGTCCCAGCCGTCCGGAGACGCCCATTTGAAGCCGTTTTCATCAGCGGCGTAATCCTGAAGCCATCTCATTATCGCCACGGTATCGTCGCCCTGGCAGTTGCTCGTTCCCTTGGAGCCGCCCGCGACGGCGTCCGCGCCTTCGTATATCTTTACGGTCGTGCCGTGGTCGCTCACCTTTGTCGCAAGCAGAGCGAAGGACATATTGTAGCCGTCGTCGCCGACCACGGTTATCGCCTTTGTTCCGGCGGCTTTCGCGGCTTCTCTCAGCCCTTCGAACGTCTTAGCCTGCTCCTCCGTCACGAGCGCCTTGTTGTAGTACAGGAAAAGCGCCTGGGAGATATACGGAACGCCGTACAGATATTTTGTTCCGTTGAGCGTCGAGTAGATAACGTTTCTGAACGATTCGGGGTTGTCGGCGAGCACCTGGTCAATAAGCGACTGGTCGCCTATCGGCTTCGCGCACTGAGTGGACGCGAGCTTGCCTATGTTGTCGTGCGCCGCGGTGTATATGTCGGCGGCGGCCTTCGGGTCCGTCGCTATCGTTCCGGCTATCGTACCGGTGTCCATACCCTTGACCTGTACCGCGTAGCCGAAATCGGGATGAGCGGCGACGTATTCGTCGCAGAGCGTCTGGTAGAATTCAACGGATTCCTCACCCACCCAGATGCGGATGACTTTTTCCTCCGTTGAGCCGCAGCCCGCGAAGATCACGGCGGTCAGCGATAAAACAAGTAATAATGCAAGTAACTTTTTCATGGTTTTTCCTCCGATTATTTATCAATTCCGTTATATGATAATCTTTCTATGATCATAACGCCGGATAAGGCGTCTAAGACCGTTTTGTTTTTTTTGTTCACTATGATCTCCACAAACCTCATCACGGGTATCAGAATAAACGTGTATATGCCCGTGAACAGGTAGAAGAAAGCGCTGTCGATCAGGTAAACGAACACGAATCTCAACACTATCGAGCCGCGCGTCGCCTTTGTCTGCCGTTTTTCGCTGAACGGCATTATGCCGGTCATCAGCTTGCCGGGCGTTCCCCTTACGGGCGAGACGAGCGGAACGATAAGAAGTACCGCCGCCTCGGCGAGAAAGCCCGCGAGCAGCTTCAAAATATACGAATGGAGATTCGCCGCAAACTGCTCGTCGCGGTAGTAGGCGTCGCCCCTGAGCTTTTCGGTCATCGCCGCCGCGTCGTCTCCGTATTCCGCTTTTACCTCTTCCTGCACTTTTTTGTAATTCTCATAATGCGCGTTGTACGTTGAGGCGAGAGGCGAGGCGAATATCAGAGCCGAGAAAAGCATGAACAGCAGGAACACGGCGACGGTGTCGAACCCGTCCGCTATCATCCTTTTGAACAGATACGGCTTTGAGTTCGGTTCGAGATCGAGTATTACGCCGTTATTGCCGTTTTTCATCAGCAGAGCTTCATATCTATCTTTGTGGAATAGACCGATACGTCGGCGCCGTCGAACGCGACGCGGAGCTTGCCGCCGTCAAAATCGCGGTCGACCTTTATAAGGAACTGCTGACCCTCGTCCGTTCTTACCTTCGCGTAGCAGACGCCGATGTAATCGAGCTTTTCCTCGACCGTTACGTCAAGCCCGTCGCCGCCGTCCGTCACCGTGCGTATATTATCTCTGTCGATAACGTATCTGTACGTGTAATCGTAGCAGTGATCCTTGTCGATCGAGTTGATCTTATATCCGTTTTCTTTAACGGTCTCAACGGAATAATTGCCGATGTTATAGTAGAAATGAAGGACTCTTTCGCCGTTTTCACGCGTTTCCTTCTTCGAGAAGCGTCCCTCGAGCGACACCTCGTCGCTTATCGGCGAAACGAGCTCTTCCCCGTTCGCTCTGACGGTTATCTTGTCGTACAACAGCGAGAAGCCGTAATCGTCTCCGGCGGACACGCCTTCGTCGACGAGCGCGAACAGGTAATGATCGCCGTCCTGTAAATACGCGAGCTTCTCTCCGTCAACGTCCTCTATCTTTGCGACTCTGAGGCTGAAATCGCCGCCCTTGACTATCGCCTTCGGCGGTACGATGAGCTCGACCGCGCCGTCCGATACGTGTTTTCCTATCGCTTCGGGCAGCGCCGTTTCCTTTCCGAGCGCCGCGAGCCTTCCGCCGCCGAGCTGCGCCGCGACCGTGTTGTAAAGCGGGATCTTGTGTATAAGCGTTATCTCCGTTTCCTTATCGAAGAAATGGAGCTTGTTATGCTTCGGCTGAGCGTAAACGACGTCGCCGACGGCTATATCGTCGCGGTCGATAAGCTTGACGATTATGGAATTGCCGTCGTCCTTTACCGAGAACTCGCCCATGCTGTCGCCGAGCTTGCCGTAGAGTATCGTTTCGTTTCCGAGACGCTCGACGCCCGTAACGATGAATTTGAGTCCGTCCCCGTCCCTGTTTATCTCGATATGCTCGGGACGTATGCCGAATATGACCGGCACGCCGCCTTCAAGATATCCCTTGTCTATCTTCGAAACCGCCTCGTACGGGACTGTTATGCCGTCGCCGTTTGAAAAGCCGACCGCGACGCCGTCGCCGTATCTTTTAAGCGTTACGTCGAAGAAATTCATCTGCGGCGTTCCTATGAAGCCGGCGACGAATTTGTTGTACGGGGAGTTGTAAAGATTCATCGGCGTGTCTATCTGCTGGACGTAGCCGAGCTTCATAACGACTATCCTCGTACCCATCGTCATAGCCTCGACCTGGTCGTGCGTTACGTAGATGAACGTGGTTTTCAGGCTCTTGTGGAGCGCCGTTATCTCCGAACGCATCGTCGCGCGCAGCTTTGCGTCAAGGTTTGACAGCGGCTCGTCGAGCAAAAACACCTTCGGGTCGCGCACGAGCGCCCGTCCGAGCGCGACTCGCTGACGCTGACCGCCGCTCATCTGCTTCGGCTTGCGGTCGAGATAATCGACTATGTCGAGCATTTTTGCCGCTTTTGTTACCCTCTCTTTTATCTCCGCCTCGGGCATTTTGCGGTTGCGCAGTCCGAAAGCCATGTTCTCGTACACCGTCATATGCGGGTACAGAGCGTAGCTCTGGAACACCATAGCAATGTCGCGGTCCTTCGGTTCCATATCGTTGACGAGCGTGTCGCCGATGAACAGATCCCCCGCGGTTATTGTTTCAAGACCGGCTATCATACGGAGCGTCGTTGATTTTCCGCATCCGGACGGGCCGACAAAAACAATGAATTCCCTGTCCGCTATGTCTATCGAAAAATCGTTCACAGCCTTGTGACCGTTATCGTAGACCTTGTAGATATGGGAAAGCTTCAGGTTTGCCATATTGTCCTCCAAACATTATTTTATATTTAAACAAAATTCACGCCGCTTTTATCGAGCGCAAATATAACTTCGCCTATCGAGGTCAGCTTTGCGTTTATCGTGCCTATCTGCACGTCTTTTTTGTCGTACACGTAATACACGTCGTCGCGGTACGCTATTTTACCTATTTCATTTACCGGCACGGCGCGTCTTCTGAACAGATACGATATATGAAGCACGCCGCCGTCTATATACGCCCTGTCGGTAAGCAGAGCGAACAGGACCGCCGCCGCGGCGAGCGTTACGGCAGCGAACAGCACGCCCGCGAATATCGCCATGCCCGCGCCTTTGCCGAGAGCGAACAGAAGCACCGATACCGCGAGGCTTACGACGAGCGCCGTCAGGGTGAAAATGAAGGGTCCTTTGTCGACTTCCGTGCTGACCTGTCCTTTTCTGAACATATCAGCCGACCTTTTTGAGCACGACGGATTCGTTTGTCAACAGCGTTATCTCGCCCGTGACCTCGCCGTACTCGGCGCGAACGTCAGAATAAATGATCTTATACGTGCCGTCGAGCGCAAGCGCGCCGCCGTTTACCGTATGCGCGACCTTTATATCGTCCGCGGTGAATCTGATAATACCGTTATCGAAGGCGGTATCCTTGATCTTTTCCTTTATTTCGTTCCTCGAAGCCAGACGGAGCGGACTTTCGGCTTTTCTTACCGATATAAGCTCTTTGACCTTGTTGAACGTGTCGAGATTCTTTATTTTGAGCGAATAATCCATAACGTTTATAAAGTCGCCGGAGATATACGAGTTGCCGTCGTATTTGCCGGTCTTTTCATTGTATTTGCTTCTCATAAAGTCCTCGCCCTCCTGAATGAAAGGCACGCCTTCCGACAGGAACACGAGCGCTTCCGCCTGCAGATACGCGGCGGGCAGACGCTCTTCGTTCATCGTCTGCGCAAGCTGGTCGTACAACGTGTAGTTATCGTGGCACGCCGCGTAGTTTATGACCAGGTTCGGGTTTATATTGTCCGTTTTCACCGTGCCCTTCGAGAATTTTCCTTCAAGGCACATCGCTATTATGGAGGCGTTCGACGTGTCGCCCTGGACGTAGCCCTTGCCGGGATCGTTGCCGCCCCTTATCGCGTTTCTTATAACGTCGTTGAACGCGCCGACGAGCACGCCCGCGCCCGAGAAATAATCCTGCGCGAGGCTCTCCTGCACGGTCATCTGCTCCTTCAGCTTGTTTTCGCTATTGCCGGATTTCAGCTTCGTCGTTCCGCCCGCCCACGGCTCGCCGTAGACCATGATATTCGGATAAAGCGCCTTGCAGTCGTTATATACGTCTATCATCGTCTGATTGTCGATAAGACCCATAAGGTCGAATCTGAAACCGGAGAGGTGGTATTCGTCTGTCCAGAACCTGCACGAGTCTCTGAAAAACTTATTTACCATAAAGCGCTCGGACGCCAGCTCGTTGCCGCAGCCGGAGCCGTTGTAAAAACCGCCGCTCGCCTTGGTTCTGTAATAATAATACGGAACGAGCAGGTTGAGATTCGAGTTTTCGGACGCGCCGGTATGGTTATACACGACGTCCATATTTATCGAAATGCCGGCGTTGTGAAGCGCCATCACCATCGTTTTTAATTCTTTTATCCTGCTGTAACCGTCGTGCGGATCGGTCGAATAGCTGCCCTCGGGGACGTTGTAGTTCTGCGGATCGTAGCCCCAGTTGTAATTGTCCTCCGACATTTCCGTCGTCGTCTTCGTTTCGTCGACGGATACGTAATCGTAAAACGGCTGTATCTGAACGTGAGTTATGCCGAGCTCCTTCAGATGGTCGAGACCCGTCGACACCGTAACGCCGTTTTCGGTATACGTCGTGCCGGTCTCCGCAAGACCTAAGAATTTGCCTCTGTTTTTCTCCGTAACGCCGCTCGTCGGGCTTATCGTCATATCGCGCACGTGTATTTCGTATACCGACGCGTCGACGGCGTTTTTGTCAAACGGTCTTTTATCCGCGCTCCAGCCGTCAAGCTCCGAATCGAGCTTTGTAAAGTTGACGACCATGCCGCGCCTGCCGTTGACGCCCGCGCTCTTCGCGTACGGGTCGACGACCTCGTTCGTACCCTTTGAATTGGTGACGGTGTAGGTGTAGTATTTGCCGTCAAGGTTTTCGTTCGCGGTATACGAGAACACGCCCTTGTCGCCCTTTGTCATTTCATACGACGCGTAAGGCGCCGTTTCCGTCATATAATCGCCGGTGTTGTAAAGATTGAGCACGGCTTTTGTCGTCGTCGGCGCCCAGACCTTGAAGGTGGTTTTTCCGACGTTTTTTTCATCGTCGAACGTGACGCCGAGATCGTCGCCGTTATATGCGTATTTCTGCTCGAATTCTTCGGTATCGAAGTAATTTGTAAACATAAGCTCCACTTTGTTTATCCACGCGGGGTCGAAGCGGTAGCCGACCGTAACCACGTCGGATATATCTATATCGTCCTTTAACGTCAGATCGGCTCTTTTTAACGAGCCGTCGTATTCGCCCATCGTAAAAGAGGTGTAATCCTCTCCGTTTACGGTGATCGAAAATCTTTTCTGATACGATTTGAAATCGTTTGCAAGCGGTTTGAAATACACGCTTATCTGATTTGAAGATTTCAGCATCGCGTAGCTGACTATGGATTTACAGGCGTTTTCCATATTGTCGAAAACCGTGGATTCCGCCGTTCTGACGTAAACGTCCTGCAAGCCGCCGGGCGTCTTCTCCTTTATGTCTATCGAACGGTCGCCGTCCGGGTCCTTCGTCCAGTTTTCCGTGCGGACGATGAAGCCGAGCGTTTCTATCGGCTTGCCGTCGGCTATGACGTTAAGATCAAGGTCGGCGTAAACGCCGTAATCGTCGTAACCGGTAAATTCGTAAGCCGCGCCGTTTCCGCCGTTCGTCATATCCCACGCCCAGACGTTCCACGCCTGATAGCTGCTTCTGTCGTTGTTCGTGTCGTC